>JAYSYH010000034.1:0-2463 GCA_043716645.1 Betaproteobacteria bacterium | reverse complement strand
GGCGTCGCGTCAATTGGGCATCAGCCGCAACACCATTTACCGCAAGCTGCACGGCAAGGTCGAAGGCTGACAGCGGCCGGGTCAGCGGGTCAGCGGGTCAGCAGGTCAGAAGCTGCGCAAGGCGGACACCAGCAAAGGCACCACGCTGACCGCATTGCTGGCGTGCGGCACGCAGTCGCTGCTCCACACGTGGCGCACGCCGGCTGCCTGCACCTGGGCCAGCGCGTCGCCGACAAAAAGGGCGTGCGTCACGGCCACGTCCACGCTGGTGGCACCGGCGGCCAACGCGCCGCGCGCGGCGGCGGCCAGCGTGCGGCCGGTGCTGGCCACGTCGTCCAGCAGCACCACGGCGCGGCCGGCCACCACGCCGGCCGGCAAGGGCAGGACCACAGCCACGTCGCGGTCACCGTGGCGGGTCTTGCGACACACCGCATGGTCCAGGCCGTGGGCCTGCGCGGCGCGCCGCACCCACTGGCCGGCTTCTTCGTCGGGTGCCAGCAGCAAAGCGCCCGGCACCTGCTGCGCCACGTGGCCGCCCAGCAACTCGGCCGCCGTCAGCGCGATGCCGCGGCGGCCCGGCACCACCTCGTCCATCGTGACCACGCGGTGCAGGTGCGGGTCGACCGTGATGACGGCGTCGAAACTGGCCGCCAGCAGCTGCCCGAGGTGGCGCTGGCTGACCACTTCACCGGGCGTGAAGGCCAGGTCTTGCCGCATGTAGGCCAGGTAGGGGCTGACCAGCGTGAGGTGCTGCGCACCCAGTGCGCGCGCGCCGGCGGCGGCCAGCAGCAGCAGCGTGAACTTGGCGTTCGGGTCTTGCAGGCCGCGCAGCAGCACCACGCGCGGCGGCAGTTGCGGCGGCAGGCGCAGCCGGGTTTCGCGATCGGGGAAAACGTGTTGATCGATCACGGCCCAGGGCCAACCCAGCGCCGTGGCCAGCCCCCGTGCCAGCGTGGCTTCGTCGGCGCAGGCCAGCAGCAACGGCGTTGCCGTCATGCAGGCAACTCGGCGGTCATCAGTTCGCGCAGGTGCGCGGCCAGCGCGCGCCGGTCGGCGTGGGCGGTGGCGATGGGCGGCATCACGTGCACATGCGCCGTCAGCCCGCGCGCGCAAACCACGCGCCAGACGCTTTGCAGCAGCGTGGTGTCGCCGATGTACACCGCTGCCGGGCTGTAGGCCTGCGCGGTGTCGGCAAAGCGCAGCACGATGGGCTGCACCGGCGTGGCCGTGGCAATGGCTGCCTGCAGCAGGTTGGCGTGGAAGGGCAGCAGTTCGGGCCCGGGGCCAGTGGTGCCTTCGGGAAAGACGGCCACCGTGTCGCCGGCCTGCATCGCTTGGGCCATCGCGTGCACCACGCGCACAGCGTCGCGCTTGCGTTCGCGTTCGATGAACAACGTGCCGGCATTCCTGATCAGCCAGCCCAGCAGCGGCCAGGTCAGCACGTCAGCCTTGCTGACGAAGCGCGCGTGCGGTGCCGCGGCGTGGATGGCCGCGATGTCGATCCACGACACGTGGTTGGCCACCACCAGCGTGGCGCCGGGGCGGGGCGCCGTGCCAGTCACTTTGACCGCTATGCCGACGGCGCGCAGCAGGCCGACCGACCACCAGCGGATGCGCTGGTGCCGCCCCGCTGCGCTCAGCCGCGGGAAGCGCGTCATCACCAGCATGCCGTGCAGCACGTGCAGCACGGCGCGGAACAAGCGCCAGGCCGCCAACAGCCGGCCCATCAGGCGACGGACTCGATGGGCGCTTCGTAGGCAACCGTGCCGGCCACCAGCGTGACGCGCACGCGGCCGGGCAAGGCCATGCCGGTGGACGCGAAGCTGAAAGGGGTGTGCTTGCCCTGGCTGGCCAACATCGCCGGGCTGACCATCCATTGCGCCGCCGGGTCGAAGATGCAGACATCGGCCACGCCGCCTTCGACCAGCCGCCCGGCACTGCTGGCCAGCGAGCCCAGCGCGTCGCCCAGCACGCGCACCGGGTGGTGCGTGACACGGCCCAGTGTGTGGGTCAGCGGCAGGCCGCTGTCGGCGCCCCAGCGCAGCGCCAGGCTCAGCAGCAGTTCCAGCCCGGTCGCACCCGGCTCGGCTTCACCGAAAGGCAGGTTCTTCATGTCATCGGCCACCGGGTTGTGGTCCGACACCAGCGCGTCCAGCGTGCCGTCGGCCAGCGCGGCGCGCAGCGCGGCGCGGTCGGGGCCCTGGCGCAGCGGCGGCGTCAGGCGCATGTCGGCGTTGAAATAGCCGATGTCCACGTCGGTCAGGTGCAGCGACTGGATGTTGACGTCGCCCGTCACCGGCAGCCCTTCGGCCTTGGCCGCGCGCAGCAGCGCCACGCCAGCCGCGCTGGACAGCCGGCACAGGTGCACGCGGGCCTTCGTCGCGCGGACCAATTCGAAGATGGTGTGCAGCGCGATCGTCTCGGCCACCGCCGGCACACCCGACAAGCCCAGCCGCGTGGCCA
>JAYSYH010000330.1:0-9667 GCA_043716645.1 Betaproteobacteria bacterium | reverse complement strand
GCGCATTCGCCAGCATGTCAGCGTGCCGGTGGGCGTGGGCTTCGGCATCCGCGACGCCGCCACCGCGCGCACTGTCGCGCAGGTGGCCGACGCGGTGGTGATCGGCTCGCGGCTGATCCAGATTCTGGAAACCCAGACACGGCACAATGCCGCTCCCGCGGCGCGGGCCTTCATGGCCGAGATTCGCGCCGCCCTTGATGCCTGAGGTGTCCGCATGAGTTGGTTGGAAAAGCTTCTGCCGCCCAAGATTCAACCCACCGACCCGGCCGAGCGCCGTGCGGTGCCGGAAGGGTTGTGGATCAAGTGTCCGTCCTGCGAGACGGTGCTCTACAAGACTGATCTCGAGCAGAACCTCAACGTCTGCCCCAAGTGCGACCACCACCACCGCATCAACGCGCGCGCGCGCCTCGATGCTTTCCTGGACCCGGAAGGGCGCTGGGAAATCGGCCAGGAAGTGATGCCGGTCGACCCGCTGAAATTCAAGGACAGCAAGAAGTACCCACAACGCCTGAAAGCCGCACTGGAAGCCACTGGCGAGACCGACGCGCTGGTGGTGGTGGGTGGCGCTTTGATGAGCGTGCCGGTGGTGGCGGCCTGCTTCGAATTCGAATTCATGGGCGGCTCAATGGGCAGCGTGGTCGGCGAGCGTTTCGTGCGCGGCGTCGAGGCCGCTGTCGAGCAGAAAGTGCCCTTCATCAGCTTCACCGCCACGGGCGGCGCGCGCATGCAGGAAGGCCTGCTGAGCCTGCTGCAGATGGCCAAGACAAATGCTGCGCTGACGCGCCTGGCCAAGGCCAGATTGCCCTACATCAGCGTGTTGACCGACCCGACGATGGGCGGCGTGTCGGCCAGCTTTGCCTTTCTGGGCGATGTGGTGATTGCCGAGCCAAAGGCGTTGATCGGTTTCGCCGGCCCACGCGTCATCGAGAACACCGTGCGCGAGAAACTGCCCGAAGGCTTCCAGCGCAGTGAATTCCTGATCGGTACCGGCGCGCTGGACATGATCTGCGACCGCCGCCAGTTGCGGCCCAACATCGCCCGCCTGCTGGCCATGCTGCAGCGCCAGAGCGCTGATGCGGTAGCTTGAGCGCCCCCTTGTCGCTCGCGGAATGGCTGGTGCATTGCGCAGCCATGCACCCCAAGACGATGGACCTGTCGCTTGAGCGCACGGCCAAGGTCAGGCGCCGGCTGGGCATCCATTTCGATGTGCCGGTCATCATCGTGGCCGGTACCAATGGCAAAGGCAGCACCTGCGCGATGCTGGAGTCGATCGCCCGCCACGCCGGCTACCGCGTGGGGCTGTACCAAAAGCCAGAACTGGTGCACTTCACCGAGCGCTGCCGGGTCAATGGCGAACCGGTGACGGCCGAGGCGCTGGCGGTGCAATTTGCCGCGGTGGAAGTCGCTCGGCTGCATGGAGGCGACAGCATCACGCTGACCCAGTTCGAATTCAGCACGCTGGCCATCGCGCGGCTGCTGTCGATGAGCGAGCTGGACCTGGTAATCCTGGAAGTCGGGCTGGGCGGTCGCTACGACAGCGTCAACGCCTTCGATGCCGACTGCGCGGTTATCACCAGCATCGACCTGGACCACATGGAATACCTGGGCCCTGATCGCGAAAGCATCGGTCTTGAGAAGGCACAGATCATGCGGCCCGGCAAGCCGGTCGTCGTCAGCGACCCGGTGCCGCCGAAGAGCGTGGTGGCCCACGCCGAGGCGATAGGCGCCGACCTGTGGCTGGTCGGCCGCGACTTCAACACTTCGGGCGACCGCCAACAGTGGGGCTGGAGCGGACGCGGCCGGCGCTACCACGGCATGTCCTACCCAGCGCTGCGCGGCGCCAACCAGCTGATCAACGCAGCAGGTGCCATCGCCGCGCTGATCGCCATCCGCGACCGCCTGCCGATCAATGCGCAGGCCGTGCGCACGGGCCTGGCGCTGGTGGAACTGCCGGGGCGTTTCCAGATCGTGCCCGGCCAGCCGGCGCTGGTGCTGGACGTGGCGCACAACCCGCAGGCCGTGGCCGCGCTGGCGCTGAACCTGGACGCGATGGGTTTCTTTCCGCGCACCCACGCCGTGTTCGGCGTGATGGCCGACAAGGACATCCCCGGGCTGCTGGCCAAAATCGCGCCGCTGGTGGACGTGTGGCACTGCTGCGACCTGCCCAATCCGCGTGCCGCCACTGCCGAGGCGCTGGCCGGGCTGGTTCGCACGGCCTGCGGCCTGCGTGATGTCGCCATCCACTGCCACGCAAGCCCCGCCGAGGCCCTGCGCACAGCGGCGGCCAGCGCCGACCCTGCCGACAGAATCGTCGTCTTCGGGTCTTTCCACACCGTGGGCGGCGTGCTCAAGACTGGCCTGCCCCGACTGTCTGCTGCCCACGTTGGCTGAACCGCCTGCCGCATGCGCATTCCTTTCCTGCGACCGAAACCTGCACGCGCCACGCCCGAGCGCGCCCGCCCGGCAGCGATGGGCGACGACCCGACCGAGGTTCTGGCTGCCCGCACACAGGCCCGCCGCAGGCTGGTTGGCGCTGTCGTGCTGCTGTTGATCGGTGTGGTCGGATTCCCGGTGCTCTTCGAAACACAGCCCCGCCCGCTGCCCGTCGACACACCCTTCGAAGTGCCACGGGGTGATGCGGTGACCAGCGGCATGGCGGGCAAGGACGCCACGACGCCCAGGCTGCAGCCACTGCCGATGTTGCCGGCAGACGCCGGCACCGAGGAGAGTGCGGCCCCCGCAGCCAGCGCAGCCGCAAGGCCAGGGCCTGTACCCGCACCTGTACCCGCACCCGCACCTGCACCCGCGCCTGCACCCGCACCCGCACCCGCACCTCCGCCCGCACCTCCGCCCGCGCCCGCGCCGTCGAAGGTGGCGCCCGTGGTAATCGGGGCACCGCAACTGCCAACGTCCGCCGCTGAACTTGTCGTGCCCACAGCCTTGCCCGCCACGCCGCCCGAAAAGCCGGTGGCGGCTTCAAGCGCGGCTGTCGAATCCGGCCGCTACGTCATCCAGGCCGGTGCCTACAGCGAAGCAGGCAAATTGCGCGATGCACGCGCCAAGATCGAAGGGCTGGGGCTGAAGACTTACACGCAGGTCGTCGAGTCCGACAGGGGCAGCCGCACCCGCGTGCGCGTGGGCCCTTACGCCACACGCGCCGAGGCCGATGTGGTGGCCGCCAAGGTCAAGCGCAGTGGCCTGCCGGCGGCTGTGCTGGCGCTGTGACGGCCGCTGGGTGAGGGGCGGGCTTTGAAGGATCTGCTGCCCGCGTTGCCCTGGGCGGACTGGGCCTTGCTGGCCGTGCTGGCGGCTTCGGTGCTGGTGGGTCTGTTTCGCGGTCTTGTTTTCGAGTGTTTGTCGCTGGCCGGTTGGGTCGCGGCGTGGTTCGCCGCGCAGTGGGCCGCGCCGCAGTTGGCGCCCAACCTGCCGGTGGGCACGCCGGGTTCGGCCCTGAACCTGGGCGTTGCGCTTGGCCTGTGCTTCATTGCAGCGCTGGTGGTCTGGGGCCTGGCGGCCAAGCTGATCCGCATGCTTATACACGCCACGCCGTTGTCGCTGCCCGACCGTTTTCTGGGCGCTGCATTCGGCGTCCTGCGTGGCCTGGTGCTGCTGCTGGCGGTGGCCTCGGTGGTGGCCTTGACGCCGGCCGCACAATCCACCGCTTGGCGCCAGTCGCAAGGTGCGCGCTGGCTGAACAGCGCGCTGCAGGCCCTGAGGCCTTTGCTGCCCGACACCGTGGTGCGCGTGCTGCGCGCCTGATTTCATCGCCACAAAGATTTCCCCACCAGGACACCACCCACCATGTGCGGCATCGTCGGCGCGATCTCCCAAGCCCCCGTCAACCAGCTTCTGTACGACGCGTTGTTGCTTCTGCAGCACCGCGGCCAGGATGCGGCCGGCATCGTCACCATGCAGGGCACCAAGTGCTTTATGCACAAGGGCCGCGGCATGGTGCGCGACGTCTTTCGCACGCGCAACATGCGCACCTTGATCGGCAATGTCGGCCTGGGCCAGACGCGTTACCCCACGGCCGGCAACCCTTACAGCGAAGAAGAGGCGCAGCCCTTCTACGTCAACGCGCCTTACGGCATCGTGCTGGTGCATAACGGCAACCTGACCAACGCGCAAGCGCTGAAGGCCGAGCTCTTCGCGATCGACCGTCGCCACATCAATACCGAGAGCGACACCGAGGTGCTGATCAACGTGCTGGCGCATGAACTGGAACGGGTGGCGCGCGATTTGCCCTTGACGCCCGATCAGGTCTTCAAAGCGGTTGGCGCGGTGCAGCGGCGCATCAAGGGTTCGTACGCCGTGATCGCGCTGATTGCCGGCCACGGGCTGCTGGCCTTCCGCGACCCCTTCGGCATCCGCCCGCTGTGCTTCGGTCAGACCGAGGCCGAACACGGGCGAGGCGTGATGGTGGCCAGCGAATCGGTGGCGCTGGAAGGCACCGGGCACAAGCTGACGCGCGACGTGGCGCCGGGCGAGGCCATCTTCATCGATCAGCCTGGCACCATCCACGCGCGCCAATGTGCCGAGAGCCCGTCGCTGCACCCCTGCATGTTCGAGTTCGTCTACCTGGCGCGGCCCGATTCGGTGCTGGACGGCGTTTCGGTCTACCACGCGCGCCTGAACCTGGGCGAAACACTGGCCCAGCGCGTCATCAGTACGCTACCGCCGAGCGACATCGACGTGGTCATTCCCATCCCTGAATCGAGTCGGCCCAGCGCGATGCAATTGGCCCATCGCCTGGGTAAGCCGTACCGCGAAGGCTTCGTCAAGAACCGCTACGTCGGCCGCACCTTCATCATGCCGGGGCACGAGGTGCGCAAGAAGAGCGTGCGCCAGAAGCTCAACGCGATCGGCATGGAATTCAAGGGCCGTAACGTACTGCTGGTGGACGACAGCATCGTGCGCGGCACGACCAGCAAAGAGATCGTGCAGATGGCCCGCGAGGCCGGCGCGCGCAAGGTCTACATGGCCAGCGCGGCGCCGCCAGTGCGCTTCCCGAATGTCTACGGCATCGACATGCCGACCAAAAACGAATTGGTGGCGCACAACCGCAGCATCGAAGAGATCCGCGCTTTCATCGGCGCCGACCAGTTGATCTACCAGGACGTCGACGCGATGAAGCGCGTGGTGGCGGCATTGAACCCGAAGATCGTCGGCTTCGAGGCCAGTTGCTTTGACGGCCATTACATCACCGGCGATGTTTCTGCCGAAGACTTCGCCACGATGCAGGCACAGCGCCGTCTGCAGTTCGACACCGCCGAAGAAGCCGCCGAAGTCGGTTCAAGGCTGGCCTTGCAAGGCGCCGAGGAACGTCGATGAATACGCGGAAGATCGGTATTGCCCGCGTCGACTTGCCCGCCGATGCGCGGCTGGACACGCTGGCCGTCCGCGAAGGCCTGCCGCCTTCGCAGTACGGTGAAAACTCCGAGGCCCTGTACCTCAGCAGTTCTTTCGTGCACCCGGACGCCGCCACCGCCGCGCGGCGCTTCGCGAACGAGGAAGACGCCTTCGTCTACAGCCGGTTTTCCAACCCCACCGTCACGATGATGGAGCGCCGTCTGGCCGCGCTGGAAGGCACTTCGGGCTGCATCGGCACCAGCAGCGGCATGGCCGCCATCACGCTGCTGATCATGGGCTTGCTGAAGGCTGGCGATCACGTGGTGTGCTCGCAAAGCGTGTTCGGTTCAACCATCAAGCTGTTCCAGGATTTCGCCAAGTTCGGCGTCGAAACGACCTTCGTGTCGCAGACCAATGTGGCCGCGTGGAAGGCCGCGCTGCGGCCCAGCACGAAGCTGCTGTTTGCCGAATCGCCCACCAACCCGCTGACCGAGGTCTGCGATATAGCGGCACTGGCCGAAGTGGCGCGCGGCGGTGGTGCGTTGTTGGCGGTGGACAACTGCTTTTGTAGCCCGGCGCTGCAGCAGCCGGTGAAGCTGGGCGCCGACATCGTCATCCATTCCGGCACCAAGTACCTGGACGGGCAGGGCCGTGTGATTGCCGGCGCTGTTTGCGCGTCGCAAGAAGTCATCGACAGCCGGCTGATGCCGGTGATGCGCAGTGCCGGCATGAGCCTGTCGCCCTTCAACGCCTGGGTGGTGCTGAAGGGCATGGAAACCTTGTCCATCCGCATGCAAGCACAAAGCGCGCGCGCCTTGTTGATGGCGCAGTGGCTGGAAGCACAACCGGCTGTTGCGCGCGTGCACTACCCCGGCCTGCCGTCGCACCCGCAGCACGCGTTGGCGATGGCTCAACAGTCGGGCGTGGGCGGCGCGGTGCTGTCTTTCACGGTCAAGGGCGAACGCGCTGGCGCCTGGGTGGTGTCGGACGCAACGCGCATCTGCTCGATCACGTCCAACCTGGGCGACACCAAGACCACGCTGACCCACCCGTCCACCACCTCGCATGGGCGCCTGGCAGAAGCCCAGCGGCAGGCTGCCGGCATCCTACAAGGCACCTTGCGTTTGGCGGTGGGTCTGGAAGACGTGGAAGATCTGAAAAACGACCTTCAAGTCGGTTTGTCCAAACTCGCATGACGCAAAAAGTCCGCACCCGCATCGCCCCGTCGCCCACGGGCTTCCTGCACCTGGGCACCGCCCGCACGGCGTTGTATTCCTGGGCTTACGCGCGCCATTTCGGTGGCGAATTCGTGCTCCGCATCGAAGACACAGACGTGGCGCGTTCGACGCAGGACGCGGTCGAGCAGATCCTGGCCTCGATGCAATGGCTGGGGTTGGCGCATGACGAAGGCCCGATCTACCAGATGCAGCGCTTGGACCGTTACCGCGCGGTGGTCGATCAGATGCTGGCGGCTGGTACCGCCTACCGTTGCTACGCCTCGCCTGAAGAGCTGGACGCCATGCGCGAAGCGCAGCGCGCGCGCGGCGAAAAAACCCACTACGACGGCCGCTGGCGGCCCGAGCCGGGCAAGGTATTGCCTCCCCCGCCGGAAGACGTGCAGCCGGTCGTGCGTTTCGCCAACCCGGTGTCGGGCGTGGTGGGTTGGGACGACCTGGTCAAAGGCCCGATCCACATCAGCAACACCGAGATCGACGATCTGATCATCTTGCGACCCGACGGTGTGCCGACATACAACTTCGCCGTGGTCGTCGACGACTGGGACATGGCGATCAGCCATGTCTTTCGCGGCGACGAACACATCAACAACACACCTTGGCAGATCAACATCTTCCGCGCGCTGGACGCACCGCTGCCTCAGTTCGGCCATTGCCCGATCATTCTGGGCGACGATGGACAGAAGCTGTCCAAACGCCGGGGTGCGGTCAGCCTCACCGCCTATGAGGAAGCGGGCTACCTGCCCGAAGCGATGCTGAATTACCTGGCCCGCCTGGGCTGGAGCCACGGCGACGAAGAACTCTTCAGTCGCGAGCAGATGGTGCAGTGGTTCGACGGCAGCCATTTGGCCAAGAGCCCCGCGCAATGGGATCCCGCCAAGCTGGCCTGGGTGAATGCGCATTACATCAAGCTCTGCGATAACCAGCGTCTGGCTGCCTTGACGCAGCGGCAGTTGGCCTTGCGCGGCGTGGTGGTCGACGACCTCGTTTTGCTGGGCCGCGCGGCGGCTGTGTTCAAGGACCGTTGTACCACCGTGGTCGAGTTCGCGGACTGGGTCCAGATGCTGTTCGTACCCGTTCATCCGCGTGCGGAAGACCTGGCCTTGCACGTCACCGAAGCGGTGCTGCCGGGCCTGCGCGGCCTGCGCGACAGGCTGACCGAAGTGGCGTGGGACAAGGCTGCCATTGCAGCGGCGATCAAGGAAAATCTGGCCGCCTACCAACTGAAGATGCCGCAACTGGCGCCGGCCTTGCGCGTCTTGATCTGCGGCCGCTCACAAACGCCGTCCATCGACGCGGTGCTGGCGCTCTTCCCAAGGGAAAAGGTCGTCGCCGGCTTGCGCCATCTCTGAGAAATGTTCTACACTCAATGGCTCGCTTGAACAGCGCTGGCGTGTGAGTCAACGGCTTGGGGAACCCGGCCAATGGCGAGCAAGCCATTCGGCACCTGAGGGGGTATAGCTCAGCTGGGAGAGCGCTTGCATGGCATGCAAGAGGTCAGCGGTTCGATCCCGCTTACCTCCACCAAGTACCGCAAGCGTTGTTCAGGAGTAGGTTAGGTTGGAAGCGCATTTCGAAAGTCACGGTCCCCTTCGTCTAGAGGCCTAGGACACCACCCTTTCACGGTGATTACAGGGGTTCGAATCCCCTAGGGGACGCCAGTTTCGGCTGGTATTTCGTGAGTCAAATGCAAGACAAGTTGGGTGGTACTTGCGGCGCAAGCCGAAACGCCATCACCGCTGCGGAGTGGTAGTTCAGTTGGTTAGAATACCGGCCTGTCACGCCGGGGGTCGCGGGTTCGAGTCCCGTCCACTCCGCCAATATTCATGAGGCTCCCCTCGAAAGTGCCCGCCAACAAGCGGGCATTTCTTATTCCAAATTGGAATTCGTTGGAACGGCCAACTTCCGTGCTGCGTGACTGCCCTGACTGACGGACGATCCGGAAAAGATCGTAATCGGGTCCGGCTGATGCAGCCCGCTTGGCCGGATGACCTGGGGGTGTCGGGGTCCGCCCGCGCAACCGACTCCGCATGCGGGGGTCGTTCTCGCAGACGAAGTTGGTGCGTGTTGCGCGGGTATGTACGCCCAGGTCGATTGGCAGGGGCCGGGCGCCCGCAACAAAGTGGCGCCCGGTAGCGGGCGACAGTGCGGCCGGTGTCATTGGACAATCCGCTCGCGCGATCATCTACTGGCTGCCGGCAAGACGTTCAGCCACCGCATCGCGCAGCGCCGTCAGGTGGCCCGCCATCGCCACCAGCGCGTCACGGCAGATGCATCGCACAGGCGTTCGCTCGGCACCCACCGCAAGCCTGATCCAGGTGTGACCGGGGATCGCGCATCCCGCCAGCGTCGGCAAATCCTCGCAGGCGTACAGCTTGATCGTCTCGGAGGTTGGCGCTTGACCGAGTTCGACCAGCAACCGGGATAACTTGTGGTGTAGCACCTTGGTGCTCCAGCGTTCAGCGCATTGCGGCACCAAGTCGAACTTGTCCAGCCGAAGGCGCGCTGGCGCACCGCACCGCACGCAGGTGCACATTAGGCGCCTGGCACCCTTGCGCAAGGTGCCGGCCACACAGGGGTCGACCTCGGACTGCGCGATGGTCAGCTGCCCGAATTCAATCTGTGGCGCCGCGAGCGTCAGCGCCTGGCGGCTGGGTCTCGCCATCTGGCGCAGATGCCGCACCATCGCTGTGTACGGGCGGTGCCATCCCACTGGCATTTCGGCGGCCGCTGCCTCCAGGGCATCGACGCTCGTGAGGTACGGGGAGGGGTCGGCAGGCACGCGCCATCCGGCGCCCGCTGAGGCTGCTGCACCGTCGCTTGCACGCGAGGCTCCCGAAGCGGTGAGCCCGCACGGTCTCAAGCCATGCACCGCGCCTCAATCGCCCCGAGTGCCGCCTAACCTGTGGGTGCCTACCTCCGTGAGGCCACCTTCCGGCAACTACTTTGCGACCGCCCTCGACGGGAGGACCACGAACAGGCGGGGCGGACCTCCTTCCATCTTGCCCACCACGCCAGGTGTTCATCGGCCGTCACCTGGACGCCGCCGCGCGCACGCTGGCCGAGGAGACCGACTACAGCGC
>JAYSYH010000329.1:0-3186 GCA_043716645.1 Betaproteobacteria bacterium | reverse complement strand
GGGCAGCCACCCGGTGGCCGTGAAGTTTCTGACCACGCCGCGCCCGGCGCCGGTGAGCTTCGGCACGCTGGCGTTCTATGGCGTGAACGCCTTTAAGTTCACCAATGCCAAGGGCGTGAGCCACTACGCGCGTTACCAGATCCTGCCGATGGCGGGCGAGCAGGCACTGGCCGATGCCGACGCCGCGAAGGCGGCGCCGAACTACCTGATGGACGAGTTGCCGCAGCGCATGGCCAAGGGTGCGGTGAAGTTCCGCCTGGTCGCGCAGGTGGCCAAGGACGGCGACCCAGTCAACGACGGCAGCGTCTCCTGGCCGGCCGACCGTGAGCTGGTCGAGCTCGGCACGATCAGCCTGAACAAGACCCCAGTCGAGCAGGTCAAGGCGCAGAAGGCGCTGCTCTTCAACCCGCTGCTGCTGCAGGCCGGCATCGAGCCGTCCGCCGACCCGGTGCTGTTGGCCCGCCCGGGTGCTTACGCCGTGAGCTACGGCCAACGGGCGCAGTAAACCTTAGGCAAAGACACGAAGGCCGGGGTGCTGGCTGAACGGCGCCCGGTCGTCCAGGGCCACGTGCTTCATGCCCTGTCCTGGTCTCTTTCGCTACCCCGACCGACCCATTCAGCAAACGGAGTTGTTGATGTCCGATCTCACCACCGCGTCCGGCATTCCCGTTGCCGACAACCAGAATTCGATCACCGCCGGCCCGCGCGGGCCGATCCTGCTGCAGGACTTCCACCTGATGGAGAAGCTGCAGCATTTCAACCGCGAACGCATCCCCGAGCGTGTCGTGCATGCCAAGGGCAGCGGCGCCTACGGCACGTTCACCGTCACGCATGACATCACGAAGTACACCAAGGCCAAGTTGTTCAGTCAGGTTGGCAAGCAGGTCGAGGCCTTCGTTCGCTTTTCCACTGTGGGTGGCGAGAAGGGCAGCGCAGACACCGAGCGCGATCCGCGCGGCTTCGCGGTGCGCTTCTACACGGAGGAGGGCAACTGGGACCTGGTCGGCAACAACACGCCGATGTTCTTCATCAAGGACCCCATCAAGTTCCCCGACTTCGTGCATACCCAGAAGCGCGACCCGCAGACCAACCTGAAGTCGCCGACGATGATGTTCGACTTCTGGAGCAAGGCGCCGGAGTCGCTGCACCAGGTGACGATGCTATTCAGCGACCGTGGCACGCCCGATGGCTACCGCCACATGCACGGCTTCGGCAGCCACACCTACAGCCTTATCAACGACGCCGGCGAACGCGTGTTCGTCAAGTGGCACCTGACCACGCAGCAGGGCGTCAGGAACCTGAGTGCTGCCGATGCCGTGCGCCTGGCCGGTGAAGACCCCGACTACGCGCAGCGCGATCTCTTCGGCGCCATCGCTCGCGGCGACTTCCCGAAATGGCAAGTCCGCATCCAGGTCGCCACCGAAGCCGAGCTCATCGCCTGGAAGAAGAAGACGGGCTGGAACCCGCACGACCTGACAAAGATCTGGCCGCATGCGGATTTCCCGCGCATGCCGGTGGGCATGCTCGAACTCAACCGCAACCCGGACAACTACCACGCCGATGTCGAGCAGGCGGCCTTCAGCCCCTCCAATCTGGTGCCGGGCATGGGCTACAGCCCAGACAAGATGCTGCAAGGCCGATTGTTCGGCTATCACGACGCGCAGCTCTATCGCGTGGGCACCAACCACCAGCACCTGCCCGTCAACCGTCCGCGCTGTCCCCTCAGCAACCAGCAGCGCGACGGCCAGATGGCCATCCACAACGGCGGGGCGGCATCGAACTACGCCAACGTGGTCAGCACGGGCACCCAGCCCAGCGGCTTCGGGCACGGTGATGCCGGCTGGCCGCTGGAAGGGGCGGCGGGTCGCTACGACGGCCGCAGGGCCGAGGACGACTACACCCAGGCCGGCAACCTGTTCCGCCTGCTGCCAGCGCAGGAGAAGCAGAACCTGTTCGACAACATGTCGGGTCCGCTGAGCCGGGTGATCGCCGAGATCCAGGCGCGCTGGCTCGGCCATCTGGCCAAGGCCGAGCCGGCCTATGCGGCTGGCGTGCAAGCCGCCATCGCGGCACGGTCCGTCAACGCCGGCTGAAAAGCCGGCTGAAGCGCCGGCTGAAGCGCCGGTCTTTTCATCTTCCAACGCCCCAGGAGTCCACCATGCCCATGCTCAAAGTCGGAACCGAAGCCCACAAGCCGGTCGAGATCCACTACGAAGATCACGGCAGCGGCAAGCCCGTGGTGCTGATCCACGGCTGGCCACTCAGCGGTCGGTCTTGGGAAGCGCAAGTGCCCGCGCTGATCGCTGCCGGCTACCGCGTCATCACCTACGACCGCCGCGGCTTCGGGCAATCCTCGCAGCCGTGGTCGGGCTATGACTACGACACCTTCGCGGCCGACCTGCACGGCCTGATGACGCACCTGGACCTGAAGGACGCCACGCTGGTGGGCTTCTCGATGGGCGGTGGCGAGGTGGCGCGCTACATCGGCACCTATGGCACCGAGCGCGTCGCCAAGGCGGTCTTCGCCGGCGCCGTGCCGCCCTACCTCTACAAGTCGGCCGACAACCCCGAAGGCGGACTGGACGACGCCACGATCAACGGCTTCAAGGGTGGCGTCACGGCCGACCGCATGGCCTTCCTGGACGGCTTCACCACCGGCTTCTTCAGCACGAACGGCAAGCTGATGGTCAGCGAGGCGCAGCGTCAATACGCCCGCGACATCGCCGCCTTCGCGTCGCCCAAGGGCACGCTGGACTGCATCCACGCGTTTTCGACCACCGACTTCCGCGCCGACCTGGCCAAGTTCAAGTTGCCGACCTTGGTGATCCATGGCGACTCGGATGCGATCGTGCCGCTCGAGGTCAGCGGGGCGCGCACACACAAGGCCGTGCCGGGCAGCCAGCTGTGTGTGGTGAAGGGCGGGCCGCACGGCTTCAACCTGTCGCATGCGGCCGAGTTCAACAAGGGCCTGCTGGACTTCTTGGGCAGCTGACCATGAACACCACCAGCTTCGAGGCCTTCCAGGCGGATGCCCTGGCGGCCGGGTTCTACGAAGTGCTGGAGCGCCATTGGGCACCCGACACGGTGATTAGTCGGACCTGCAAATTCAATCCTCAACCCCAATTGAGCTCATTGCCCGGTCGAGACGGTGCCAGAAGCAAGATGAGGGACGTTGCAATTGACTGG
>JAYSYH010000328.1:0-3191 GCA_043716645.1 Betaproteobacteria bacterium | reverse complement strand
GTTGATCGCCGCGCATCCAGCGCCGTGCCTTCGGCCCACGCGGGCAGTCCCAGGCGCGCCATCACCGGCAACAGGAACAACAGGCCGGCGCAGGCCGTCGGCATGGTGTCGAACAGGGGCGCCGATGGGTGCGCCGCGGCGCTGGTCTCGGGTGGCAAGGCGGTGATCACCGGCCCCGACGGAGGGCGCTTGAACGGCTGCAAGGCGCTCACTGGCAACCCCGTCCGTGATGTTTGCGGATCGACTTCGACCCAGCGGGTAACGCTTTGTGGCAGTGCCGGCCGGCCGCTGGCGGCGACGCTCTTTTCCTGCGGCGTCCTGGCGGGTGGACCGGCACCCGAATCCGCATCCGCATCCGTGTCGCGGGTCGTGGCTGTCGTATCCGACGCGTCCCCGTGGCCTTGGCGCTCCGATCGATAGCGGCCCGCCCAATCGAATGCGGGCTGATTCGTGGCGCCCGCCGTGGTTGGCAGGGGCTGGCCACCGATCTGCAAAAGCTGGCGCAACCAGTGCGGCACAGGCAGCGGTTCTGTCCGGTCGGCCGACGAGTGCGCAGCGGGGTCGGCAAGCGGCGGCACAGCCAGGCCCGCCGCGCGCAGCAGTTGTTCGCCGAGCCGGGCCGGCACCATCGCGGCCAATGCGGGGCCGCCTGCCTGCAGCACCACCTGAACCGCCCAGGCAGGCAGCGCAACCGCCGCCTCGCCGGACTGCGCAATGGCCTGCATGATCGAGCGGATGTTGTCACCGGCCGCCAGGTCGACCCGGAACTCGGGTACCGCCAGTGGCCAGTACCAGCCGGTGCAGGATGCGCCGCGCAGCAGTCGGTGGGTCAACGCTACTTTGGCGTGCCAGGCGCTCAGAAAAACCACTTGCTCCGCGCGGGCCAGATCGTCGCCCCCGGTGATGCTCTCGCCGCGTGTCCAGCGTACGGCGCGGTCGGCGAAGCGGGCTTCTATGACGCGCGCGATGGTTTGCGACGAGGCGTGGCGTCCCAGGTCGCCCAAAGCCAGGCGGCGTACCAGCAGCAGGCGGGCACCGGTGTCGGGCAGGCTCGCGCAGCGCAAGGCGTCCTCCAGCCGGGTCACGGCCGCACGCGCGGCGGTCTCGCTCCCGGCCACGAGCCGCAGATGGCGTATCTGGCGTACGGTCGCGGACATGCCAAGACTACCTTCCGAACAGGCTGCGCGCGGCGCTGGCCAACTTCAGGCTGACCGCGGCGCTGTCTTCGAAATGCACCCGCACGTCGGTGCCCAGCTCGACCCGGTCGCCCAGGGTCTCGACCACGCGGGCCGATATTTCGCCATGGCCGATGTCTTCCACCAGCGCCCGTGCAATCACCTGCTCGCCGCGATAGGCCAGCGCCTGCATACCGATGCGCAGTTTCGACCGGTCCAGCGCCCACAGCGGGATCCGCGTGCCGGGCACGACCGCCGGAACCGGCCGCACCAGCCGGCCTGTGATGATGCGGTCCACCGGCGCATGGCTGGCCAGCAGCAGGCACATGCGCACCACGTCGTTGACCAGCGCCGCGGCCTGCGGGAAACCCGGCTCTGCCTGCCCGAACAACCAGTCCACATAAGCCTGCATCTGTCGGCGGTCCTCGAAACCGATGCCGGACCAGCCAGCGAGACTGGCCAGATTGCGCAAGTTGGGTGTGGCGTCGAACTCCGACAAGGTCTGCGCCCACGACAGGCGCAGCGCGGGCAACACGGCCGAGAACTCGGCATGCAGGCAGACCACGATGGCGCGGATGTTCTCCAGTTCGGTGGCGGCGTTGCGTGCCACGTCGGCACGGCCGTGGCCGCCGTCGGCCAGGTCGGCGAAAGACACCACCTGTTGCGCTTGCGCCTGCTGGTGTTGCCAGGTGCTGTTGGACAGCGCCACCAGATCCAGCGCTTGCACCGCCGCCACCCGTGGCGCCAGCGCCTGCACCTGGCGCATCGCCAGGCCAGCAACTGCCTGGCTGATCCGGCTGACGCCGGCGGTGTCCGCGACGATCGGAGTGGCCAGCCCGGCTGAAGCACGTGCGCGGGCCACCTGCAGCAGGCGCACCAAGGGCTCGGCGCGGTCGAGCTGGCGCAGGAGACGCGGCGCGGCGACAAACCAGTTGGCCGGGGCTTCACGCAGCACCCGCATCATGTCGGCGATCTCGTCGGGCAGATCCGGATGCGCGCGCAGGCAGGCCGGGACCGGCGCGTCCAGCAGCCCCGGGTCGACCGCGTGGGTGGGTGTCGCCAACAGGCTGTCGGCCTCGCGCGGGCGCATGAAAACCAGGAACTTGACTTCCTCGGCCAGCACCCGCACGCGCCTGGCATTGACCTGCTCGAGCCGCGTGGTTTCTTCGGCCAGCAGCGAGCGCGCCACGCTGGCGTCGTGGCGCGCCTCGGCCAGATCGTCGGCGGCGCCGGTCAGCCGTGCAGACACGGTTGCCAGCGCCATGCGGAGCTGCGTCGCCACCGCGTCACAGGCCGCGATCGCGTCGCGGTAGAGCTTGATGCGGCCTTCGACCTTGCGCATCAGCGCCACCACATGGTCCGACAGGTCGGTGCTGTCGGAGAACATGGCGGCTTCGTCGGGGTCGCCGGTGGTCTGTCCGGCCGCCAGCCGTTGCGGCACCTTGAGCAAGGCGGCCAACAGCTCGCGTTTGCGCAAAAAGTCGGTGAACGGGCGCTCCAGGGGTGCGACGCCGCCAGCCGGGGGCCTGAGGTCGTTCAGAAAGGTGTCGCCTTCCAGGCCGTGCAGCTGGATGCCGTCGAACAAGCCGGGTATGACGCCGCCGTCGTCTGCGGTCAGGGTGTCGGCCAGCCGCACCAGCGCCAGCACTGCCTGGTAACGCGACGAAGTGGCGTAGTCGCGCGCTTCCTTGGACTTGGGATCTTCCAGCCGTTTGGCGATGGTGGTGGTGCGGATAAACGCACTGCCGGACAGGGGGTCGGCATTGGCGACGTCGGACGGCGAAGGGGTTGGCACGACAAAGTTCCTGCCGCCACCAATCAGGCCGATGTCACCCAGGCGGCGCGTATCTTCCACCGCCAGTTGCGACCCGATACGCTCACTCAGGCCGGTCGAGAGCGCCACCTTGGTCCCGCTGCTATTGCCGAGTGTGCTGCCGATCACGCTGCCACCCAGCCGTGTGTCCATGCCCCCGCCAATCGATATCACGCCGCTGTCGATGCGTGTGCCGAGGATGG
>JAYSYH010000327.1:0-3195 GCA_043716645.1 Betaproteobacteria bacterium | reverse complement strand
CGAACTGCATGGCCAGCATGAAACGCGACGTGATCTTCACGAACGTGGCGCTCACCGACGATGGCGACGTGTGGTGGGAAGGCATGACCGCCGAGCCGCCCGCGCACCTGATCGACTGGCAGGGACGCGACTGGACGCCGGCCATCGCGATGGAAACCGGCGCCGACGGCAAGCCCCGGCCCGCCGCGCACCCGAACTCGCGCTTCACTGTGGCCGCCACCAACAACCCGGCGCTCGACCCGGAATGGGACAACCCGGCGGGCGTCGCGATCGACGCCTTCATCTTCGGTGGCCGGCGTTCGACCACGGTACCGCTCGTCACCGAAGCGCGCACCTGGCTCGAAGGCGTGTACATGGCCGCGACGATGGGCTCCGAAACCACCGCCGCAGCCGCCGGTGCGCAGGGCGTGGTGCGGCGCGACCCGTTCGCCATGCTGCCGTTCATGGGCTACAACATGAGCGACTACTTCCAGCACTGGCTCGACCTCGGCCGCAAGCTCGAAGCCTCGGGCGCCACGCTGCCGAAGATCTATTGCGTGAACTGGTTCCGCAAGGGCGCGGACGGCAAGTTCGTGTGGCCGGGCTACGGCGAGAACATGCGCGTTCTGCAATGGATGGTCGAACGCATCGACGGCGCGGCGCAGGGGTCTGACAACGCCTTCGGCACCACGCCGCAGTACCAAGACCTGAACTGGACCGGCTTGAATTTCAGCGCCGCCCAGTACGAGCAGGTCACGAGCATCGACGCCGACGCCTGGAAGGCCGAGCTTCGGCTGCACGACGACCTGTTCAAGCAACTCGCCCATCACCTGCCGGCCGAGTTGCTGGCCACCAAGACCCGGATCGAGGCGCGCCTCGCGCCCTGAGCCCGCGCACAGGGGCCCGCCCGCGCGGGGCCTTGCGGCGCAGCCGTTGCGAATCAGCCGCCGTTCAGGCCTTCATGGCGGGCGGCGGCGGCGAACAGATCAGCCGCGAAGCCGGGGTCGGTCCTGGTGTAGGTGTTCGCCATGTCCCGCACGGCTTGCGCTTCGCGCGCTGCCACGTCGGCGACCAAAAGCCCGGGCGCAGGCCGTGTCGGGTGGAGCAAACGCCAGAACATCGGAAGCAGCGCCACCAGCGACGCCTTGGCGTGCTGGGCAAAACGGCCGCGTTCCAGCTTCAGTTGGAGTGTGGAGGTGGTCATGGTGTTCTCTTTCGATTCGTTGAGGTTGGGTGGGCCGACTTGCCAGTACCGCCCGGTCGTTCCGAAGGTACTGAGCGCCCCCTTGGGGGGGCAGCGAACGAAGTGAGCTTGGGGGGTTTTTCCATTTCAGCCCATCAACATGTCGTTGCTGGCGGCGCGTAATTCCTTGGCAAGCTGCGGCTGATTCGTTTCGCACCGGTCGGCGAACTCAATCAAGTGGCGGCGCGCCCGCGCCTGACCTGTCGCCTCCAGCGCTCGCCACAGCCAAGCGCCGAATCGCGCGATCCAGCCAGGGCCGGTGGCCCGACCGGGCGGCGATGACTCAAGCGGCAGCGGTGTGATCAAAGTGGTCATTCCGAAGTCCTTTCAAAAATCGAAGCCCGACGTGCAGGCTCCAGTACCCGTACATTAGGGTTAACCCGCGCAATTCACCAATCAATCTTATGAATCGCGGATATTTCGATCCTGTATATCCATGCCGGCCGCCTTCAACTTCCGCACCCTCGACCTCAACCTGCTGCGCGTCTTCGACGTCGTGATGGCCGAGCGCAACCTCACGCGTGCCGCCGAACGCCTGTCGCTGACGCAACCGGCGGTGAGCAATGCGCTGAAGCGCCTGAAGGAGTCGATCGGCGAAGAGCTGCTGACGCGCGCCGCAGCCGGTGTAACGCCGACACCACGGGCCGAAGCGCTGTGGCCGGAAGTGCGCAGCGCCCTGGGCAACCTGCGCGCGGCGCTGGCACCCGGTGAATTCAACCCCCAGGCCGATGCGGCCAGCTTTCGCATCGCGATGGCCGATGCTGCAGCCACCACCTTCGTGCCGCACCTGGTCGAGCAGATCGAGCGCACCCAGGCGCTCGCGAACCTGCGCGTGCTGCCGCTGACCACGCGTGACCCGAGCAAGCTGCTCGAACGCGGCGAAGCCGACCTGGCGGTCGGCCATTTCCCGGAAGCGGTGGCGGCGCTGTCCATCGAGGGCGGCGACGCCAGCCTGCGCCACCACCATCTGCAGGAAAGCGGCTTCGTGTGCGTGATGCGCCAGGGCCACCCGCTGGCCAGCGCCACGCTGACGCTGACGCTGGACGACTATTGCGCCGCCCACCACCTGCTCGTCAGTTTCTCCGGCCGCGCCAATGGCCGGGCCGACCAGGCCCTGGCCGCGCTGAACCGCAAGCGGCGCGTCGTGCTGACCGTGAACCAGTACTTCACCGCCGGCAAGGTGGTGGCGAACAGCAACCTGCTGACGGTGCTACCCGCATCCTTCGTGACCGCCGCCGGGTTTCAGGAAAAGGTGCTGACACGCCCGCTGCCGTTCCCGATGGACAGCCTGCGCGTGACGATGCTGTGGCACATGCGTCACGACCGCGTCAGCAGCCACCAGTGGCTGCGCGACCGGTTGATCGAAGCGGCGCAGGCCGCCACCGACTGACGGCGACGAAGGCGACGCGGGCGGAGGTCGCTGAATCTCGCGGCGCCGGCCTTGCCCCTGCCGAAGCTGCCTGAAAATCCAAGCACAATCGGGGCATCACTGCGCCGAAAGCCCCCATGTCGCTCACCTCCCGCCCCCTCACGCCCGCCCGCGCACACGACCTCACCGACGCCGAGTTCGCCGAGCTCGACGACCTGCTGCTCGAGACCCCAGAGCCGCTCGAGCCGCTCGACGTGGTGATGCTCGACGGCTACCTTTGCGGCGTGATCGTGCAGCCGGTGCTGCTGGCGCCGGCGACCTGGCTCGCGCACGTCTTCGATTTCGACGGCCGCCCGCTGCCCGACGAGGTCGACGAGGCGTGGCTGGCCCGCACCACCGCGCTGATCATGCGTCGCCACGCCGCGCTGAACCGCGCGATCGTCGAAGACGGCTGGTTCGACCCGCTGGTGCTGGAGTTCGACGATGAGCACCCGCGCGAACCCGTGCCCGAAGGCGAGGTGGACCACATGGCAACGTTGAGCCCGGTTTCTCAGTCGCTGATGCCGTGGGTGGCAGGCTTCCACCACGCCGCCGAGACTTTCCC
>JAYSYH010000326.1:0-9712 GCA_043716645.1 Betaproteobacteria bacterium | reverse complement strand
GGCGGCTTGCAAACGCACGGCGAAGCTGCCCAGGTCGATGAACTGGTCGGGCACCTGCAGCCGGTTGTCGGCGTCGGTGTCGAAATGCTGGGCCTGGGTGGCCGCCAGCTTGATGCGGCCCACCACATCCGGGCGGTTGGCGGCGGTTTGCAGCGCTTCCAGCAGCGCGCTGGCCAGGGCGTCCAGCGCCACTGCCATCTTCGTGCGCACCGCCGCCAGCGCCACGGTGGCGCCCACCGTCGGGTGGTTCTTCTTGGCTTTGAGCACCGCGCCGTTTTCGGCCGCAAACCACCGGCCCAGCTGCAGCCGCGTGGTGGAGCCGGCCAGTCGCAGGCGCTTGAAAACCGCCGGATAGGTGGCGCCGGCGGTGAAGAAGTCGTAGTTGGCATAGGCCGTGGCCACGTCGGCAAACGGCGCGACGGTGTGCAGCAGTTCGAAGCTGGCGTTGAAGCAGTTGTTGAAGTGGATCACCGCCGGCTTGCGCACGCCGGCCTTGATAGCGCTGCGCAGCCCTTCGCCCAGCGCCCAGGTCGACAGCGGCAAGCGGGTGGCCGGCAGCTCGGGCGAGCCCAGCGGCAGCTCGGGTGAGCCCAGCGGCAGCGGCGGCGACCCTGCTTGCGCTTCGATGCGCGTCAGGGTCTCGGTTTTGACCCATCGCGCGTGGTTGGGCGCTGCCGGGTTGCCCCAGGTGGTGGTGCTGCGCGGCGTGATGCGCAGCGGGTCGATGTCTGGCACGAAGCCGCCGCCGTGTCCTTCGATGGCCAGCACCAGCGTCGAACACGGAAAGCGCTGCTGCACGCGACGCAGAAAGCCGGCCAGCGCTTGCGGCGTGCTCATGTCTTGCTTCCAGGTCGATGTGATGGCCATCGCCTTGGGCTGGCGCGCGGGAATCTCGATCAGCCAGCTGTCGTCCTCATAAAGGTCGATCAGCGCACTGACGTGGGCGCCTTCTGCGGCCACCGCCTGCAGCGCGCGGACCAGCGCCTGCTGGGCGATGGCGGCTTGCGTGGCCGCCGGAAAACGGCTCAGCGCGGGGTCGGAACCGAAAGGCGCATAGACGGCGAACACGACACTGTCGTCGCCGGGCGCACGGCTGCGGGCGCTCGGCGCCAACGTGGGCAGGGCCGACGATTCAGGCGCCTGAGGCGACTGATGAGACCGAGGCGGTTGAAGTGATCGGGCCATGAAATTGTTCTCCAGTTGAGCCGCGGCGGCCAGCGCCAGCGGCAACGGCTGGCGGCGCGGATGACAGCACAGGCGCCGTCAGAGCGCCAGCCCCAAAGTGCTGCAACGGTCTGCCAGCGTGGCGGCAGCCACTTCAAGATGGCGAAGCGTCGTTCCCCGGTATGGGCTGTACGCAGGCATCGGGTCGACAAAGTCTGTAAGGCTGAGCTCGCAAGCCGCGCGGTATCCGCACCGATGAACCATCGCTTAGAGTGGATGACGTCAAAAGTCCTGCGCCGCAGGGCTGGCATTCAACCAATGCGATGAGCGTGCCCAACCCCGCCGCCGAACTGCCAGCCGGTGCGTCTGCCGCTGTTCCTGGAGTCACGCCGGAAGTCACGCCGGCTGTGATGCCGGCTTTGAGGTCGGCTGCCTCGCCGGTCGAAGACCCCACCGGGCGCTTGTCGCTGGTGGAAGCGCTGCTCGACGCCGCGCTGCAGGCCCTGCGCGCGGGCGCCCTGGATGAGTTGGTGCGCAATCATCCGCGGGTCACACGGTGGCTGCTTCGCCCTTATCGGCGCGCCATGTTGGGCACAGTCGGCGTTGACGGCCCTGTCGCCGACCCGCCTCGCCTGGCCGCCTGCTTGTTGCGCTGGCTGGTGACCCAGCTGCGGCCCGATGGCGACCCCGGCTTCGAGCACATCCCCGAGCCGGCCTGGCTGCAGTTCAGCAGCTGGCGCCCCATGCTGGCGATGGCCTGCAACGCTGGCTACATCGCGGTGCCGGAATTCCCGCGTGTTTACCGCCGCCGCAGCGGCGAGGCCGCGCTGGACAACCTGTGCGGCCTGTGGGGCGTCGGCCCGAGCACCGTCTACCGCACGCTGGAGAGGGCCCGCCACGCGATGGCCCAGACCTGGGCCGAGGCCGCGTCAACTGCGGCCGCGCGACTGTCGCTGCGCAAGCTGGTGCTGCGGGAATGGGCAACCGTTCCCAGCGAGCCGGTGGCGCGGCAGGCCTGGCACCAGACCCGGGTGGCCGCGGCACTGGCGGCGGGGGACCCCGCATCGGCGCTGTGGCACGCCTGGCAGGGCGCTGACGCCGCCAGCTTCGTGCAGGCGCTGCTGCGCTACGCAGCAGCGCTGGCGGTGGAGCCCGAAACCGATGCCTTGGTCGAACACCTGGCGGCCACGGCCCTGAGCCCGCGGCTGCTGGTCGATCTGCACCTGGCGCGCGCCGCGCTAGCGCGCACCCGCAACGCGGCAGACCGCGAACTGCGCGCGCTGGAACAGGCCCGGCAGGTGGCGCAGACGGCGCAAGACCGGCTGCTGCTGGGCATCACCCACAGCGCCCTGGGCAAGTACCACGAGCCGCGCGACGCCGACCGCGCATTCGCCTGCTACCAGGACAGCGCCGACTTCCTGCGTGACCTGGGCCCTGAGCAGCGCGACGCGCAAGCGCTGGCCCATTTCGTCACCACCTTCGCGCGGCTGGCCTGGCTGTACCTGCTGCGCAACGACGCCCGCAGCAAGGCCGTGCTGGACCGCGCGCAGGCGCTGCGCGAACAGTTCCCGGTACCCGACGAGGTGCTGGGCATGCTGGAGCAGGTCTGGGGCGAGTTTTGGCACCGCTCTGGAGACCCGGTCCGCTCGCTGGAACACCGCTTCCGCGCGCTGAACATCTTCGAGCGTCTGGGCGACCAGCGTTCGGTGTTGGCGGCCTGTCTGAACATCGGCTTCGACCTGGCGGCGCGCGGTGACCACGAACGTGCACTGGCCTATTCGCAGCGCATCCTGGACGCCGTGCGGGTCGGCCCTGTCGAGCCAGCGGTGGTGGTCGGCGCCCACTTGAACATCGGCGCGACCCGCTTCTGGACTGCGGACTACGGGGCGGCCATCACCCAGTACCGGCAGGCGCTGGACATCAGCGTTGCCTGCGATTTGCGGCTGCATGCCTTCCGCGCCCGCTACAACCTGGCCGAGGCGCACTACGCGCGTTTGCGCGACCACGGCGACGCCGCCGACGAGCACCTCGGCGACGCCTTCGTGGCCGAGGTGCTGGCCGCCACGGGCTCGCAGAGTATCCGCAACGTGGTCGATTCGGTGCGCGGGCTGAAAACCGAAATCCTGGGTCGCCGCAACGCGCCGGAAGACGGCAACAGGCTGCTGCCTGACGAAGACGCCGTCCACTTCGACGAGATGGCCACCGTGCACCGCCAGCGCCAGCTGCTGTCGGTACCCGGCGACCCGCAGGCCCACGCCCGCGCCCACCTCGCGGTGGCCCACGCTTACCTCGCCATCTCGAGCCAGGAACGCGAAGCCGCCCGCAGCCTGATCGACCAGCACGGCCTGCACGCCCTGTTCACGGCCGAGCTGGCCGAACTGCAGCACACTTTCACCCGCCAGCTGACGCGTGAACAGCAGTTGGCGGGGGCCTGGAAACTGGCCGCTGCCGACCTGGTGGACGACACCCGCCGCGCCGGGCTGGTGGCTCATTTGCTGCGCGAAGGCGCCATCACCAAAAGCGGCTACGGCGCGCTGTGTGGCGTGGCGCCGGCCACCGCTTCCAGGCACCTGGGCCTGCTGGCCGAGCGCGGCCTGCTGGCGCGGCGCGGCAAGGGTCCCGGCACGCGCTACGAAATGCCGGGAGAAAGGCCGGGTTGAGCCGCTGCCCGGGCTACGCCTGCCGCCACGTTGAACAGTTCGTTGCGCGCGGCCTGCGTGATGGCCGCCACGCCAGGGTGGGTGATGCGGCGTTCCACGCTGATGGCATAAAAATCATTGATCAGTTCGTCGCTGTGCCCCACCGGTTTCACGCCGTACTGCGCAATGGTTTCGGCTTTGACGACGGACGGCGTCAGGAACACGCCACGGCCTTCGCTGCCGAAGGCCTGCATCAGCGCGCTGTCATCGCATTCGGCCACCACGCGCGGGTGCAGTTGCAAGCGCGTCAGCCAGGCCTCGAAGGGCGCCCGCATCGAGGCATTCGGCCCCGGGATCAACATCGGCGCGTCGTTCAGGCATTCCGGAAATCGACCTTTCAGTTGCCGCTTCAGCCCAGGCGCCGCGAAGAAGGTCATCGGTGAGCCGCCTAGCGCGTGGTTGTAGGCCTTGACGTTGAGCTTGCGCGTGATGGGTTCGTCGGCGATCACCAGGTCGACGCGGTGCAGCGCCAGCTGCGCCATCAGGTCGTCGAAGCGGCCCTCGGTACAGATCAGCCGCAGCGGCGGCGACTGGTCCAGCGCAGGTTGCAGCAGCCGGTAAGCAACGGTCTTGGCCACGGCGTCTTCGATGCCGACCCGGAAGTCCTGCACCGCGGCTGCGCCGGCGTTGCGCGCGCCCTCGCGCAATGCGCTTTCCATTTCGCCACCCAGCGCGAAGATCTCGTCGGCATAGCGCAGCGCCACGCGGCCGTCGTCGGTCAACTCCAGGTTGCGCCCGCTCTTGCGGAACAGCGCTCGGCCCAGCCGGGCTTCCAGCAGCTTGATCTGGCCGGACAGCGTTTGCGGCGTGGTGTGCAGCTGCTCGCCGGCCTTGACGATGCCGCCGGCCTTGGCGGCGACCCAGAAGTAGTGCAAGTGCTTGAAGTTCATGCTGATCGTTCTGATGCTGCGATTTATGCGAAATGAATATTTTGTTACTTCGAATTTACGCGAAGTATCGCCGGGTCTAGATTTCGGGCTGTCGCTACCTTTCAACCGGTGACTGGAGAAAACTCGATGCGCATGAGCACCAAGGGCCGTTTGGCCGTCAATGCCCTGATCGATCTGGCTTTGCGCGAGAGCGCTGGCCCGGTCGCGCTGTTGTCCATCAGCGAACGGCAGCAGGTGTCACTGTCTTACCTGGAACAGATGTTCAGCCGATTGCGCCGCCAGGGCGTGGTCGAAAGCACGCGGGGCCCGGGCGGCGGCTACACGCTGGGCCGGCTGGCCGCGCACATTAGCGTGGCCGACATCGTGGCGGCCGTTGACGAAACCGACGAAGCCCAGCCGCGTACCGGCGTGGTCGACGGCCTGTCCACACAACTGTGGCGCGAACTGGACGCCGTGATGCTGGCCCATCTGGCCACCATTCCGCTGCAGCGCCTGGTGGATGAGCAGCGGGCCAGCGGTGCCACCATCGAGAGCCGCGCGCCCAAACGCGTAGCGGCGCCAACGCCGTCGGTGCCGTCCAACGTGACCCGACTGCCGCTGCGCTGTAACGCGCCGAACTCGGTGTTCGCCTTCGGCCGTTCATTCGTGGCCTGACGGCCCTGCCCGGCCTGGAGGGCCTGACCGGAGTGACGGACGGCCAGCCGCCATGGCTGTCCTCAGCGACGGCCCTCGACCTGCACCTGCAGGCGCACCCGGTCGGCCACAAAGGGCAGACCAAACGTGGCGCCGAAAGCGCTGCGCAGGAACTCGCCTTCGAAGTCGCCACCGCAGACCTCGGTTTCGGTAGCGCTCGCCTGGTCCACGACACTCCGGCAGCCGTAGCGCAGTGCCTTCAGGGTCAGCGGCTGGCTAACGCCGCGCAGCGTGAATTCGCCGCGAACCTCGGTCACGCGGTCGCCGTCAAAACTCAAACGCGTGGCCACGAAATAGGCCTCGGGAAAGGCGTCGCTGGCCAGCAGATCGGCCGCGCGAATGCGGCCGTCAAACACCGCAATGCCGGTGCTGACGCTGGCCGTCGGCAGACGGATGCTGATTTCGCCGCGCTGCACGTTGCGGTCCAGCATCACGGTGCCGCTGATGGGCCCGAAGCGTCCGCGGATGGTGGACGTGCCGAAATGGAGCAGTTCGAAATGAACGGAGCTGTGCGCCGGGTCGAGAACGTAGATGGCAGGCTGGGCGGCAGCGGGTGCAGCCATCAAGCCGGCTGAGAGTGCCAAAGACAGGCAGAAAACGTGAGAGGAATGCATTTCGCGACGCTGCCCGAAGCCAGGATTTACTGCTTGACCGCTTCCACCTGCACCAACAGGCGGATGGCATCGGGAATGCCCATCGCCACACCGTAAGCCATGCCCCATTGGGTGCGCTGCAGTGTGGTTTCGAAGTCGCCGCCGCAGACTTCGCGTTTCAGCATCGGGTTGGTGTAGCAATTGAAGCGGTTGGCCTTCAACGTCACCGGCTGGGTCTTGCCCAGCATCGTCAGCGTGCCGGCCACTTCGGTGACCTGGTCACCCTCGAACTTGAACTGGCTGCCCACGAACTTGGCGGTGGGGAACTTGGCGGTGTCGAAGAAGTCGGCGCTGCTGAGGTGCTTGTCCAGCGCCGGCACACCGGTGCTGATCGACGTGATGTCCAGCGTCAACTCCACCTTGCCGGTCTTGGCCGCGCGGTCGATGGTCACGCTGCCTTCCTTCTTGTCGAAGCGGCCGCGCAAGGTGGACGTGCCCCAGTGCGAGGTTTCGAAGTTGGCGAAGGTGTGGGTTGGGTCGACCATGTAGGTGGCCGGCTCGGCCTGGGCGGCGCAAGCGACGAAGGCGGCGGTGGCGATGAGCAGTTTTTTCATGATGTGACCTGGAGTTGAATGTTTGAAAAACAGTGGAGCGAGCAAGACAAATTCGGTTAAAGCGGCGCCAAGCCGGTCAGCAGCAGCTTGAAACGGACCTGCACGTCGTCGGCCAGCATCGAGGTGTCGGCCCATTCGTTTTCGCCGACCTTGAAGGCCAGGCGCTTGATGACGAAGGCGCCAGTGGCCGTGCTGATCAACGTCACGCCGGCGCCGGCCTGCGTGACTTGCACTGGCACCACCACGTTCTGCACCGCACCCTTGATCGTGAGCTTGCCGGCCACTTCGAACTTGCCCGGGCCGGCGGCTTTCACGCTGCTGGACTGGAAGCTGGCTTGCGGAAATTTGGGCACATTCAACCAAGTGGCCTTGGGCACCTCGGCGTCAAGTTCGGCGCTGCCGAAGCGCGCGCTGCCGCTGTCGATCGTGAAGGCCACATTGCCGGCTTCCGGCTTCTTCGGGTCCAGCGCAATGACGGCGGTGAACCTGCTGAACTTGCCTTCGACGGGAACGCCCATCTGCCTGGTGGTGAAGGCAATTTCGCTGCCGGCGGCCTGTAGCGCGGCGGGCTTGGATTGGGCCATGGCCGGCTGCGCGACGGCGCAGAACAAGGCCGTCAACAGGGCCAGCGTGAAGAGGGTGCGGGATGTCATGTCGAACTTTCAGGTGCCAAGGTGTGATGTTCAACGTCGACTGGGCTGCATGCGGTGCAGCAGGCCGTCGCCGTCGATGAAGTGGTGCTTGAGTGCGGCGGCAATGTGCAGTCCGACCACGGCGGCCAGTGCGAAGGCCAACATCGCGTGCCGCTCTTTCAGACCGTCGGCCAGCGCGCGGTCAGGCGCCACGAAGTCGGGCAGCGGCAGCACGCCAAAGACCACGATCGGGAAACCCGCCGCTGAGCTGTAAGCCCAGCCAGCCAGCGGGACCGCGAAGAACAACGCGTACAACGCCCAGTGCGCGCCGTGCGCGGCCAGCCGTTGCCAGGCGGGCATCGGCGGGTCTGCCGGCGGGCGGTGAGTCAGGCGCCAAAGCAGGCGCAGCGCCGACAGCGCCAGGATGGTGATGCCGGCCCACTTGTGCCAGTTGTAGAGCTTCAGCCGTGTCGGGGAGAACGCCAGCCCGTGCATGTAAAGGCCGACGCAGAAGTTACCGACGATCAGCAGTGCCAGCAACCAGTGCAGGGCGATGGCGACGCCGCTGTAGCGGGGGGTGGTGGGCATGACGTTCATTGCAGGCGGAGTATGGAATCCCCGCTGCCTGCCGGCGTTCAAGCCGTTTGATGGCCGAGAACGGCTGCTGCGAACAGCGCGCAGTGGCGGTGGTCGCCCCGGCCTTGGGTTGCTCAGGCTGCCGCGCGGTGGCTCGCGCCCAACCGCCACTGCTGCATCAGCGATTGCCACTTGCTGCGCGCCGCTTTCAGGTGCCGTTCCTTCACATGCCCGTAGCCGCGAATCTCTTCCGGGATGCGCGCGATCTCGGCCGCCAGCGCGCGGTTGTCGGCGTTCAGCGTCTTCATCAGTTCTTCGATGCAGGCGAGGTATTCGCTGATCAGCGCACGCTCGGTCTGCCGTTCGCCCTGGCGGCCGAAGAAGTCCAGCGCCCCGCCGCGCAAGCCCTTGAACTTGGCCAGCACGCCGAAAGCCTGGCGCACCCACGGGCCAAAGGGCTGCTTGATCAACTCACCCTGGTCGTTGGCCTTGCTGATCAGCGGCGGTGCCAGGTGGTGCACCAGCTTGTAGTCGCCCTCGAACATCTCGGCGATCTTGGCGGTGAAGGCCGGGGCTGTGTGCAGGCGCGCCACCTCGTATTCGTCTTTGTAGGCCATCAACTTGAACAGGTAGCGCGCCACCGCTTCGGTCAGCGCGCTGCCGCTGCCCAGCTTCGCCTCCTGCGCGCGCACCTGCTCAACGAAGGCCTGGTACTGCGCCGCGTAGGCCGCGTCCTGGTAGCCGGTGAGGAAGTCCACCCTTGTGCGAATGATCTCCGCCAGCCCCGGCTTCTTGACGAACTGGATCACCGCTTGCGCCTTGAACAAAGCCTGCACCGCCGCCAAGTCGTGCGCGCAGCGCCGGCCCCATTCGAAGGCCAGTTTGTTGTTGTCGATCTGCACCGCGTTCAGCTCCATCGCGCGCATCAGTGCTGCGTGGCCCAGCGGAATGCGGCCTTGCTGCCACGCGTAGCCCAGCAGCAGCGGGTTGGTGTAGATGCTGTCGCCCAGCATCTGCACCGCCACCTGTTCGGCGTCGAAAGCGCCCACCAGAGCCGCGCCGACGCTGTCGCGCACGGCTGCTTCGCAGTTGCCGCCGGGGAACTGCCAGTCGGGGTTGTTCACGAAGGCCGCCGTCGGCGTGCCGTGGGTGTTCAGCGCCACGAAGGTGCGGCCTTGCTGCATCACCGTCAGCGTGTACTTCATCGCGCCGACGATGCTGTCGCAGGCGATGACCAGGTCAGCCTGCGCGGTGTCGACCTTGGTCGTGAAGATGGCCTCGGGGCGGTTGGCGATCTGGATGTGGCTCCAGGTGGCACCACCTTTCTGCGCCAGGCCGCCGGCGTCTTGCGTGACCACGCCCTTGCCTTCCAGGTGGGCCGCCATGCCCAGCAGGGATCCGATGGTGATGACGCCGGTGCCGCCCACGCCACCGACGACGATGCCCCAGGCTTTCTCGGCCAGCGGCAGGCTGGGTTCGGGCAGCGGCGGCAGCGTGCGCGGGTCGGCACGCGCATCCCTTCTGGGCTTGCGCAACTGCCCGCCTTCGACTGTGACGAAGCTCGGGCAAAAGCCCTTTACGCACGAAAAGTCCTTGTTGCAGTTCGACTGGTCGATCTTCCGCTTGCGTGCGAGTTCGGTCTCAAGCGGCCAGACGCTGACGCAGTTCGACTGCACCGAACAATCGCCACAACCTTCGCACACCGCCGGGTTGATCATCATGCGCTTGGCGGGATTGGGGAATTTACCGCGTTTGCGGCGACGACGTTTTTCCGCCGCACAGGTCTGTTCGTAGACAAGGACCGTCGTACCCTTGATCTCGCGTAATTCGCGCTGGATCGTGTCGAGGTCG
>JAYSYH010000325.1:0-9715 GCA_043716645.1 Betaproteobacteria bacterium | reverse complement strand
CGACGTGGCGCAGGTCGGCCAGTCGTGCTTCCAGCCCATTGACGGCTTCGTTGGAAGCCGCCTTCACACGCGCTTCCTCGCTGGCCGCGTCGCGGTGCTTCAGGAACCACAGCTGGTGCAGCTTCAACGTGCCCTGCTCCTGCAGCGCGCGGTACTGAGCGGCCACCGCGGCCTGGGTTTCCAGCTTGTCGAGGTTGCTGTTCAGTTCACGCAGGATGTCGTCGACGCGGGTCAGGTTTTCGCGCGTGTCCTTCAGCCGGTTCTCGGTTTCGCGGCGGCGTTCCTTGTACTTGCTGACGCCGGCGGCTTCTTCCAGGAACAGGCGCAGTTCTTCAGGCCGGCTTTCGATGATGCGGCTGATGGTGCCCTGGCCGATGATGGCGTAGGCCCTTGGGCCCAGGCCGGTGCCCAGGAACACGTCCTGCACGTCGCGGCGGCGCACCGGCTGGTTGTTGATGAAGTAGCTGCTGCTGCCGTCGCGTGTCAGCGTGCGCTTGACGGCGATCTCAGTGAAGGCGTTCCACTGGCCGCCAGCGCGCGCCAGCTGGTTGTCGAAGACCAGTTCGACGCTGGCGCGGCTGGCTGCCTTGCGCTGGCCGCTGCCGCTGAAAATGACGTCCTGCATGCTTTCGCCGCGCAGTTCGCTGGCTTTGCTTTCGCCGAGAACCCAGCGCACGGCGTCCATGATGTTGCTTTTGCCACAGCCGTTGGGCCCGACCACGCCGACCAGCTGCCCGGGCAGCTGGAAGGTGGTGGGTTCCGCGAAACTTTTGAAACCCGAGAGCTTGATCTGTGTGAGGCGCATCTGGAGCCGGCATCGGCGGGGCCTGCGATTGGAACCGCCCGACCGCACGCAAGTGCTTGATTTGAATGGAAAAATGCGCCCATCGACGGGGCGCAAAACGGGCCAGATGATAGCATCGCGCCCCTTCAGAAACGCCCAGGCCGACAGGCCGAAACGAAAGCACCGCATGGCCCGCAAGCCCACCCTGAACCAACGTGTCGCGCCGGCCGTTCCGCCGTCGGCCCCGAGCAAAGACCTGCAGGTCTTCCCCAACCCTGCGCCGGAACGCGACTACGTCATCCGCTTCGACGTGCCCGAGTTCACCTGCCTGTGCCCGCTGACCGGCCAGCCCGATTTCGCGCACTTCACCATCGACGTCATCGCCGACCAGCTCTGTGTCGAGACCAAGAGCCTGAAGCAGTATTTCTGGAGCTACCGCAACGAGGGTGCGTTCCACGAAAAGGTCAGCAACGCCATCGTCAGCGACCTCGTCGCAGCGATCGAACCGCGCTTCATCCGCCTGCATGCCGACTGGTACGTGCGCGGCGGCATCCGCTGCTTCGTCACCGTCGAACACCGCCAAAAAGGCTGGAAGCCGCAGCCCAAGGTCGATCTCCCGACGGCCTGATGGCGCAACTTCGCAGCCGGCTTGCAGCACGGCATGCAGCCACGTTGCCTGCGGCGCCGGCCGACCGACCCGCTTACCAAAAATTCGCCGTTGACGTGCGCGCCAGTGCCATCGACGGCAACGGCGCCTTTGCGGCCGCAGCCATACCGCAGCGCCTGAAAATCGGTGAGATCCGCGGCGAGAGCATCAGCGTGCAGCAGGCGCGCATCCGCGCCACGCGCAGCGAACGCATCATGATCGTCGAGCTGTCGGACAAGAAGGCCATCGACTTCACGAAGTCCGCCGACCCCATGCGCTACACCAACCACAGCTGTCAGCCCAACGCTCGGCTGTGCATCCGCAACGGCCGCGTCGAGTTCTACGCGCTGAAGGCCATCGCGCCCGGCGACGAGATCACCGTGAACTACGGCTCCACCCACCACGAAGGCCGCCTGGTCTGCCGTTGTGGAGCGCCGGGCTGCGTGGGCAAACTCTGAGTTCGCAATGGCGTGACCGACCACTGCTTTCATGCGGCGCTTGCTGCGCGTTGACACGCTTGTTCCGCTGCGCAGGGCCTCAAGTGCGCCGTTGGTGGGCCGAAAACTCGGTCGAGGCCTGCAAGCCGGCGCATCTGTGCCAGCGCGCGGGCCCTCGTTCAGCAACCCGAACCGGCCACAGGACCACCCATGAAACACCTGCTCATCACTGCCGCCGCGGCGCTCGCGCTGGCTACCACCGCCGCCCATGCCAACAACGACCCCAAGGCCGCCATCGTGGCGCTGGAAGCCCGTCTGAGCAAAATCGGTGCTGCCAAGCTCGAAGGCACCGACAAGGCCGGCGAAAAATCCGTTTCAGGCCTGTATTTTGGCGCCCGCAAGATCAACAACAACTACGACGTCGTCGATGACATCAAAAAGAGCACCGGCGCCACCGCCACGGTGTTTGTCAAGGAAGGCGACGACTTCATCCGTGTCAGCACCAACGTGTTGACGCCCGAGGGCAAGCGGGGCGTGGGTACCGCGCTGGCCAAGGCCAAAGCCTATGAGGCCGTGTCCAGAGGCGAGCAGTTCTGCGGCCAGGTGGACGTGCTGGGCACGCCTTTCGACGCTTGCTACAACCCGGTCAGGGACGCGGGCGGCAAGGTCATCGGCGTGACCTACGTCGGTTTCAAGAAGTGAGCCCCGCGCGCCGCCCTTGTGGCGCGTTGTTCCCGGCACCCTTTGCAAGCAGGCAAGCACCATGAAACTCCGTGAACGCGCCCTGGGCTGGTTTGCCCGCATGACCATGGGCGCCCGACTGATGCTGGCGTTCGGCCTGGTGATTGCACTTGCCGCCGGGGTCGGGGGTGCCGGCATCTTCAACCTGATGCGTGTCCATCAGACCTCGGCCGACCTGGCCGAGAAGTGGCTGCCCAGCGTGGGCCACCTGGGCACGGTTCGCGCAGCGGTGCTGGAATTTCGTGAATTGGAAGTCAAGCACGCTCACGCCGCTGATGCCAGCTACCGGGCCGAGTACGAAGACAAGATGAAGGAACGCCAGGCCGCTGTGGAGGCCGCCCTGGCCTTGCATGTCAAGCTGCTGATGGACGACGAAGAACGCAAGCTGGCGGCCGCGCTGGCGGCGAAGTGGGCCGAATACCAAGGCATTGCCAAAAAGGTGCTGGCATTGGGCAATGCTGGCAAAGCCGACGATGCCCGCGAGATCGGCGACGGCGCGGCCAAGATGGCGGCCGACGAAGCCATCACGTCCATCGACGGGCTGAATGCGTTCAGTTTCACCGGCGCCCAGCAAGCCGCACAGCGGGCCGGCACGATTTACACCAGTGCCCGTCTGTGGGCCGTGGGGCTGGTTGCGGCGACCTTGTTGATCGGCGTGGCGCTGTCGGCACTGATCACCGCGAGCCTGAAGTCTCAACTTGGCGGTGAGCCCTGTGCAGCCACTGAGTTGGCCCGCGCCGTGGCCAACGGTGACTTGAGCACGCCGGTCAAGCTGCGCGCCGGCGACGACACCAGCCTGATGGCCTGCATGCAGCAGATGCAGCACAGCCTGTCGCGGGTGGTGGCCACCGTGCGCGAAGGCTCGGAACGCGTCGCCAACGCCGGCAGCGAAATCGCGCAGGGCAATCTGGACCTGTCCAGCCGCACCGAACAACAGGCCAGCGCCATCCAGCAGACCTCGGCGTCCATGGAAGAGCTGGGCAGCACGGTCAGGCAAAACGCAGCCAGCGCCGGCGAGGCAGACGCCCTGGCGCAAAACGCCAGCGATGTGGCCCGTCGGGGCGGCGAAGCCGTGGCGCGCGTGGTGCAGACGATGGGCGGCATCACCGCCAGTTCGCGCAAGATCGCCGACATCATCAGTGTCATCGACGGCATCGCTTTCCAGACCAACATCCTGGCGCTGAATGCCGCCGTCGAGGCAGCCCGGGCCGGCGAACAAGGCCGCGGTTTCGCCGTGGTGGCCAGCGAAGTGCGCAGCCTGGCGCAGCGCAGCGCCGACGCGGCGCGCGAGATCAAGGGCCTGATTGCGGCCAGCGTCGAGCGCGTCGAACAAGGCGCGGCGCAAGTCGACGAGGCCGGCCGCACGATGAACGAAGTGGTGGCGTCCATCACCCGCGTCACGGCCATCATGGGCGAAATCAGTTCAGCCAGCCGTGAGCAGAGCAGCGGCGTGGCGCAAGTCGGGCAGGCCATGAGCCAGATGGACACGGCCACCCAGCGCAACGCCGCGCTGGTTGAACAAAGTGCTGCCGCCGCCGAAAGCCTGAGCGAGCAGGCGCAGGAACTGGTGCAGGTGGTGGCCGCCTTCAGGCTGGCCCAGGTCCAGGCCCAGATCTAGGCCCAGATCTAGGCCGAACCGGGGGTGGGTCCGGGATAATCAGCTGGATGAACCCGCTGCTGTCCCGCCTGCACCCCTACCCTTTCGAACGCTGGCGCGAGCTGACGCAAGGCGTCCGCCCCAACCCCGATTTCAAGCCCATCAGCCTGGGCATCGGCGAACCCAAGCACACCACGCCGGCGCTGATCGAAGAAGCGCTGATGCGGGCGCTGCCGATGCTGTCGACCTACCCGTCGACGCTGGGTGAACCGGCGCTGCGCGAGGCTATCGCCGGCTGGGCGCAGCGCCGCTATGGGGTGACCCTGGACGCCGCCACGCAGGTGCTGCCAGTGAACGGCACGCGTGAAGCGTTGTTTGCGCTGGCGCAAACGGTGCTGGACCCCTCAAAGCCGGGCGCCACCGTGGTCTGCCCGAATCCCTTCTACCAAATCTACGAGGGCGCGGCCCTGCTGGGCGGCGCACAAACCGTCTTCGTGCCCAGCGACCCCGAACTTTCAAAACTCGGCAACTTCGCCCCCGACTGGGGCGCCGTCAGCGACGAGACCTGGGCCCGCACGCAACTGCTCTACGTCTGCTCACCCGGCAACCCGACCGGCGCGGTGATGCCGCTGTCGGAATGGCAGCAACTGTTTAACTTGAGCGAACGCCACGGCTTCGTCATCGCCAGCGACGAGTGCTATTCCGAGATCTATTTCCGCGACGAGCCACCGCTGGGCGCGCTGCAGGCCGCGCTGGCGCTGGGCCGCAGCGACTTCAAGAACCTGATCGCGCTGACCAGCCTGTCCAAGCGCAGCAACGTGCCGGGGCTGCGCTCGGGTTTCGTGGCCGGTGATGCGGACCTCGTCAAGGCTTTCTTGCTCTACCGCACTTACCACGGCAGTGCAATGGGCGGCATGGTGCAGCGCGCCAGCATCGCGGCCTGGAACGACGAGACGCATGTGGTGAACAACCGCGCGCTGTACCGCGCCAAGTTCGCGCAGGTGACGCCGGTGCTGGCGTCCGCACTGCACGTGAAGCTGCCGGACGCGGCCTTTTATCTGTGGGCGGGTTTGCCGACCAGCGGGCCGCAGGATGACGTCGAATGGGCTCGCGGCCTGTTGGCTCAATACAATGTGGCGGTGTTGCCAGGCAGCTTGCTGGCACGCAGCGTTGCCGGTCACACCCCGCCCAACCCCGGCACCGGCCGCATCCGCATGGCCCTGGTCGCCCCCGTGGACGAATGCCTGGAAGCCGCTCAACGCATCGTTGCCTATTCCGCCCGCCTTTCGTCCTGACCTGCCGTCTGACCGTCCACTTGCCCCCACCGAAAGCCTTTGATGTCCAGCACCACCGACCTGCAATCCGTCATCGAGCTCGCTTGGGAAGCCCGCGCCGAGATCTCGGCCGTCAATGCACCCGACGTGCGCGAGGCCGTCGAGCAGGCCATCAGTGATCTCAACAGCGGCCGCCTGCGCGTCGCCGAACGCCGCGGCGTAGGCGACTGGACGGTGAACCAGTGGGTCAAGAAGGCCGTGTTGCTGAGCTTCCGCCTGAACGACAACAGGATCATGCGGGCCGGTGAGCTGGGTTTCTTCGACAAGGTGCAGACCAAGTTTGCGCACCTGGACGAAGCCCAGATGCGCGCCAGCGGTGTGCGCGTGGTGCCACCGGCCGTGGCGCGGCGCGGCAGCTACATCGCCAAGGGCGCGGTGCTGATGCCCTCTTACGTGAATATCGGCGCCTACGTGGGTGAGAACACCATGGTCGACACCTGGGCCACGGTGGGTAGTTGTGCGCAGATCGGCAAAAACGTCCACCTGTCCGGCGGCGTGGGCATCGGCGGCGTGCTGGAGCCGCTGCAGGCCAACCCGACCATCGTCGAGGACAACTGCTTCATCGGTGCGCGCAGCGAAGTGGTTGAAGGCGTCATCGTCGAAGAGAACTCGGTGCTGGGCATGGGCGTCTACTTGGGCCAGAGCACGCCGATCTTCAACCGCGAAACGGGCGTCATCACCTACGGCCGCGTGCCCAGCGGCTCGGTGGTCGTCAGCGGCAACCTGCCCAAGACGGCTGCTGACGGGCAAGCCTACAGTCTGTACGCCGCCATCATCGTCAAGCGCGTCGACGCGCAGACGCGCAGCAAGACCAGCATCAACGATCTGTTGCGCGCGTGACCGGGCAGATCCCGGCGATCTGAAGGGCAGAAATCACCATGGCCAACAACCTCGAACGCGTCTTGCGCCTGATGGCGGAGAAAGGTGCGTCCGACGTCTACATGTCGGCCAACATGCCCATTCAGATCAAGATCAACGGGCAGATCCTGCAGCTGTCGGATCAGTTGCTGGGCCAGCAGCAAACGCGGCAGCTGCTGTCGGAGATGCTGGCGCCGCAGCAGCTGGAAGAGCTGGACGACACCGGTGAATTGAACGTGGGCATCAGCGTGCCGCGCGTGGGCAGCTTCCGGCTGTCGGCCTTCAAGCAGCGCGGCAGCATCGCAGCAGTGATTCGCTGCGTGCCTATGGAAATTCCGTCGCTGGACAGTCTGGGCATGCCACCGCTGCTGTCGCAGCTGGTGACCGAAAAGCGCGGCTTGATCCTGATGGTCGGCGCCACCGGTGCTGGCAAGAGCACCACGCTGGCTTCGATGCTGGAATGGCGCAACCAGCAGATGACCGGGCACATCCTGACCATCGAAGACCCGATCGAATTTTTGTTCACGAACAAGAAAAGCATCGTCAACCAGCGCGAAGTGGGCCGCGACACGCAGAGCCTGCAAATCGCCCTGAAGAATGCGTTGCGCCAGGCGCCCGACTGCATCCTGATCGGCGAAATACGCGACCGCGAAACGATGACCTCGGCCATCAGTTACGCGCTGTCGGGCCATTTGGTTCTGGCCACCCTGCACGCCAACAACAGCTACCACGCGCTGGGCCGCATCCTGTCGTTCTACACGCCGGAGTCGCGCGCCACACTGCTGTCGGACCTGGCGTCGGGCCTGCGCGCCATCGTCTCGCAGCGCCTGCTGCGTTCGCAGGCCGGTCCGCGCATCCCTGCCGTCGAGGTGCTGCTGAACACCAAGCTGGTCGGCGAACTGATCGGCAAAGGCGATCTGCCCGGGGTGAAGGAAGCCGTCGAGAAATCACTGGCCGAAGGTTCACAAAGCTTCGAACAAGACCTCGCACGGCTGATCACCGATGGCGTGATCACGCGTGACGAAGGTTTGCAATACGCCGATTCACCGACCAACCTGCTGTGGCGTTTGCAGAACGACATGTCGCCCCATTCGCGCGCGGCGCCGAAGAAGGACGAATCCGATTCCGCGACCTATACCGAACTGACCATCGACGTTCGGCCCGACCCAGTCGCGCCCACGGCCCTGCCACCGTGGCCGGTGCCACGTTGAACGGCCTGCGGCTCGCGCGGGCGGCCGTCGATGGCGGCGTGCAGCTGCAGGCCGCAACGCTCGATCGGAGCTTCATTCCTCCCCCGAAAAACATTTACCGACACACGCTGGAAAATTGGCTGCAATGACACTGATCGAGATGGTCGAGCACGCAAGCGCTGAGCTTGAACGTGCGGGCGTGGCTTATGGCCACGGCACCACCAACGCCTTCGACGAGGCAGCATGGCTGGTGCTGTGGCGCCTGGGCCTGCCGCTGGATGAACTGGACGAACACGCCGACCGCGTGTTGACCGAAGCTGAAATTGCGCAAGGCAACACGCTCATCGCACAACGCATCGCCACGCGCAAGCCGGCGGCTTACTTGACCGGCGAAGCATGGCTGCAGGGCGTGGCTTTCACGGTGGACGAACGCGTCATCGTGCCGCGTTCGCTGATCGCCGAACCGCTGATGGACGGCACGCTGGACGCCTGGCTGTCGGACGACACCCGCCGCGTGCTCGACCTGTGCACCGGCAATGGCAGTTTGGCCGTGCTGGCCGCGATGGTCTGGCCCGAAGCTCAGGTGCGCGCCACCGACATCTCGGCCGACGCGCTGGCCGTGGCCACTTTGAACGTGCAACGCCACGAACTGCAAGGGCGCATCACGCTGGCGGTGGGCGACGGCTTGGCCGCTGCGCCCGGCACTTACGACTTGATCTTGTGCAACCCGCCCTACGTGAACCGCGAGTCGATGACCTTGCTGCCACCCGAATTCCGCGCCGAACCGGCCATCGCGCTGGACGGCAACAGCCACGGCGGCACCGACGGCATGGATTTCGTGCGCGACCTGCTGCGCAACGTGGCGCGCCGACTGAACGACGAAGGCGTGCTGGTGCTGGAGATCGGCAACGAGCGCGCGAACTTCGAGAAGGCCTTCCCGCGCCTGCTGCCGGTGTGGCTGTCGACGAGTGCCGGTGATGATTCGGTCCTGCTGCTGACCCGCGAGCAACTCGCATGATCAACCTGCGCAACATCACGCTGCGGCGTGGCGTCAAGGTCGTGCTGCAGAACGCCAGTGTCACCCTGCAGCCTGGCGAGAAGGTGGGCCTCATCGGACGCAACGGCGCCGGCAAGTCCAGCCTGTTTTCGCTGATGACCAACCGCTTGCAGGCCGACAGCGGCGACGTCGAAATTCCGCCGCGCTGGCGCGTCGGCGAGGTGGCGCAGGAGATGCCAGAAACCGAGGACGGTGCCACCGACTTCGTGCTGCAAGGCGACCTGCCGCTGGTGGCCGCACAGGCCGAGTTGCATGCTGCCGAGGCCAGCGGCGACGGCAACGCGATGGCCCACGCCCACATGGCACTGGACGAAGCTGGCGCCTTCGACGCCCCGGCCCGCGCGCAGGCTTTGCTGCTCGGTCTGGGCTTCAAGAGCGAGCAGCTCGACGCGCCAGTCAATAGTTTCTCGGGCGGCTGGCGCATGCGTTTGCAGCTGGCCCGCGCATTGATGTGCCCGGCCGAACTGCTGCTGCTGGACGAGCCGACCAACCACCTGGACCTGGACGCGCTGGTCTGGCTGGAGGCGTGGCTCAAGCGCTACCAGGGGACCATGATCGTGATCAGCCACGACCGCGAGTTTCTGGACGCCGTGACCGACGTCACGCTGCACATCGAGCACCAGCAGATCACGCGTTATGGCGGCAACTACAGCGAGTTCGAGACCCTGCGCTCGCAGCAGCTCGAGCTGCAGCAATCGTCCTTTTCCAAGCAGCAGGACAAGATCGCTCACCTGAAAAAATTCATCGACCGCTTCAAGGCCAAGGCCAGCAAGGCCAAGCAGGCCCAGAGCCGGGTCAAGGCGCTGGAGCGGATGGAGAAGATCGCGCCGGTGCTCGCCGACGCCGACTTCACCTTCGAATTCAAGGAACCCGCCAACCTGCCCAATCCGATGCTCGCGATCAGCGACGGCGAATTCGGCTACACGGTGGAAGCGGAAAAGAAAACCATCGTGCGCGGCGTCAACCGCTCGGTGCTGGCCGGCCAGCGGATCGGCATCCTGGGCGCCAATGGCCAGGGCAAGTCGACCCTGGTCAAGACCATCGCGGGCGACATCGCGCTGCTCGCGGGCA
>JAYSYH010000324.1:0-28983 GCA_043716645.1 Betaproteobacteria bacterium | reverse complement strand
TTGAAGTCCGCGCGGTCGGGCAGTTTGCCGTGGGGCAGGGTCTGCACCCAGGCCGGGTTGGGCGACAACAGCACCAGGTTGTCCAGCAGCGCCGTGGCCCGGTGACGGGCCTTCCAGGTTTTGTCCAGCCAGCCGGGCACGACCTGGCTTTGAAAGTGCGGATACAGCACCAGACCGTTGTCCGTCCCTGCCACCTCCGCCATCTCCGCCATCTCCGCCATCTCCGCATACGGCAGGTGCAGGTGGTAATCGGTGATGCCGCCGTCCCAGTACGCGCCGGGCGGACCGCCGGGGATGTCATGCACCGCGTCCAGCCAGAACGGGATCGAACAACTGGCCAGCACGGCCGACGCCAGGTTCTCGGTCGTCAAGGCCACCTGGAGGCTGCGAAAGTCGGACAGCCCAAAGGGCAGCGGGTCGCGCGGGTCGCCGAAGACCACGCGCTCCAAAAGCGCCCCGAGCGCGCGCCGGTGCACGGCATTCACGACAAAGGCGCCGAAGTAGCCGACCGGCGTGCGCCAGCGCCCAGCGCGGTGCAGCAATCGCCGGCCGTGGCTGGTGAAGACGTGCAAACGCCAGTGCGGGTGCGACAACACCTCGGCCGCGCGCGAACCCAGCCGCTTCTCGATCTGCAAACCGAAGTCGCGGCTGACCGTGCTGGGGGTCGGAGCCTGCCCCGGCGCGTGTTCGTAGCGCTGGCTGATGTAGTCCTCGGCCAGTTCGGCCAGCGCAGCGTCGGCGTCGGGCAGGCAGGCGCTAGCCATGCGCCAGGCGCCGATGGACGCGCCCAGCAGGTGCACGGTCTGCCGGGCGCAAGGCAACCAGTGGCCAAACAGGTAGCGGTCCAGCGGGTTGAGGATCAGGCCCTTCGGCCCGCCCGCTGCAGCGGGAATGACGCGCACGTCGGCGGGCCGCAACCCGCGTTCGCGCAGTTGCGCCAGCGCCAGCGGACCCGCGTGTACCTGCAACGCCGAGATGGCCTTGACGATCGGCATCAAAAGCGCCACTGCAGGTTGGCGGTGTACTGGGTGTAGCCCTTGCGGCGGCTTTCTGAGCCCGCAGCGGAGCCGTCCAGCGCATCGATCTGCGATGCAGCCAGGCTGTTTGCCGGGAAGGCGTTGTTCACCGCCAGGCGCAGATTTGTCAAACGGTCCAAGCGCCACAGCAGATATGCGTCCAGCCGGCGCGCTGCGCTGCGCCAGACGCGCTGGCGGTCAGTCTGCTGCGTCGAAAAGCCGGGCGTCAGCGTGAAGTTGCTGCCGCAGGTGATGCCGGCCGCCGGCAGCGACTGATCGAAGCCCACCGAGGCCGTCCACGGCGGCTGCCCCTCCAGCCGCGCATCGGGGTCGTCGATCTGCTCCACTGACGAACGGTAGACCGACAGCGCCGCCCGCACCTGCAGCGTCTTGGGTGCATCGGCCCACAGCGGCTTCAGCAGCTCATTGCCCTGCCCCTTCAGTTCCAGCTCGATGCCCGTGCTGCGTGCGCTGCCCAGGTTGGCGGGCCGCGACACCCAGCGCGGCACGCTGGCCTCGGTCACGGTTTCCAGCGCGATGCGGCGGCGGATCAGGCCGTCCAGCCGACGGTGGAACACACTGGCGCTGAGCACGCCACCGCTGCGCAGGTGTTGTTCCAGCGCCAAGTCGAAGCCGGTCGAATATTCCGGCTGCAGTCGTGGGTTGCCGGCGCTGTCGGCGGCCAGTGGGGTGTTCGTCGTGTCGCGATCGTAGCTGCCGTTCAGGCTGTAGCGCGGCAGCAGCAGGCCGATGTCGGGCACGCGGATACTGCGGGCCACGCTGACACGGACCAAGTCGCGGCCCTTGGCGTCCAGCGCGTGGCGCAGGTGGAGCACCGGCGACACCACGCTGTACACGCTGGCCACTTCGCCACTCGGCCCGCCCGTCACCAAGCGCGTGCTTTCGCCGCGCAGGCCCAGCATGGCGGACCAGCCTTCGGCCATCGCCCACTCGTCCTGACCGAATGCCGTGCTGCGCTGGCTGACGGCCGTGAACGGTGCGCCGACACTGCCGGTGAACTGCTCGACGCCATCGTTGAACTGCCGGCGCAGTTCACGCCGCTGCTTCTCGTCAACATCGGCGCCCAAACTCAGCGTGTGGGCCTGCCCCAGCGGCTGCCGCCAGCGCGCACCCACCGAACCGCTGGACTCGCGCTGGCTGCTCAGGCTGCTGCGTGCGATGCCCGGCACGCCCAGCGGCGACAAACCCTGCGAGGCCCCGCTGCCGGTGGACAGACTGCTCTGCGCCATCCCCTTCAATTCCAACCGCGTACCGTCATCCGCCTTGCGCACCCACTGCGCTTGCGTGCGCTCCAACTCCCATCGGCCGTACGAGGCCGAGGCGTCGTGCACGCTGTAAGGCGCTGGCCCGAACACGGCCTGGGTGTCACGCTGGTTATGGCTGCGGCTGGCGTTGCCTTGCAAAAAAGCCTGCCACTGCAGGGTATCTTCGTCGTTGATCTTCCAGTCCAGCCGCGGCCCGACATTGCCGCCGCCACCGCGTGACTGGTCTTGGCTTTGCACGCGCTGCAGACTGGTGTCGATACCCGCACTGCGCGACGCCAGCTGCACCCAACTCTGGCCCGCGTTGACCCAGGAGTACACGCTGATCGGCAGGTAAAAACCCACCGCACCGATGCGGTCGCCCCAGTTGAAGGACGACGATGCCTGCGGGGCCACGCTGCGGTAGCCCACGCCCGCCCGCCATTCGCGCTGCCGACCCTTGGGCGCGCTGCGCAGGATGACGTTGATGGTGCCGGCGACACCACCGAATTCCGCCGTCGGCCCTTTGACGATTTCGATGCGCTCGATCTCACCAGGCGACAGCGTGTCCAGGCTGAAGCCAGGGGGCGCCGGTTCGCCATTCAACAGAATCTTGGTGTAGCCCGGGCCCATGCCGCGCAGCTTGGGCGTGTCGCCGTCGATGCTGATGCCGGGCACGCGTTGCAGCACATTGAGGATGCTGATGTCGCCGTAGGCATCCAGCTCATCGCGGCCCACCACCGACATCGCTACGGGGCTCAGCCGACGTTCTTCGGCGTCGGTGTTGCGGCCTTCGATGACGATGCGCTGGACCCCGTCGGCTGCTGCCGAAGCGGGTGCTGTCGGCGGTGCGGGCGATGCGGGTGCGGGTGCCGGTGCGGGTGCGGGTGCCGGTGCCGGTGCTTGCGCGCGGGCGCCGGCAACCAACAGCAGCCAACCCCAAGCGCAACACTGGCGCGCTTTCAAGGCCGGCTCAGCGCCGCGTCGGCAGCTTGGCAAAAGCCGCTGCCAGTGCACCGCCCTGGGCCGGTTCAGGCGCCCGGCCGCGCGGCTGTTCGTTGCGGCCCGCCGGGCGGTAGCTGTTGTCGCCGCCCGGCTGCTTGGCAGGGCCGGTCGGCGCGTCCAGCTTCATCGTCAGCGAGATGCGCTTGCGCGCCAGGTCCACCTCTTGCACCCGCACCGTCACCACCTGCCCGGTCTTCACGACTTCGCGGGCGTCGGTGACAAATTTGTTGGACAGCTGGCTGACGTGCACCAGCCCGTCCTGATGCACACCGAGATCGACGAACGCGCCGAACTGCGCGACATTGCTGACCGTGCCTTCCAGCACCATGCCCGGCTGCAGGTCCAAGATGTCCGACACGTTGTCGTTGAAGCGCGCGACCTTGAAATCGGGGCGCGGGTCGCGGCCCGGTTTCTCCAGCTCGACCAGGATGTCCTTGACCGTGATGGCGCCGAACTTGTCGTCGGCGAAGGCCTCGGGTTTCAGCGTGCGCAGCACCTCGGCGCGGCCCACCAGTTCGCTGACCGGGCGGCCGGTGGCCACCAGCATCTTCTGCACCACGGGGTAGGTTTCCGGGTGCACGCCGGTCAGGTCCAGCGGGTTGTCGCCATCGCGGATGCGCAGGAAACCGGCTGATTGTTCGAAGGTGCGCGGGCCCAGGCCGGCCACGTCCAGCAGTTGCTGGCGGTTGCGGAAAGCACCCTGCGCGTCGCGCCAGCGCACGATGCTGGCAGCAACCCCTGCACTCAGGCCCGACACGCGCGACAGCAGCGGCGCACTGGCCGTGTTCAGGTCCACACCGACCGCGTTCACGCAGTCTTCCACCACCGCGTCCAGACTCTTGGCCAGGCCGCTCTGGTTCACATCGTGCTGGTACTGGCCCACGCCGATGCTCTTGGGGTCGATCTTCACCAGCTCGGCCAGCGGGTCTTGCAAGCGCCGCGCGATGCTGACCGCGCCGCGCAGGCTGACGTCCATGTCGGGTAACTCCTTGCTGGCGAATTCACTGGCGGAATAGATCGAAGCACCGGCCTCGCTGACCACCACTTTTTCCAACTTCGCGTCGGGCGCCATCGTCTGAATACGCTTGATCAAGTCGGCCGCCAGCTTGTCCGTTTCGCGGCTGGCCGTGCCGTTGCCGATGGCGATCAAATTCACGCCGTGCTTGGCCACCAGGCGACCCAGGCTGTGCAACGACCCTTCCCAGTCCATGCGCGGTTCGTGCGGAAAAACGGCGGTGGTGTCCAGGACTTTGCCGGTGTCGCTGACCACCGCCACCTTCACGCCGGTGCGGATGCCGGGGTCCAGGCCCATCACCACCCGTTTGCCGGCGGGGGCGGCCAGCAGCAGATCACGCAGGTTGTCGGCGAAGACCTTGATGGCCACCGTTTCCGCGTCTTCGCGCAGGCGGCCGAACAGGTCGCGCTCCAGGCTCAGGCTGAGCTTGACCTTCCACGTCCAGGCCACCGTCTTGCGGATCAATTCGTCGGCGGCGCGCTTGGCGTGGCTCCAGCCCAGGTGGATGGCGATGCGGCCTTCCGCCATAGTCACCGAAGGGGCCCCTGACGGCCCCGTCGGCTTGCCCGGCACCACTTCTTCGTCGAGCACCAACTTCGCATCCAGCCATTCATTCGTCCGCCCGCGGAACACCGCCAGCGCGCGGTGGCTGGGCACGGTGCGGATGGGCTCGGCGTAGTCGAAGTAGTCGCGGAACTTCGCGGCGTCGGCGTGGTGGCCGTCCTTGCCGACGGCAAGCTTGCTCTGGAACTTCGCCTCGGCCCACAGCCAGGTGCGCAGCTTGCCCACCAGCACCGCGTCTTCGGCCCAGCGTTCGCTGAGCAGGTCGCGCACGCCGTCCAGCACGGCGTGGGCGTCGGCAAAGCCGGCGTCGGCCAAGGCGGCTTGTCCGCCTTCATAAGAATTCGTGAAGGCCACCGCTTCGATGGACGGGTCGAGCTTGGGGTCGGCGAACAGCTTGTCGGCCAGTGGTTCCAGCCCGGCTTCGCGGGCAATCATCCCTTTGGTGCGGCGCTTTTGTTTGTACGGCAGGTACAGGTCTTCCAGCTCTTGCTTGGTCGGCGCTGCGTTGATCAGGGCGCGCAATTCAGGCGTTAGTTTTCCTTGTTCCTCAATGCTCTTCAGCACCGCCTCGCGACGGTCTTCCAGCTCGCGGATGTAGGACAGCCTGGCTTCGAGTTCGCGCAACTGGATGTCGTCCAGGCCGTCCGTCGCTTCTTTCCGGTAGCGGGCGATGAAGGGAACCGTGGCGCCGCCGTCGAGCAGTTCAACGGCAGTCAGCACCTGGGCCGGCCGAACCTTCAGCTCGGCGGCAATTTGCAGAACTATCTTGTCCAAGGGCGCACGCAGCCCGGGCCGGGCCGCCAGAAAAATGGATGACCGCGCAGTCTACTTGGCGGGTGCCTGCACGGAGCCCGCCACCCGGCCTGCCAGCCAGTCGGCCGCGCCCTGCCCGGCTGTCAGGCCGGTGGCAAAGCAAGCCGTCAGCAGGTAGCCGCCAGTCGGCGCCTCCCAGTCCAACATTTCGCCGGCCACAAAAACGCTGGGTAGGTTCTTCAGCATCAGCCGGGCGTCCAGGCCGTCGAAGCGCACACCGCCGGCGGTGCTGATGGCCTCGTCGATGGGCCGCGTAGCGCTCACGGTGATGGGCAGCGCCTTGATGGCGCCAGCCAGCAGCGCAGCGTCGGCCTGGGCTGCTTTGGGCAGCAGTTCCCACAGCAAACCGCTCTTCACGCCTGACAGGTTGAGGCGTGACTTCAGGTGCGTGGCCAACGAACGCGGGCCGCGCGGGTGGGCCACTTCACGCTGCACCCATTCCAGGCTGCGCGCGGGCAGCAAGTCGAGGTGGAAGGTGGCAGCACCGGCCGCCGCGATGTGGTCGCGCAAAGCCGCCGAAACCGCATAAACCAGGCTGCCTTCGACCCCCGTGGCGGTGACGACGAACTCCCCGGCCTGGCGCCAATTCTCGAATTCGATGGCCACCGACTTCAAAGGTTCGCCAGCGTAGCGCGCACTAAAGTGTGCGCTCCACGCCGCGTCGAAACCGCAATTCGTCGGCCGCAGCGGAGCCAACGCTGTGCCTCGTTGGGCCAGCCAAGGCCACCAGGCGCCATCGGATCCCAGGCGAGACCAGCTGGCGCCGCCCAAGGCCAGCACCGTGGCGCCCGGTGCGCTCTGCACCGCGCCTGTCGGGCTGTCGAACTGCAGCGCGCCGTCGTCCGACCAGCCCGTCCAGCGGTGGCGCATGTGGAAGCGAACGCCTTGTACGCGCAGGCGGTGCAGCCAAGCGCGAAGCAGCGGCGCAGCCTTCATGTGTTGCGGGAAGACGCGGTTCGAACTGCCGACGAAGGTGGGAATGCCCAGGCTTGCTGACCAGGCCCGAAGCGCGTCGGGACCGAATTGGCGCAGCGCCGGCTCCAGCGCGGGCGTGGCGGCGGCGTAGCGCGTCAGGAAACGCTCGAAGTCTTCGGCGTGCGTGAGATTGAGGCCGCCTTTGCCGGCCAGCAGGAATTTGCGGCCGACTGAGGGCATGGCGTCGTACACATCGACCGCAATGCCGCGCTGCGCCAGCCCTTCGGCGGCCATCAGCCCGGCAGGGCCGCCGCCGATGACAGCAACGCGGGGGGTGGTGGAGGTGGTGCTCAGGGGGGCGGAAAGCATCGGGAACTGTAGCCTGCGGGGCTGTAAGGCCCGGGCCCTGCAGGCGACTGAAAGGGCAGGAAAACACGCCGTGCCCCGATTGAACCCCCGCTGGACCGCATCGCCGCCGGCGCTGCCTTTCGCGCTGCTTGCAATGACCCTGGCCACTGCAGCAGCAGCCGCCGAGCCGTCTGCCGTCTGCCGTCTGCCGTCTGCCAGGTGCAGTCAGCGGCGGTGCCGCCCACCATCGTCGAGCTGTACACCTCCGAAGGCTGCAGCTCCTGTCCGCCCGCCGACCGCTGGCTGTCCACCTTGAAAGGCCGGCCCGACGTGCTGGCGCTGGCTTTCCACGTCACCTACCGGGACCGCCTGGGCTGATGCCATTCGGGCGCCCGCTGGGGTGCCTTGGGCTCAAGCATCAGCGGCGCTGGCCGAAAACCCCACCATGCGCCTACCCGCACTCGATGCTGCTTTCGAACCCACCGCTTTGCCCCATTGGGTGTGGTTGACGCTGGCGATGTTGTCGGCTGCCGTCGCGGTGCTGCTGTGGATGCAAACGCGTGGGCGCAGGCCTCGGGGTTCGAGCCACTCCACCAACGCAATGCGGCCCGGCGTGCCGGGCCTGGTGCCGCGCGAACACTTCGAGCAGGCCCTGGAAAACGCGGTGGCCCTGTGCGACCAGCGATCCGGCGCGTTGTGCGTCTTGCTGGTGAACCTGGATAACCTGGATGCGGTGAACCAGGGCTACGGCCATCAGCAGGCCGACGCCCTGATCGCCGGCGCCACGGCACGCCTGCTCGCGATGTGCGGGCCAGGCGTGCAGTTGGCTCGCCTGGGCGGTGTCGATTTCGCCTTGCTGGCGCCGGTGGACGAGGCGGCGGCATGCGCGTTGGCCGCGCGCCTGTGCCTGGGCCTGGCGCGTCCGCTGTTCCCGGTGCCCGACCGCGCCGACGCATCGATGAGCTGTTCGATCGGGCTGGCGGTCTACCCGCGCCACGGCGCCCGTCAGCGCCTGGTTGACCATGCCAGCACGGCCATGCGCCAAGTCAAGCGGGCGGGTGGCAGCGACTACATGGTCTTCGACCCGAAAGTGGCGGTCGACCACCGCGCCCAGGCTGAATTGCTGGCTGACCTGCGCCAGGCCGTGGCGCGGGGCGAGCTGGAGCTGTACTACCAGCCCAAGGTAGACGCGCGCAGCCTGCAGTTCACCGCGGCCGAGGCACTGTTGCGCTGGCACCATCCGCGCCGCGGCATGATCAGCCCCACCGTCTTCATCCCCATGGCCGAGCGCCACGGCTTGATCGGCGTCATCGGCAACTGGGTCATCGATGATGCCGCCCGGCAAGCCGCCGCCTGGCGGGCCGTGGGCCTGCGCATGCGCGTGGCGATCAACATTTCGGCCTACCAGATGCGCCAGGACGACCTGGTCGACCGCATCGAAGCGGCGCTGTCACGGCACAAGCTGCAGCCCAGCCGCTTCACCTGCGAAATCACCGAATCGGTGGCGATGGAAGACACCCGGGTCACGCAGCGCAGCTTCGATCGCATGCGCCAGGCCGGGCTGCACGTGTCGATCGACGATTTCGGCGTGGGCCAGGCCAGCTTGTCCTACCTGCGCCGGCTGCCAGCGGCCGAACTGAAGATCGACGCGTCTTTCGTGCAGGACCTGGAGACCAGCGCCGACGCGCGCTCCATCGTCGATGCGGTGGTGCGCCTGGCGCACGCCCTGAACCTGAAGGTGGTGGCCGAAGGCGTGGAAACCGAACGCCAGCGCGACTTGCTGGTGAAGATGAACTGCGACGAACTGCAGGGCTTTCTCTTCGCCAAACCGATGGCCGCGAAAGCCCTGACGGCGCTGGCTTCGCTGGACGACGACCGCAAGTACCAACCCGAAGTCAAGGGCTTCAGGGCCTCACTCTTCCACGAAACGGCGCCGCAGGAAATTTGAGGCGAGCCGGCCTTCTCGAGTGGCCTTCGGGCGGGGGCTCAGGCCTGAACCTCAGGCCTGAGCGTCTGCGCGCAATTGCGCCCGCAGGCGCTGCCCGATTTCCGGCTTGGCGTGAAACGGGTCGGTCGGGTTGCGCAGCGACAAGATGTCTTCCAGCCGCGTCTGCACGCCGGCCAGCGCGTGCGGGTGGCTGAAGACGTAGAAGCGGTTGGCATCCATCGCGTCGAAGACGAATTGCGCGACTTGCGCGGCCGTCAATTTACCGCGCGTCACGGCTTGGTCGCTCATCGCCTGGGCGATCAGCTGGCTGCGCGTGGGCGCCACGTCTTCCTGGAATTCAACCGGGCGGTTGCGTTCGCTCAGGTGGATGCCGGTGGGCACAAAGTAGGGGCACAGCACGTGGGCGCGGATCTGTTCGGTGACCAGGGCCAGGTCTTGGTACAGCGTCTCGCTGATCGCCACCACGGCGTGCTTGGTGACGTTGTAGACGCCCATGTTCGGCGCGTTCAGCAGGCCGGCCATGCTGGCGGTGTTGACGATGTGCCCCACAAAGGCGGGGTCGGCCTGCGCCGCGGCCAGCATCATCGGCGTGAAGACGCGCACGCCGTGGGCCACGCCCATCAGGTTGACGCCGACCACCCATTCCCAGTCTTTCAGCGTGTGCTCCCAGATCAAGCCGCCTGCGCCCACGCCGGCGTTGTTGAAGAAGAAGCTGGGGGCGCCGAAGCGCTGCAGTGTGGCCGCGCCCAGGGCTTCGAATTCGGCCGCCCTGGCCACGTCGATACGAAACGGCATCACCGCGGCGCCCTGGGCCTGGGCAATGGCTGCGATCTCGGGTGCGACATGGTCCAGGGCGGCCTGTTGCACGTCGGCCATCACCACATTCATGCCGCGGCCCGCGGCAATGCGGCTGGCTTCCAGGCCGAAGCCCGAGGCGGCGCCGGTGATCACGGCGGTCTGGCGTTTTTGTGGGTCTGTCATGTCGTCTCCTGCTGGATCTGAAACCCGCGACGCGGGAAGTGGACGTGGAGGTGGCCGGCGCGTTCGTCGCTGCGCGCCAGCACCACCTCGTCGGCACTTAGGCCGACCAACGTACCGGCCACCGGGTCCAGGCCGTAGTCGGTGGGCGTGACGGTGACAGCCTGGCCGGCTGCGAAGCCCAGGTTGGCCTGCACCGTTGCGGCTGCATGCACGGTGGCGGCGCGCGCAACGGCCAGCGCCTGTTCGCTGGTCATCGCTTCGCACGGGCCGTGGCCGATGGCCAGCATGCGGTCCAGCCAGGTGTTGAGCTGGACGTGCCGCGCCGCGATCCCGGCCAAGGGGCCGGCACGCCGCAGGTACCACAGGCAATGCGCCACGGCGAAATCGGCAATGGACGCCTCGAAGCCCAGCAGGTACGGCCGGCCGTCGGCCAGTTGCGCTTCCAGCCAGCCCAGGTAGACGGCCAGGTTGACGGTGGCGTCGGCGGCGGTCTGCCGCTTGATGCCGGCCGTGAACGGGGCGCGGTCGGCGCTGAAGGCCCTCAGCACCTCGGGCGGCGCACCTTTGAAGATGGCGGCCACGCCGGCCGGCTGCATGGCGTAGGGAATAACGGTCCAGAACAGCGTGCTGTCGGCCCACTGCGCCAGCAGCGGCGCCAGAGCCTGGTTCGGCGGAAACAGCGACGGCGACTCGGCAGAGGCGGGGAGGCGCTGTTCCAGCAACTGCGCGATCAGCGCGGTGTCGCAATAGATGTCGGCGCCGATTTGCATGATGGGCGTCTTGCGGTAGCCGCCGGTCAGCGCCACCACATCGGGCTTGGGCATGATCACCGGCACCTTGACCGACCGCCACGCCAGCCCTTTGTAGCCCAGCATCAGACGCACCTTTTCCGCGAACGGCGAACCGTCGTAGTGGTGCAGGATCAGCGTGTCCATCACTGTGTCTCCGTGGGCATGGCCCGGTTGATCAAGGCCGCCAAGTCGTGGCGGGCCGGCAGCAGGCCGTAGACGTCACTGGCCTGCGCCAGCCGCGTGTCACAGAACGCATCGAAGACGGCGGTGGGCGCCTGCCGGTGCAGCAGGCTGGCCTGCAACAGCAGCGCCACGTCACGCGTCAGACTGCGGCCCTGCACCTCGGCAGTCACGCCGTCGATTTGCAGCAGCAGGCTGTCTGCCGCGCGGTCGAACGCGGCATGGGCACCGCGGGTCGACGCGAATTCGTGGTCGAGGGCAGGCGCCACATCGGCACCGCCGTCCCTGCCACGAACGACCCTCAGCAGATCCAGCGCCATGATGTTGCCCGCACCTTCCCAGATGCTGTTCAGCGGCATCTCGCGGTAGATGCGCGCCATCACGCCCTCACCCGCCGCTTCGACATAACCGTTGCCGCCCAGGCACTCCATCGCTTCTTGGGCAAAGCCGCTGCCGCGCTTGCAGATCCAGAACTTGGCCACCGGCGTCAGCAAGCGGCGCAGCACCCGTTCGTGTGCGACGTGCGCGGCATTCGCGTCTGCACCGGCGTTTTCCGTGCGATCCACCGCCACGGCCAGGCGCATGGCCAGCGCGGTGGCGGCTTCACTTTCCAAAGCCAGGTCGGCCAGCACGTTGCGCATCAGCGGCTGTTCGATCAGCGGACGGCCAAAGGCGCTGCGCTGCGCCGTGTGGTGCAACGCCAGGCTCAGGGCCTGGCGCATCAGGCCGGCAGTGCCCAAGGCACAGTCCAGCCGGGTCAGTGCGCCCATGGCCAGAATCTGCGCAATACCGCGCCCTTCCTCGCCGACCAGCCAGGCGCTGGCACCATGGAATTCGACTTCGCTGCTGGCGTTGGCGTGGTTGCCCAGCTTGTCTTTCAGCCGCTGGATGGCGATGGCATTCAGCGCATTGCCTTCATCTTTGTCGGGCAGCCAGCGCGGCAGAAACAGGCAACTCAGGCCGGTTGGCGTCTGCGCCAGGATCAGAAACGCATCGCACATCGGTGCCGAAAAAAACCACTTGTGGCCGGTGACGGCGTAACGGCGGCCCCAGACGTCTTCGCCATCGAACACCGCCCGTGTGGTGTTGGCGCGCACGTCAGAGCCGCCCTGTTTCTCGGTCATGCCCATGCCCATGGTCGCGGCGGTTTTTTGCGCGATCGGCAGGAAGCGCGGGTCGTAGGCGGTACTGGCCAGCTTGGGGCCCCAGACCGCGTACAGCGCCGGGTTGGCGCGCAGCGCGGGCGTGACGGCGTAGCTCATCGACACCGGGCAGAGCACGCTGGGCTCGGCCTCGGTGAACAGCATGAAGGCCGCAGCGCGCTGGATGTGGGCGCCGGGGCCTGCGGTCCACGGTGTGCCGTGCAGCCCGTGCGCCAGCGCCCGGCCCAGCAGCGCGTGGTAGCTGGGGTGGAACTCGACGGCATCGATGCGGTGGCCGTGGCTGTCATGCGTGTGCAGCACGGGCGGGCGCGAGTTGGCCAGACGCGCGTGGGTCTGCATGTCGGCCGACCCGGCTTCGGCGCCCACAGCGCGCAGTGGCGCAGTGTCCAGCGTGGGCGCGTGCACGGCCAGTGCGTCACGCAGCGGGCGGTTGCCGTCGAACAGGTTGGCGCCGACCAGCGGCGCGGCTTGGTTGGTGACGGCGTGCGTGACGGCGTGCGTGCCGACATGCGTGCCGACGTGCGTGGCGTTCATGCGGCGCGCACCATCTCGCAGTGCGCGATGCCGTCCTCGATGTAGTCGCCGCCCTCACGCACGAAGCCATGGCCGGCGTAGAAGGCTTGCAGACGGGCCTGCGCGCCGATGCGGATGGCTCGCCCCGGCCAGGCCGACTCGCAGCGCGCAATGCCTTCATCAACCAGCCGATGGCCCAAGCCCGAGCCGCGCGATGCTGACGACGTGATGACGCGGCCGAGCGACGGTTCAGCGTACTTCACGCCCGGATCGACGATGCGCAGATAGGCCTGCAGCACGCCTGCCACGTCGCGGCCCAGCAGGTGACCGCTGGCGCGGTCGGCACCGTCGGCGTCCTGAAAGATGCAGCCCTGTTCGACCACGAAGACCGCGGCGCGCAAGACCAGCGCGTCATACAGATCGTCCACGCTCAGGGCCTGAAACCGCCGGTAAGTCCAGTTCAAGTCAACTTCACCAGCTGTTTGCCGAAGTTCCTGCCTTTCAGCAGGCCCAGGAAAGCCTCGGGCGCGGCGGCGATGCCCTGCGCCACGCTCTCGCGGTACTTCAGTTTGCCGCTGGCCACCAGGCCACCCAGTTCCTTCAGCGTACCGGGCCACAGGCTCATGTGTTCGCTGACGATGAAACCCTGCAGTTTCAGGCGTTGCGTCAGCAGCAGGCGCGGGTCGGTTATTGCCATAGAGACGGGCATGGGCTGGTCGTCGTAGCCGGAAATCATGCCGCACAGCGCCACGCGGCCGAAGGCGTTCATACGCGACAGCACCACGTTCAGGATCAGCCCGCCGACGTTCTCGAACAGGCCGTCCACACCGTTGGGGGCGGCCGCGTCGAGTGCCGCCGCCAGCGATGCGAAATCGCGGTGCTGCTTGTAGTCGATGCAAGCGTCAAAGCCCAGTTCATCGACGACGTAGGCGCACTTGTCGGCACCGCCGGCCAGCCCCACGGCGCGGCAGCCGCGCGACTTGGCGAGTTGGCCGACGGCGCTGCCCACGGCGCCGCTGGCGGCATCGACAACGATGGTTTCGCCGGCCTTCGGCTCGATCAAATGGATCAGCCCGACCCAGGCCGTGACACCGGGCATGCCGACCGCACCCAGGAAGGCCGACAGCGGGACGACCGACGCATCGACCTTGCGCAGCGCGCCCGGCATCGACGCACTGACGGCGGTGTATTCCTGCCAGCCGCCCATGCCGACGACGGTGTCGCCGACGCTGTAGCCGGCGTGGAGCGACTCGACGACTTCGCCCACGGTGCCGCCGATCATCGGCTCGCCGATGGCCTGCGGCGCGGCGTAGCTCTTGGCGTCGTTCATGCGCATGCGCATGTAGGGGTCCAGGCTCAGGTGGTGGTTGCGCACCAGCACCTGGCCGTCGGTCAGCGCAGGCACGTTGACGGTCTCGAGGCGGAAGTTGTCCGGCGTGGCTGCACCGTGCGGGCGGGAGGCGAGAACGATGCGTTGGTTGGTGGTCATGTCGATCAATCCGATGCGTTGAGTTTGTGCACACGCCGGCCGCCGACCGGCAGGCCTTTCATGTACTTGAAGGTGCCGCTGGCGTGGGCCATCAAAACGCCCTGGGCGTCGTGCACATAGCCTTCGCAAAAGGCCAGCGACACCGTGCCGTGCAGGCGCGTGGCGGTGGCCACCAGGCGGCCCAGGCCAGGCCGCATGAAGCTGGTTTTCATTTCAATGGTGACCACGCCGGGCTGGGTTTCGCCGCCCGCTTCGCGCGGGCTTCGTGCGGCGTGGGCCATCACCACGTCCAGCAGCGTCATCGTCACGCCGCCGTGGGCCACGCCCCAGGAATTGGTCAGTTCCTGGCGCAGGTCGAGGTGGATCTCGGCTGCGCCTGGGTCGAAGCGCATCAGTTCCATACCGAGCAATTCGACGAAAGGAATCTGGACCTGGAAGTCCATCGCAGTGGCCGTCACTTCAAGCACCGTGCACCGCAGAGACGCCGCCATCGACGGCCAGGATCTGCCCGGTGATGTGCTTGCCTGCCGCGCTGGCGAACAGCAGCACCGCGCCCTTCAGGTCGTCGTCGTCGCCGATGCGCTTTAGCGGTGCGCCGGCGGCCAGCTTGTCAGCACCGAAATGGTCCAGCGTGCCCTGCGTCATCTTGCTTGGGAAGAAGCCCGGCGCCAGCGCGTTGACGGTGATGCCGTAGGCACCCCATTCGCCGGCCAGCGTGCGCGTGAAGTTCACCGCAGCGCCCTTGCTGGTGCCGTAGGCGATGAACTTCACGTCCATGTTGCCGCTCAGGCCCGCGATGCTGGCGATGTTGATGATGCGGCCGTGGCGGTTGGGAATCATGCTGGCCTTGGCGACCGCTTGAGCAAACAAAAAGAGGCTGCGGATGTTCAGGTTCATCACCTTGTCCCAGGCCTCGATGGGGTGGTCTTCGGCCGGCGCGCCCCAGGTGGCGCCGGCGTTGTTGACCAGGATGTCGATGCGGCCCAACTTGGTCATGGTCTCGGCCACCACGCGCTGCACTTCGTCAGCCTTGCTGGCGTCGGCCGCAATCCAGTGCGCGGTGATGCCGCGCGCGGCCAGATGCGCGGTGGCTTCCTGCAGGTCGGCGGCCTTGCGCGAACACAGCATCACCGTGGCGCCGGCTTCGCCCAAGGCTTCAGCCATCTGCAGGCCCAAACCGCGCGAGCCGCCGGTGACCAGCGCGGTCTGCCCGGTCAGGTCGAAGAGTTTCTGTATCGGTGTGCCCATGCTCGTCTCCTCGTTCAGTAGTGCAATTCCAGAAGCACCAGGTGCTTGTCCGCCACCGGCCAGGTGCGGCCGACGATGCGCTCTTCATTGAACTGGCCGGCCACCGCACGTTGCGGGCCCGCCGGCAGCTTCAGTTTGGAAACCGCCACGCCGGCCACGCCGCGCGGGATGCCGGGCGCCGGGTCTTGGTCATCCAGCACCACCTTGTCACGCCGCACGCCGAAGTAGCCGCGCGGGCGGGTCAGGCTGACGACCGCGCCGGCGTCCTTGTCGGCATCCATCAGGCGGTCGGCACGGAAGTGGACGATGTCCGACGAACGCGGGAACGGCGAGCGGTAGACGTGCAGCACGGCATAGCCCGGCGCGCTGATGACGAATTCAAAGGTGCTGCCGACGTCGGCTTCGAAGGGGCCCCAGCGGCCGTCAGCACCCACCGTCTTGCGCCAACGCGCGGCACCTTGGCGTTCACCGGTGGCCGGCGCCGTGGCGTAGACCTCGACCGTGGCCCCTGCCAGCGGCAGGTTGGTGGCGTAGCCGCCCTGGGCCGGGTCGTTGCCCAGGCCCACGCCGCTGACCTGGCCGTCGAGCACCACGGTGGCTTCAGCCTGCACCTGTTTGCGGGCTGCGGCCTGGCCGGTGATGAAGCGGTAGGCGGCCTGGAAAGCCAGCGGGCCGTAAGAGGTCTCACGGTGGTCGATACCCGGCAGCACGACGTTTTGCGCACCGGCCAACTCAGGCCCGGCGAAGGTCACGTTGGTGGGCTGGCCCGGCTGGCCCAACCACGCGCCGTCAGGCTGCGCGAACTTGTCGTTGTTGTCGGACCGCACCGTCATCCATTGCGGGCCCGGCGTAATTTCCAAGCCCGGTGCGCCCTGGTTGTTCAGCGCGGTCAGGAAGGGGCCGGCGCCGTTGAATTCGTTCATAGCCCGCACCGCAGCGTTGGCCTGCACACCGTGGTTGGGCGTGCCGCCCAGAATGGCGTGGCTGACCTGGGCCGCACCGCCCATCGCGATGTAGCTGCGGATGGCATTGCCGCCGCGCGAATTGCCCATCAGCACCACCTGCTTGGCACCTGTGCGGCGCAGAACGCGGTCGACTTCGGCGGCCAGGAACTGGCGGTGCTCGGTGGTCGACGTGCGGCCCGCCTGGGCCACGTTGTCCAGATCGCGGGCCAGCGGGTAGGGCAGGTCGATGGCATGCAGGCGTTCGCGAGGCCACCCGTTCGATTCAAAGCGCCAGATCGTCGTCATCCACAGCGCGGCAGTGTCGCCGTTGCCATGGACGAAGACGATGGGCGGATGGGCTGCGGCCTCCACGGGCGCTGGCGCGCGCGCGACATTGGGAGCATCGCCTACTGGCGCAATCGGCGCGGCCCATTGCGCGCAGCCCGCCAGCGCTGCGGCCGCGGCGGCCAGCGCTGCGCGGCGGGTGAACCCGGTAAAGCTGGTTGTCATGAGCTTTTCTCCTTCTGCGGTGTCGGTGGCAGCATGCGCGACCGCACCCAGACCAGTGCTGCGCCTGCCAGGGCTACCACCGCCCCCAGCGCGATCAACGTCCAGCCCAAGCCTTCAGCGCCGCGCTTCACGAAGATGCCCAGGCACACCGCGAGCAGCCCGCCATAGATCAGCACCCAGATCAGTTTGTCGATCGTGTTGGTGGTCATCACAGCGGTCAGAACCACGCGTCCTGCATCACACGTGGCAGCGCTTCACGGCGCGCCACGACGCCCAGCCAGGCGTCGATCTTGGGCACTTCGTAGGCGAAGAAGTAACGCATGGCCGCGAGCTTGCCAGCGGCCAGGTCACTGTTCTGTGTGCTGGCCGCCAGCGCCACGTCCAGCCACAGCCAGGCCAGCACCACATGGCCGAAACCCTGCAGGTAGGGCGTGGCGTTGGCCAGCGCTTCTTCAGGCACGCCAGTGGCCCAGGCGCCCTTCGTGGCCGCACCCAGGCGTTGCAAGGCCCCGGCCAGCGCGTTGGCGTGTTCGGCCAGCCCGTCGACATGGCCGGCGCGTTCCGCCGTGGCGCTGATGCGCGTCGCCAGCAGCTTCAGGCCGGCGCCGCCATTCATCACCACCTTGCGGCCCAGCAGGTCCAGGCCCTGGATGCCGTGGGTGCCTTCGTGGATCATGTTCAAGCGGTTGTCACGCCAGTGCTGTTCGACCGGGAAGTCGCGCGTGTAGCCGTAGCCGCCCAGCACCTGGATGGCCAGCGAATTGGCTTCCAGGCACCACTCGCTGGGCCAGCTCTTGGCGATCGGCGTCAGCACTTCCAGCAGCGTGCCGGCTTCGGCCGCCGTCGCCTCGTCGCCCGTGTTCAGTTCGTCGACGAGCCGCGCGCAGTACAGCTCAAGCGCAAGGCCGCCCTCGACATAGCTTTTCTGCGCCAGCAGCATGCGCTTGATGTCGGCGTGTGCCATCAGGGTGACGGGCGGCTGTGCAGCGTCTTTGCCCGCACCGGTGATGGGCCGGCCTTGCGCGCGCTGGCGGGCGTAGTGCAGGCTGGTTTCATAGCCGGCGTAGCCCAGCATCACTGCCCCGAGGCCGACGCCGATGCGCGCCTCGTTCATCATGTGGAACATGCAGCGCAGGCCTTCGCCGGGCTGGCCGACGAGGTAGCCCACGGCGCCGGATCCGGCACCGTCCAGGCCCCCGCCGCTTTCACCCCGCACAGGGAACTTGCCTTCACCGAAGTTCAGCAGCGTGTTGGTTGTCCCGCGATAGCCCAGCTTGTGGTTCAGGCCGGCCAGCGCCACGTCGTTGCGTTCGCCGGTCAGCTGGCCTTCGGTGTCGACCAGCTTCTTCGGCACGATGAACAGCGAGATGCCGCGCGTGCCGGCGACCAGCTTGCCATCAGCGCCTGGTATCTTGGCCAGCACCAAGTGGATGATGTTTTCGGTGATCTCATGTTCGCCGCCGCTGATCCACATCTTGTTGCCGCGCAAGCGATAGCGTGGGCCCAGCGGGTCGCTGGCGAAGTCTTCGCCATCCGGCACCGCGCGTGTTGCCACGTCGCTCAATGACGAACCGGCCTGCGGTTCGCTCAGGCACATCGTGCCGAACCAGCGGCCGGCAAATTCGTTCTTCGCGAAGACTTCGCGCTGCATCGCCGTGCCGTGGGCCATCAGCAAGCCGGCGTTGCCGGTGGTCAGCATCGCGTAGCCGCCGATGGCCACGCTGGCCTGGCTGAAAAAGCTCTTGGCCGCCATCTGGATGACGCAGGGCAACTGCATGCCGCCCACGTCGTAATCCTGCGCGGCGGCCATCATGCCGCTTTCGACATAAGCGGCCAGCGCGTCGTGAGTGGCCTGCGGCAGGTGCACACGGTCGCCGTCGAAATGCGGTTCCTGCGTGTCAATCAGCCGATTGAATGGCGCGAATTTCTCCCGCGCGATACGTTCACAGGTGTCCAGCACCTGTGTGAAGGTTTCGCTGGAGTGGTCGGCGAAACGCGGGCGGTCGAGCAGCGCTTCGACGCGCAGCCAGTCGTTCAGCAGGAATTCGAGGGTCTCGCGCATGGCCATGTCAGGTCCGTCCTTTTTGCAGCCGCAGTGGGCCGATCGATCTGCACGCGGCGCGGCAGCGGGCTGGAGCCGATGGCGGGCGGCGGGCTCAGAGCACTTCGAAGACGCCCGCAGCGCCCATGCCACCACCGATGCACATGGTCACGCAGACGCGCTTGGCGCCGCGCCGCTTGCCTTCGATCAGCGCATGTCCGGTCAGGCGCTGGCCGCTGACGCCGTAAGGGTGGCCCACCGCGATGGCGCCGCCGTTGACGTTCAGCCTGTCCATCGGAATGCCCAGCGTTTCGGCGCAATACAGCACCTGTACGGCGAAGGCTTCGTTCAGCTCCCACAGGTCGATGTCGGCCACCGTCAGGCCCAGGCGCTTCAGCACCTTGGGCACCGCGAAGACCGGGCCGATGCCCATCTCGTCCGGCTCGCAACCGGCCACGGCGAAGCCCAGGAAGCGCCCGATGGGGTTTAAGCCTTTCCGCTCGGCCACCGTCTCGTGCATCAGCACGCAGGCGCCGGCGCCGTCGCTGAACTGGCTGGCGTTGCCGGCGCTGATCAGGCCGCCCGGCAGCGCAGAACGCAGGTTGCAGATGCCCTCGTACGTGGTGCCAGCACGGATGCCTTCGTCGTTGGCGACCGTGACTTCCTTGCTGCGCAGACCCATCACCGGGTCGACCACGCCGGCCGTCACCGTGATGGGCGCAATCTCGGCCTTGAACAGGCCGGCTTCCAGCGCGGCCGCGGCCTTCTGCTGGCTGCCGGCGCCGTAGTGGTCCATGCGTTCGCGGCCGACGTTGTAGCGCTTGGCCACCTGTTCGGCGGTCTGCAGCATGTTCCAGTAGATCTCGGGCTTGTTGGCCTTCAGCCAGCTGTCTTGCAGCATGTGGGTGTTGGCTTCTTGCTGGACGCAGCTGATGCTCTCGACACCACCGCCGATGAAGATGTCGCCCTCGCCCGCGATGATTCGTTGCGCGGCCAGCGCGATGGTCTGCAAACCGCTGCTGCAGAAGCGGTTGACGGTGACGCCGCTGGTGGTGATGGGCAGGCCGGCGCGCAGCACGATCTGCCGCGCGATGTTGCTGCCGGTGGCGCCTTCGGGCGTGGCGCAGCCCATGATGACGTCGTCCACCTCGGCGCCTTCGATGCCGGCGCGTTCAACGGCCGCCTTCACCGCGTGGCCGCCCAGCGTGGCGCCGTGGGTCATGTTGAAGGCGCCTTTCCAGCTCTTGCAAAGCGGGGTGCGGGCGGTGGAGACGATGACAGCGTGGGTCATGGCGGGCGTCCTTGTGGGTGAGCGGGAGAGAGGGCTATCAGCGTGACGACTTTTGCAGCAGCCGGTGATCAGGCGGCCGACTGCTGAAGCAGCCGGTGATAAAAGCGAACCATATCGACCAGTTGCGCAGCCGAAATGCGTTCGTTCGTGCCGTGCAGCAGCGCCAGATCGGCTGGCTTGAAACGGATCGGCATGAAGCGGTAGACCTGATCGGCGAGGTCCTGGAAATGGCGCGAGTCAGTGCCGACCACGACCAGGCTCGGCGCCACCATGGCGTCGGGAAAAATCTCGCGGATCGAACGCTCGACCACGCGATAGGCTTCGGCTTTCGATGACGACAGCTTCGACGGCTCGGCGGCGGTGCCCAAGACCTGCACGCTGATGCGCTCGTCGGCCACGACTCGCTTCACGTGGGCCAACACGCTGTCGGCGCTGTCGCCCGGCACGATGCGGAAATTCACCACCGCTTCGGCCTGACCCGGCAGCACGTTTTCCTTGTTGCCGGCGTGGATGATGGTCAGCGCGGTGGTGGTACGCAGCATGGCGTTGGTGGCCGGCGCCTTGCTCAGCATGCGTTCAACCACCGGCTGAAACAGCCACAGGTTGGACATCGCCAGGCGCTGGCCGAAAGGCAGTTCCGGCGCCAAGACGCCGAACAACTCGGCAGCCGCGCCCTGGATGCCGCCCGGCATCGGCGTGTGGTCGAGCCGGGTCAAAGCGGCGGTCAGCATGCCGATGGCACCGTTGCCGGCGGCCGGCGGCATCGACGAATGGCCAGGCGCCGTCGTGGCCGTCAGCTTGACCGACAGGCCGCCCTTCTCCGCCAAGCCGATCAGTGCCAGCGGCTGCACCAGGCCCGGAAAGATGCCCTCTGTGACGACCATGCCCTCGTCGAGCACGAAGTCCAGCTTCACGCCGCGTTGCTTCAACAAGGCCACCACGGCCATCGCGCCCTGGCGGCCGCCGACCTCTTCGTCGTGGCCGAACACCAGGTAGATGCTGCGCCGGGGCTTGAAGCCCGACTGCAGCAGTGCTTCCACGGCTTCCAGCTGAGCGATCAGGTTGGACTTGTTGTCCACCGTGCCCCGACCCCAGACGACGCCATCGTCGACCACGCCTTCGAACGGCGGCTTCTTCCACAGCACTTCGGTACCGGGCGCAATGGGCACCACGTCCTGGTGGGCCAGCAGCGCTACGCCCTTGGCTTGCACATCGCTGCCCGCCCAGGTGTACAGCAGGCTGTGCGTGCCCACCACGTCGCGCTTCAGCGTGGCATGGACCAGCGGGTAGCGGCTACGCAGGAACTCGTGCAGCTTGTCGAATTCAGCAGACGTTTCAGCCGGGTCCAGCAAACCGCTGACCGTGCGGGCGCGCACCGCCGTGGCCAGTGATTCGGCGAGACGCGCCTGATCGACCGCCAGCGGCGACAGCGCCGCCACCGCCACCTGTTGCGAGCCCTGGCGCAGCGTGTTACCGACCAGCACCGCAGCCAACAGCAGCAGCAAAACCAGCAGGCCGAGCAACAGTCGTTTGATCATGGTCAGGTCCGCGCCACCCGCAAAGGCCACCGCGTCAGGTGAAGCTCTTGCCTTCAGCCGCCAGCTTCGCCAGCAGCGGCGCGGGCTGCCAGAACGCAGCATCGTCCAGCGGGTTGGCCGCGAACTGCTTCATCGTCTGCACCACGTTGTACAGGCCCTGCTGGTCGGCGTAGCACATCGGCCCGCCGCGAAACAGCGGGAAGCCGTAGCCAGTGAGGTAGACCATGTCGATGTCACTCGCTTTACTCGCGATCCCTTCTTCCAGGATCTTGGCGGCCTCGTTGACCAGCGCATAGACCAAGCGATGCACGATTTCGTCTTCGCTGATCTTGCGCGGCGTGATGCCCAGGCTCGCGCGGTGCCTGTCGACCATCTCCACCACCAGCTTGGACGGGATGGCGTCGCGTTTGCCCGGCGCGTAGTCGTACCAGCCGGCTTGCGTTTTTTGTCCATAGCGGCCCAGTTCGCACAGCAGGTCGGCAGTTTTGCTGTAACGCATCTCAGGCTTGTCGATGTAGCGCCGCTTGCGGATGGCCCAGCCGATGTCGTTTCCGGCCAGGTCGCCCATCCGGAAAGGCCCCATCGCGAAGCCGAACTTCTCGACGGCCTTGTCCACTTGTTCGGGCGTGGCGCCTTCCTCGATCAGGAAGCCGGCCTGGCGGCTGTACTGCTCGATCATGCGGTTGCCGATGAAGCCGTCGCACACGCCACTGACCACGCTGGTCTTCTTGATCTTCTTGCCCAGCGCCATTACGGTGGCCAGCACGTCCTTGGCGGTCTTTTCGCCGCGCACCACTTCCAGCAGCTTCATCACGTTGGCCGGGCTGAAAAAGTGGGTGCCGATGACGTCTTGCGGGCGCTTGGTGAAAGCAGCGATCGCGTTCACGTCCAGCGTGCTGGTGTTGCTGGCCAGGATGGCGCCCGGCTTCATCACTTCGTCCAGCGCCTTGAAGACCTTCTCCTTGACGCCCATCTCTTCGAACACGGCTTCGATAACCATGTCGGCACTGGCGATGTCGGCGTAGTTCAGCGTGGTGCTCAGCAACGCCATGCGCGCATCCAGCTTGTCCTGCTTCAGCTTGCCGCGCTTGACCTGCGCTTCGTAGTTCTTGCGGATGGTGGCCACGCCACGGTCCAGCGCGTCCTGCTTCATTTCCAGCATCACCACCGGAATGCCGGCGTTGAGGAAGTTCATGCTGATGCCGCCGCCCATCGTGCCGGCACCGATGACGGCAATCTTCTCGATCTTGCGTTGCGGCGTGCTGTCTGGCACGTCGGGAATCTTGCTGGCCGCGCGTTCACCGAAAAAGGCGTGGCGCAGGGCCTTGCTTTGCGGCGTGCCCATCAGGCCTTGGAAGATTTCCGATTCGCTGGCCATGCCGTCGTCGAACTTGAGCTTCAGCGCAGCGGCCACGGCGTCCACGCACTTCACGGGCGCCGGAAAGTTCTTGGCCATGCCCTTGACCATGTTGCGCGCGAAGCCGATGTAGGCGTCGGCATTCGGGTGCGACAGCTTGATGTCGCGCACACGCGGCAGCGGTCGCACAGACGCATGCTCTTGGGCGTAGGCCACGGCGCCTTGCAGCAGATCGCCTTCGATGATCTTGTCGAACAGCTTCTGGCCGGGCAAGGACGCCAGCACCTCGCTCTTCACCGGCTCGCCGCTGACGATCATGTTCAGCGCGGTTTCCACGCCGAGCACGCGCGGCAGGCGCTGCGTGCCACCGGCACCCGGGATCAAGCCCAGCTTGACTTCCGGCAGTGCCACTTGCGTGCCGGGTGCGGCAACCCGGTAGTGCGCCCCCAACGCCAGTTCCAGGCCGCCGCCCATGACCACGCTGTGCAGCGCGGCGACGACGGGTTTGCTGCTGTTGTCCAGCTGCTTGATCACGGTCTGCAGATTGGGCTCGGCGCCCGCTTTGGGGCTGCCGAATTCCTTGATGTCGGCCCCGCCGGAAAAGGCCTTGCCGGCGCCTGTCAACACCATGGCGACAACGGCCGCATCGGCCAATGCACGCTCGACACCGGTGGCGATGCCGACCCGCGTGTCATGGCCCAGCCCGTTGACGGGCGGGTTGTCCAGCGTGATGACGGCAATGTTGCCGCGGACTTCATAGTGGGCGCCCATGATGGCTCCTTCAAGGTGAAATAGAACGGTCGTTTGATTCTAGGTGGCGCTCTCAGCCGACTCTGTCTCAGTCGCGACAAACGTCAGGCAGCAGCCCTGCGGGCTTACACCTCAAGCCATTCCTTGCGGATGTCGGCGTTGGCACGCAAATCTGCCGGCGTACCTTCGAAGACGATCTGGCCGTGGCCCATCACCAGGCAGCGGTCGGCGACCTGCAGCGCGATGGTCAGCTTCTGTTCGACCAGCAGCACGCTGATGCCGCGCCGCTTCAGTTCACGCAGGTATTCGCCCACCAGTTCGACGATCTTGGGCGCCAGGCCCTCGGTGGGCTCGTCGATCATGATCAATTCCGGGTCGCCCATCAGCGTGCGGCACAGCGTCAACATCTGCTGTTCACCGCCGCTGAGCACACCGGCTTCGGTGTGCTGGCGTTCCTTCAGGCGCGGGAACATGGCATACATGTCGTCGAAAGACCAGCGCGGGTTTTGCGCACCGCGTTTCTCGCCCAACATCAGGTTCTGCTGCACCGTCAGGCTGGGGAAGATGTCGCGGTTCTCAGGCACGTAACCGATGCCGAAGTGAGCGATTTCGCAGGCCGAGCGGCCCAGCACTTCGCCGCCCTTCCAGGTTATCGAACCGGCGCCGTGCACCAGACCCATGATGGTCTTGACGGTGGTGCTGCGGCCCGAACCATTGCGCCCCAGCAGGGCCACGATTTCGCCAGGCTGCACGGCAAATTCAACGCCATGCAGCACGTGGCTTTTGCCGTAGAAAGCATGAACGTCGGTGAGTTTGAGCATCTCAGTGTCCCGCCTCGGCAACCTGTGCATCGGCCAGCACTGAACCCAGATAAGCCTCCTTGACCCTGGCGTCGGCCCGCACCTTTTCTGGCGTGTCAAAGGCGATGACCTCGCCATAGACCAGCACCGCGATCTTGTCGGCGAGGCCGAAAACGACACCCATGTCGTGCTCCACCGTCAGCAGCGTCTTGCCCACCGTGATCTCGCGGATCAGGCTCACGAAGCGCGCTGTTTCGCTGCGGCTCATGCCGGCGGTGGGTTCGTCGAGCAACACCACGGCGGCACCGCCAGCAATGGTGATGCCAATCTCCAGCGCGCGCTGTTCGGCGTAGGTCAGGTTCATCGCCAGCGCGTCGCGACGGCGGTCGAGCTTGATCATGTGCATGACTTCCTCGGCCCGTTCGTTCGCGTCCCACGCGCCGGCCAGGAACTTCCAGAACGCGTACTTGTAGCCCAGGCTCCACAACACCGCGCAGCGCAAGTTCTCGAACACGCTGAGGCGGTTGAACAGGTTGCTGACCTGGAAGCTGCGCGCCAGACCCAACCGGCTGATTTCGTAAGGCGCCAGGCCGTCGATACGCCGGCCATTCAGCACGATCTCGCCACTGGTGGCGCCGAAGCGCCCGCTGATCAGGTTGAACAACGTACTCTTGCCGGCACCGTTGGGGCCGATGATGGCCACCCGTTCGCCGGGCTGCACGACGAGGTCGGCACCGCGGATGATTTCGGTCTTGCCGAAAGACTTGCGCAAATTCTTGAGTTCCAGCGCGGCTGGGCTTGCAGGGGTTGCGGGCACGGTGCTCACAGCGCGGTTTCCTTGGCGCGTATCAGCGCTTCAATTTCGCCCTGGACTTCGCTCCAGCGCTGCGCGAAACGCCGGCGCACCACCAGAAAGGCCGCGCCACCGACAACGGCCAGCACAACGGCACCGACCCAGCTGCCCGAGGCCTGCGCATTCAGCTTCACACCCATGAAGTTCATCACCGGGCCCAGCGCTTCGTTGAGCTGCAGGTGGTAGACCATTTCGATCATGGCCGACAGACCGAAGAAGGCCAGCAGACCCGTGACCAGCAAGGCGCCGTAAGGGCCCATCAGGCCACCCAACTTGCCGAACTTGGCCACCCGCAGATTCATCATGATCAGGCTGGCGAAGCCGCCGGGTGCGTACATCACCATGACCATGAAGACCAAGCCCAGGTAGAGCAGCCAGGCCTTGGTGAATTCACTCAACAGCACGAAGGCCACCACCATCAGTACCGCGCCGATGATGGGCCCGAAGAAAAAGGTCGCGCCGCCCAGGAAGGTGAACAGCAGGTAAGCGCCCGAGCGCCCGGCGCCGACGACCTCGGCCGTGGCGATCTCGAAGTTCAGCGCATACATGCCGCCTGCAATGCCTGCAAAAAAACCCGCGATGACGAAACTGAAATAGCGCACCCGCTGCGTGTTGTAGCCGGTGAATTCGACGCGCTCGGGGTTGTCGCGTACCGCGTTCAACATGCGGCCCAGCGGCGTGCGGGTGAAGGCGTACATGCCGACGGTGCAGACCAGCGTGTACAGCGCCAGCAGGTAGTAGACCTGGATCTGCGGGCCGAAGCTGATGCCCATCACCGGCTTGCCGACGACCCGGTTGGCGTTCACGCCGGCCTCGCCGCCAAAGAATTCGGGGACCATCAGCGACATCGCGAACACCAGTTCGCCGATACCCAAGGTGATCATCGCGAAGGTGGTGCCGGCCTTCTTGGTGGTGACGAATCCCAGCAGCACCGCGAAGCCCAGGCCGGCCACGCCACCGATCAGCGGTATCAGGCTGACCGGCACCGGGAAGCTGCCGCCGCCGGCTGCCTTCAGCGCGTGGATGGCGACGAAGCTGCCCAGGCCCGAATAGACGGCATGGCCGAAGCTGAGCATGCCACCCTGCCCCAGCAGCATGTTGTAGGACAGGCAGGCCACGATGGCGATGCCCATCTGCGAAAGCATGGTGATGGACAGGCTGCTGGTGAAGACCAGCGGGGCGACGATCATCAGCGCGATGCCCAGACCCCAGACGATGAGGTCGCGCGCACCCAGTGCGCCGTAGCGGTTGTGAGGGTTGGTCATCTCAGCCCTCCCGGTTGCCCATCAGGCCTTTGGGCCTGAAGATCAGCATCAGCACCAGGAACAGGTAAGGCAATATCGGCGCTACCTGAGCCAGGGTCAGCTTGAACAGCGTGTTGGCAGCAGCAGCAGCGGGCAGTGTCAGGCCCAGACCGCTGAGCGCACTGCCCAGCGAATAGTCCAGCGCCACCGCAAAGGTCTGCAGCACGCCGATCAGCAAAGACGCGACGAAGGCGCCGGCCAGCGAGCCCATGCCGCCGACCACCACCACCACGAAGATCACCGAGCCTACGGTGGCTGCCATCGACGGTTCGGTGACGAAGGTGCTGCCGCCAATGACCCCGGCCAGGCCGGCCAGGCCCGCGCCCGCACCGAAAACCAGCATGAAGACGCGCGGCACGTTGTGGCCCAGCGCCTCGACCATTTCGGGGTGGGTCAGCGCGCTCTGGATGACCAGGCCGATGCGCGTGCGCGTCAGCAGCAGCCACAGCGCCAGCAGCATCACCAGCGCGATGAACATCATGAAACCGCGGGTGGCCGGGAACGGTGAACAGACGATGCGCACCGCAGCATCAGCGCTGCTGCACAGGGCCTGCGGCACCGCGCCCAGCGTCAGGCTCAGACCGCTGATCGATGAATTGACCAGCGTGAACAGCGGGCCACGCAAAATCTCGGGCGGCTGGAATTCAACCGCCGTGCGGCCCCAGATCAGCTGCACCAGTTCCAGCAGCACGTAGCTCAGGCCGAAGGTGATCAACAACTCGGGCACGTGGCCGAACTTGTGCACCCGGCGCAGACAGTACTTCTCAAAAACCGCGCCGAGAGCGGCCACCACCAACGGCGCCACGATCAAAGCCGGCCAGAAGCCCACCAGCCGGGCGATGCTGTACGCCACGTAGGCGCCCACCATATAGAAGCTGGCGTGCGCAAAATTCAGCACGCCCATCATGCTGAGGATCAACGTCAGACCCGAGCTGAGCATGAACAACAGCAGCCCGTAGCTCAGGCCGTTGAGCATCGAGATCGTGAAGAACTCCATCGTGTGGCGGTCTGGTCCGGTGGTGGCGTTGGCAGCAAGCCCGCGCTGGTCAAAAACAGGGCCCGCCGGGTTACCCCGGTCGGGCCCACTCAAATACTCAAGATATCTGAAGTCTCGGCGCTGTCGGAACGGTTGGGCGGCCCGCGCTCAGGAAGCCGGGCGCGTCATCTGGCAGCTGGTCGGGGTGCTGGACACATAGGGCTCGTAGGTCGCCACAGGGGCCAACGTCATGCCGGTGTTCTCGGGCGAATACGGGTACTTGGCATCGGCTTTCTGCCAGACCGTGATGTACAGCGACTGCTGCAACTGGTGGTCGGTCTTGCGCATTTCCGTCTCGCCGCCGAAAGCACTCTTGAGTTTCAAGCCTTCCATCGCGAAAGCCACCTTTACCGGGTCGGTACTCTTGGCCTTGGCCATCGCATTGCCCAGGTATTCGAACTGCCGGACGACGGAACCCGTGTACAGGTCGTCGTTGAACTTGGCCTTGAACTCCTTGCCCCAGGCGTCCATCTGCCCGCCCATGTTGTAGTGGGCGTAAGACACCTGGTAGACGCGGCCGGCCGCGCTGGTGCCCAGTGCCGACGGGGTGCCGGTGACGCCGGTGTAGTAGGTCAGGAACTTGCCGGTGTAGCCGCCTTCGTTGGCAGCTTTCACCAGCAGAGCCAGGTCGGAGCCCCAGTTGCCGGTGATGACCGTGTCGGCGCCGCTGGCCTTGATCTTGGCCACATACGGTGCGAAGTCACGAACCTGGGCCAACGGATGGAGGTCTTCACCGACGATGGCGATGTCGGGGCGCTTGCGGGCCAGGTATTCCTTGGCGAAGCGAGCCACCTGCTGACCGTGCGAGTAGTTCTGGTTCAGCAGGAAAACTTTCTTGACGTCCTTCTGGTCCTTGATGAAGGTGGTGATGGCTTCCATCTTCATCGTGGTGTCGGCGTCGAAGCGGAAGTGCCAGAAGCTGCATTTGCTGTTGGTCAGGTCAGGGTCGACCGCTGCTTCGTTCAGGAAAACGATTTCCTTGCCCGGGTTGCGTTCGTTGTGCTTGTTGATCGCATCGATCAGCGGAATCGCCACCGACGAGCCGTTGCCCTGTATGACGTAGCGGATGCCCTGGTCAATGGCCGACTTCAGCGCGTTCAGACTTTCCGTGGGGCTGAGCTTGTTGTCCACGCCGATGACTTCGAACTTCACGCCGGCCGGGTTGGATGCGCTGAATTTCTCGGCCAGGAACTGCTGGGTCTTCAACTGGTTGGTGCCGACCGGGCCCATCAAGCCGGTCAGTGGGTCGATCCACATCAGCTTGACGGTCTGGCCGGCCAACGGCTTGGCCTGCGCCAGCGCAGCGCC
>JAYSYH010000323.1:0-3216 GCA_043716645.1 Betaproteobacteria bacterium | reverse complement strand
GGCCGCGGCTGCCCACGACAGCTGGCTGGCCGCCGGTCCGGTCGCGGCGACTGAAGGCGCGGCTTGGCTGGCGCTGGGCACCGGCAACCAGTTCCCGACGCAGGAAAGCGGTATCGACGCCCCTTTCGTGGTGCGCCGCGGCTGCCGGGGAGCCAGCCCGGCCACACCGTCCGTCAAGCCGGTGAAGCCCGCCACCGACGCAGCAGCACTGGTGTCGACGCTGGTGTCGACGCTGGTGCCGACGCTGGTGCCGACGCCATTGCCGACGCTGGTGCCGACGCCATTGCCGACACCGTTGCCGACGCTGGCGCTGAAGGCCCTGCGCAACTTGCCGACTGCCTTGCTGCTGCAGTTGCCGCGCGGGGCGGTTACCTGCTGGGTGCAGTTGACGCCTTTCGACGTTGAAGTGGCACCCGACAAGGTGCCCGTCTACCTGAAGGAAATCCAGGCCACGCCCGAGGTTCGCGCCACCTGGGCCGCGATGCAGGCCCGCGGCCTGCCCTGGCGCGAGCGCTACACCAAGCACGCGCGCATCGAGCTGGGCGTGCCGAGCACGCTGCCGGCCCCGCTGGGGCTGGATCTGCGCATCGAGAACGCTGGCGCTGCCGCGCAGGTCGGAGCGCCGTTGAGCGTTCAAGCCCTGCTGGACGGCGAGCCGCTGGCTGGCCTGGCGCTGGAGTTGCGCAGCGAAACCAGCGCGCTGGGCATCTGGCGGCGCACCGACGGGCAGGGCCGCATCAACGTCACACCGCCGCTACCCGGGCGCTGGCTGCTGCGCGGCGTGGATCTGCGCGTGTCGACCCACGACGCAGACCGTTGGGCAAGCCGTTTCGTGACGCTGGCCTTCAACGTGGCGCCGGCGGCCGCCGGCCCGCCCACCCCACCCACCCCACCCACCCCGTCCAACTAGAACGGCAGCAGCTTCAGGTTGAAGGCCCGCTCGACCAGCCAGCCCGCGGCCACCGCAGCAATCAGCAGCGAGCCGCCGAGCAACACCGCGCGGCGGTAGAAGGCGCTGCGCCGCAGCGGATAGGCCAGCAGCAGAAAGGCCGCGACGATGGCCAGCTGACCGCCTTCGACACCCAGATTGAAACCGAGCAGCGCCAGTGCCAATGCGCCTTGCGGCAGGCCCAGGTCGACCAGCACGCTGGCGAAGCCGAAACCGTGAATCAGGCCGAAGGCAAAAGCCACCATCCAGCGCCGGCCGTGGAAGACCGGCCAAACGTTGTTCAGCGCGGCCAGCACCACACTGGCGGCGATGCTGGATTCCACCAGCCGCGACGGCAGCGACACCAGCCCCAGCGTGGCCAGCGACAAGGTGATGGAGTGCGCCACCGTGAAGGCCGTGACGATGCGCAGCACGTCCCACAGCGCCTGGTTGAAGGTGTCGACCGGCTGCCAGCGACGGCCTGTCCAGACACCCACCGCCGGCAACAGCAGCGACAGCAGGAACAGGATGTGGTCGAAACCGATCCAGATGTGCCAGACGCCTTCGCGGGCGTAGTCGATCAGCTGTTTCCAACGGCTGGTTTCGGCCAGCGTGAAGGATTGCTGCGGCTCTTGCGGACCGAACAGCGCGGTGCGCGTGGCGCCACCGGCGGCCAGGTTCAGCAGGCCGCGATGCTGCGGGTCGATGTCGGCGAACAAGGTGTAGCGCAGCGTGATGGCGGCCGGTGCAGCGGCAGCCGGCGCCTGCGGGCAGGCGAAGCGCAGCGGCATCACGGTGTAGGCACCGTCGGTGTGTTCATCGATGAGCTGGCTGCCGATCTGCACCGGGCAGTCCACCCCGTCGGCTTGCAACTGCAGCCGGGCGGCGGCGTAGGCCGCGATGGCGCCGTGCTGGGCACGCACCTCGCCCCAGGTGATCTGGCCGTCGCCATCGGCGTCCAGGCCGATGGCGAAGTCCAGGTCGCGCAGCGCAACGTCCCAGCGGCCGTTGACCCGGCCGTCTTGCACCGTGACGGCCAGGTAGCTGTCGGACGGCTTGTGGGCATGCGCGGCACTACCGGCCAGCGCCAAAAACGCCAGCGCCAAAAACGCCAGCGCCAGCCCGCCGACCCGGCGCCGCAACGCGGTCAACCCAGTCACCGCGAAGCTTTCAGGCTGTCGAGCAAAGGCTGCAGGGCCACGCTGTGGATGCCCGACGCGGCGATCCAGTCCAGCACCGGCTGCGCAGCAGCACCATCGCGCGCGGCAACGGCAGCTTCCAGCAGGATGCGCGCGTCGATGGGCTCGCGCTGGACGGCGAAGTTCTCTTTCGCCAGCGCCAGCGCGCGTGCCACGTCGCCCTGCACGGCCAGCGTGAAGCGCGACTCTTCCTTGCGGTGGGTGGTATCGCCGCGGCGGCGGGCGGCGTCGAAACGGGCGGCCAGCTCGGCGGCCAGGCTGGCCGCCGAACTTGCGGATTTCGGGTCAGCGGTGGCCTTGCTGGCCTGTGCCAGGCGCAGCAGCAGCACGTCGGCGCGGCCGCGGTCTTTCAGCAGCAGCAGCACCTCGGCCGGACGGCCACGGTCGAGCAGGAAATCGGCGTAGGCGGCTTGCAGGTAGACGTCGGGGATACCCAGTGCCAGCGCTTCACGAAAGGCCGCCTCGGCAGCCGCGAAGGCGCCACGCCGTTCTTCGGTTTCGGCCAGCCGCGTCAGGCACCACAAACGTTCACCGGGGTTGGCGCCCGTCGCGGCTTGCAGGGCGTTGCGCAGGGCTGCGGCGGCCAGGCCGGCCTGGCCGGTGGCGGCGTCGACCTGCGAGCGGCAGGCCACGGCGACCAGATCGCTGGTCAAGGCAGCCATCTGCTCGCAGCTTTTGCGGGCTTCGGCATAGCGCGCCTGCACCATCAGGATGGCGGTGCGCCACGACCACGCGGCGGCGTTGCCGGGTTCTGCCGCGACGGCGGCGTCCAGGTCAGCCAGTGCGGCGTCGAAGCGGTGATCGAACTGAACCAACATCGCGCGCAGCACACGTACCGCCACCGGCGGGTCGGGCAACGCCCACCAGGGCTGCAGCGCAGCCTGGGCGTAACCGACATAACGCGGGTCGCCCTCGGCCGCCACCTCGTCGAAATAGCGCTGCGCCAGGCGCACCGCGGTCTCCACATCTTGGGGCTGGGCCCGCCAGGCCTGCCGCAGCGCCACCAGTTCCCGGGCGCGCGGGTCACTGGCGCGGGCCGGCACCGTGGCCAGTACCCGGGCATCGGTGTCCGGCAGATAAGGCGCCGCC
>JAYSYH010000322.1:0-9787 GCA_043716645.1 Betaproteobacteria bacterium | reverse complement strand
CCGCCGCGCTGAAAGCCAAGGGCATCGAGACCTACATCATCGGCTTCGCGCTGCCCTACGGCACCGACCCGAACACGCTGAATGCCATCGCCGTGGCTGGCGGCACCGACAAGGCCTACAACGCTGCCGACTCCACCAGCCTGCAGGCCGCCTTCGACGACATCTTCACCGACATCTTCAAAAAATCATCGGCCTTCGGCTCGGTGTCGCAGAACTCGACCTCCATCAACACCGGCAGCCTCGTTTTCCAGGGCCGTTTCGACAGCACCGACTGGTCGGGCGAGATCGTGGCCATCCGCCCCGAGACCAACGGCGCACTGACCAACGTGTGGAACAGCAGCGACGCCGGCCGCGTGCCCCCGGCCGCCAGCCGCAAAATCTTCACGTTGGTACCGGGCACGGGCGGCGTCGAATTCAAGACCCTGGCTGACCTCAGCGGCAGCCAGCAGTCGTTGCTGGCCGCCACCAACTGCAGCGCCACGTTGACTGGCGCCGGCTGCGCGCAGGCGCGCATCAACTGGCTGCGCGGCGAACGCACGCTGGAAGATCCGGCCGGCCCGCTGCGCCGCCGTTCGCGCGTGTTCGGCGACGTGATCAGCTCGGCACCGTATTTCGTCAAGGCCAGCAACACGCTTTACGTCGGCGCCAACGACGGCATGCTGCACGCCATCAACGCCACCACCGGCGACGAGCGCTTCACCTACATCCCCAACGCCGTCTTCAGCAAGCTGGTCAAGCTGACCGGACCGAACTACGTGCACGACTACTACGTCGACGGCGAACTGGCGGTGTCCACCGAATTCGAGACGCCGGGCAAATCGGTGCTGGTGGGCACGCTGGGGCGTGGCGGCAAGGCGCTGTATGCGCTGGACGTCAGCGCACCGGCCAGCTTCAGCGCCAGCAAGGTGATGTGGGAATTCACCGACAACGACCTGGGCCTGGCGCTTGGCAAGCCGGTGATCGTGAAGCTGAACAACGGCCGCGCGGCGGTGATGATCGGCAACGGCTACAACAGCAACAGCGAGCGCGCCTTCCTGTTCCTGATCGACCTGATCGACGGCACGCTGATCCGCAAGATCGACACCGGTGCGGGCAGCGCCAGTGCCACCAATGGCCTGGCCACGCCACGCGGCTGGGACCTGGACGGCAACGGCACGGTGGACCTGGTCTACGCCGGCGATCTGCTGGGCAATGTGTGGAAGCTGAACCTGGGCTCGACCACGCCAGCCGACTGGGCCAGCAGCTACACCGCCAGCAGCGCGCCGGCACCGATGTTCGTGGCCAAGGACGGCAGCGGCAACCGCCAACCCATCACCGGCATGATCGGCGCGGGCATCGACGCACGCAAAGGCGACTTGAACTTCGGCAAGCGCTTCGTGTTTTTCGGCAGCGGGCGCTACATCACCACCAGCGACGTCACCAACAGCGCCGCGCAGTCGTGGTACGGGCTGATCGACGACGACGCGGTCATCACCGGACGCAGCGAATTGAAGGCTCGAAGCGTCGACCTGGAAACCACCATCGGCGGCAGCCCGGCGCGTTCGTTTTCGGTCGCCGTCAGCGGCGACATGGCCAGCAAGCGCGGCTGGTTCATCGACCTGGTGTCGCCGACCCTGGGCAACACCGGCGAGCGCATGGTGGGCGAACACAAGTTCTTCGGCAACGTGCTGCTGGCGTCCAGCATGATTCCCAGCACCGACAGCTGCACGCCGGGCGGCACCGGCTACCTGAACGTCATCGACCCTTTCACCGGCGCCAACGTGACCAACCTGTTCTTCGATGCCAACAACGACCTACTGTTTAACGACAGTGACCGCATCGGCACGGCACTGCGCGCCATCGGCTCGATCAGCCCGGGCATCAACCTGCCCAGCGACGCCATCCTGATCGGCAACCGCCTGGTCAGCAGCGGCACCAGCGGCGACATCCGCAGCCTGAGCGTCAACAACCCCGTCCGCAACGGTCGCATTTCCTGGCGCGAGGTGGTCAACAAATGAAGTCCTCACGCGGTTTTTCGCTGATCGAATTGATGATCACGGTGGCCATCGCGGGCATCTTGCTGTCGATGGCGCTGCCCAGCTACCAGTCGCAGGTGGTGCGCACCAAGCGCGCGTCGGCGGCCGGTTGCCTGATGGAGCAGGCGCAGTTCATGGAACGCGTCTACGCCAGCAACATCCGCTACGACCAGAACGCCGGGGCCGCCACGGTGCTGCCGGCCACTGCCTGCCGCAGCGACTTGAGCAGCAGCTACACCTTCGCTTTCGCCAGCGGCCAGCCGCAGGCCCGCACCTTCACCATCCAGGCCGCACCCACCGGCGGGCAGGCCACGCGTGACACCGGCTGTGCCACGCTCAGCATCAACCAGGCCGGCACCAAGGCCATCTCAGGCACCGACAGCGTCGTCAACTGCTGGCGATGAAGACAACGCCGCAGTGGGGTCGAGGTGGCTGGCGTCGTTCCAGCCGACCAAGTTGAAGCCCTCGGGCGTCCACAGCAGGCGGTTGATGGTGGCGTTGGCCACCTGCCAGGTGCGCGCGCCGCGCAGGTCGATGTGGCGGGCGGCGCGGTACAGGCAGTCCAGCACGCCGCCGTGCGCCACCACGGCCAGCGTCTGGCCGGCGTGGCGTGCAGCCAAGGCCCACACGGCCCGCACGCTGCGGTCGTAGAAAGCCTGCAGCGGTTCGCCGCCACCAGGGCCGAAATCGGGTTCGCGCAGGCGCCAGCGCAAAGTGTCCTCGGGCCAGCGGGCTTCGATCTCGGCGTAGGTGCTGCCCTCGAAGTGACCAAAGCCGCGTTCGCGCAATGCCGCGTCGGTTTGTACCGTCAGGCCGATCGCAGCGGCCAGCGGCGCGGCGGTCTGGCGGGCGCGTTGCAGGTCGCTGCTGTAAAGCACCTGGATCCCCTCGGCCTGCAGCGCCAGGGCCACGCGTTCGGCCTGCCACAGACCAGTGGCGTCCAGCGGTATGTCCAACTGGCCCTGGATGCGGGTCTCGGCATTCCAGGCCGTCTGGCCGTGGCGCAGCAGAAAGAGTCGGGTCGGGTCTTGCATGGGCACCGAGGCGGCTGCGGCCGTTCAGTGCCCGGCCGACAACAGCCGCTGGTTCAGCGTGTAGGTGCCGCTGAAAGTGGCCTCACCCAGCACCCGGCCGACCAGCTTGTCGCGCACCTGGGCGCCGTTGAACAGGCCGTCCAGCGCCAGCCGCGCCACCGCCACCGCGTACAGCGTGAACACGTAATGGTGGATCAGTGCGTCGTTGAACGGCGGGAAGGGTCCGTCGTAGCCGAAGTAGTTGCCGGCCATTGCCGGATTGCCGGCGAACCAGCCGGTGTAGTCGTTCAAACCGTGGCGGCCGCCCAGCAGCGCCTGCGGCCCGGGCTTGCCGCGCGCGGTGAAACCCTGGCTGAACGCGCCTTCGGCGATCTCGGTCACGCCGGGGGACAGGTCAATCAGCACCCAATGGAAGAAGTCCTGGCGCGCCAGATCGGCCGGCACTTCGCGGCCGGGCTGGTTGACGTCGTCGCCCTTGGTGGGCACGTCGAAGTCGTGGCAGATCAGCACCAGCGACTGTGCACCGACGGGCACCTCGCTCCAAGCCAGGTGCGGGTTCAGGTTGTCGCTGAAGGTGGCGCCCCCGGCACCGTCAGGCCGGCCCGCCGCGTAGCGGGTGGGAATGCGGTCGCCGTTGGTCCAGCTGTCACTCCAGAGTTTCATCGGCAGGCTCTCTCTTGCAGGTCGGTCAGGTCTGGCGGCGCGGTCACGTCACTGCGGTCACGTCACCCCGGTTCAGATACCAGTGCGGTTCAAACGCCCCAGACGATGCGCGAGTCAGCCGCCTGGGCGCGGCGCAGCATCTCGACCATCGGCCTCATCCGCTGGCGCAGGCCGACGGCCGGCGCCGGGCTGTCGCCATCGGCGTCGGCGTCGGCGGGCGGTGTTTCGGCCGCCGCAATGGCCGTTTGCAAGGTCTGTACCAGCGCCGGCATGTCGGCGGGCTCGAACACGCCTTGCGCAGCTGGCTCACGGCCCAACAGCCGCAGCAACTGGTCGCCCTGGGGCGCCAGCATGATCAGGTCACCGGCGGCCGGGCTTTTGAACTTGTAGATCATGGCGACAGGGCGTGCATAGCGGCTACTCAGGGCCCCGATTGTGGCCCTGCTCAGGCCGCGCTCAGCCGCCAATCAGCCGCCAACCAGGCGGATGCGCGGAACCGGCGGCGGTGGCGCGGTGTGGACCTGCTTCAACCGCGCTTCGAAGCTCAGGGTGTCCAGCGCCGGGGCGACCAGGAAGCCCTGGAATTCATCGCAGCCGGCGTCTTGCAGGAATTGCCGCTGGGCCTCGGTTTCCACACCCTCGGCGATGACCTTCTTGCCCAAAGCGCGGGCCATCTGCAGGATGGCGCGCACGATGGCCGCGTCGCTGTCGTCAGCGGGCAGGCCCATCACGAAACTGCGGTCGATCTTCAGCTTGCCGATGGCGAAGCGTTTGAGGTAGCTGAGGCTGGAATAGCCGGTGCCGAAGTCGTCGATGGAAGTTTGCACGCCAAGGCGTTCCAGCGCGTGCAGGCGGGTCAGCGCGCCTTCGGCGTCATGCACCAGGATGGACTCGGTCAGCTCCAGTTCCAGCAGCCGTGGCGGCAGCCCGCTGATGGCCAGCACGCCGGCCACGCGGTCGATGAACTGGGCCTGCTGGAACTGCAGTGCCGACACGTTGACGGCGATCGGCAGCGACCAACCCTTGCTGTGCCACAGTGCAGCCTGGCGCACGGCCTGGCTGAGCACCCAGTCGCCCAGAGTGACGATGAAGCCGCTGTCTTCGGCCACCGGGATGAAACGGCCGGGCGGAATTTCGCCCATCTCGGGGTCGCGCCAGCGCAGCAGCGCTTCGGCGCCGACGATGGCACCGCTGCGCAGGTCCACCTGCGGCTGGTAGTGCAGGCGGAAACGGCCGCTGACCAGCGCCTGGCGCATGGCATGGTCCAGCCGCATGTGCAGGCGGCGGTCACCTTCAGCGCGCGCCTGGTGCAGCCGGTAGGCGGCACGCCCGCCATGCTTGGCCGCGCGCATCGCGGCTTCGGCGTGGCGCGCCAGTTCGTCGATGCGCTGGCCGTGCGAAGGCGCCAGCGCCAGGCCGATGCTGCAGGTCAGCGTGAAGGGCGCGCCGTCCACGTTGCACGGCTGGGCCACCACGTTCAGCACGCGCCGTGCGGCGGCTTCTGCGGCGGCCTGGTCGGCGCCGGCGACCAGCACGGCGAACTGGTCGCCACCCAAGCGGGCCAGCGCGTCATCGACGCGCAGACAGGCCTGGATGCGCTGGCCCACGGCCAGCAACACGCGGTTACCGGTGTCGTGGCCCAGGCTGTCGTTGATGTGGCGGAAGCGGTCCAGGTCGATGTAGAGCAGCGCGAAACCCTGCCCGTCACGCCGCGCCACCGCGGCCGCCTGGTCGACGCGGACGGCCAGGCCGGCGCGGTTGAGCAAGCCCGTCAGCGCGTCGTGCAGGGCCAGCGTTTGGACGCGTTCTTCGGCCCGCACGCGCGCCGTCAGGTCGCGGAACGACCACACGTGCCCCAGCGTGCGGCCGGCGCTGAGCAGCGGCCGAGTCACCCGCTCCAACACCTGGCCGCTGCGCAGTTCGATGCGCTCGCCGACCCCCGGGTCGCCCTGCGAGCGCGGCGAGCGCGGCGCGCGCGGCGGGCCCGGCGGGCCGGACTGCGGCAGCACCTGCTCGGCCATCCAGGCCTGGATGGCGCTGTCGTTGTCGTGACCGGCCTGCAGCAGCGCGGTCGGCAGGCCCCAGATCTCGGCAAAGCGCTGGTTGAAGGCGCGCAGCCGGCCGTCCAGCCCGGTGACCAGGATGCCGTCGGCGGTGGCTTCCAGCGTGGCCTGCAGTTCGGCCAGCAGGCGGTCGCTTTCGTCCTGCACGGCGCGTTCGGTGCTGCGGTCGCACAGCATCACCAGCGCGTGCGTGGGTTTTTGGCCGGCAGGGCCGCCGCCGCCGCGAATCAGACCGATGCTGCGCAGTGCAGGACGCACGCGGCCGTCAGCACCCGCGTACAGCGCTTCTGAATGCAGCTTGTCGGCCACGCCGGCCGCGGCGTCGGCCCACCAGGCGGCGTCTTCAGGCGAATCCGCCAGGTCCAGCGCGGCAGCACCCAGCAAGGCAGCCGGCGGCCGGCCCAGAAAGGCCACGGCTGCGGCGTTGACGGCCACCACGCGGGCATCGGCCAGTGCCACCACCCAGGCGGCGTGCGGCAGACCGTCGAGCAGCCGGCTAAAGCTTTCGCTGGCTGCGGTGGACGAGGCTGCAGCGGGCGGCATCACGCGGCGAGGGCCTTGTGGTGGTGTTGATCGCATTGATCGCGCGCGATCGGCTCAAAGTAGTAGGCGACGCGAGGGCGCGGGTCCAGCAACTGCAGGGCCGCTCCGGGTACCTTGGCCGGTGCCAGGCTGCGGCGTATGCCCAGGTCGGTCATCTGTTCCAGGTCCAGCAGCTCGGTGGCCGCCAGGTTGTGAACCAGCACGCGCGGCTTCAAGGGGCGGCTGGAATTCACCCCCACCACCATCGCGTAGCGGTCGTCGGTCAGCTGCACCAGCGAACCGGCCGGGTACACGCCCATCATCCGGATGAAGGTGTTCAGCACCGTGGTGTCGTAACGCTGGCGACCCTGCGCAAACAACATGGCCACGGCCTGGTGCGGCGTCATCGCCAGCGCGCTGGAGCCCGGGTTGCACAGCTTGTCGTAGCGGTCGACGATGGCCACGATGCGCGCTGCCATGCTCATTCTCTCGCCGTCCATCTGAGCCGGGAAACCAGACCCGTCGGCGTGTTCGTGGTGTTGCGCCAGCACGGCCATCGCGCCCGGCGCCAGGCCCATGCGGCGGCCCTGGGCCACACCCTTGGCGACATGCTCGCGGTAAGCCGCCATCTCGCTGCTGCCCAAGCTGTCGTCGCCGTGGCGGTAGCGCTCGGCCACATCCTGCTTGCCCACGTCGTGCATCAGCGCGCCCACACCCAGGTCGGCCAGTTCACCTTCGTTCAGCCCGAGCGTGCGGCCGATCAGCAGCGAGATGACGGTGACGTTCAGCGCATGCGCCGCATAACGGTCACCGCCACCCGAAACCAGGCGGATGCCGACGTCATCGGCGGCCAGCATCTTGTCCAGCATGGCCTGCGTCAACAAGCGCGCCGTACTGCCGGCCTCCTGCGGGCGGGCGACCAGGGCGTCCATCGCGCCCCGCCAGGCCTGCGACGCTTCGCCGTACTGGCGTTCGCACAGGCGGGCCGATTCACGCTGCGCGGCCAGCCAGTCGGCGCGCGACAGCGCCGTGCCGTCGACGCCCTTCGTCGCGGACGCCAGGCTTTCGGCGGCAACCGTTTCGGCGACCTCGGTGGTGGACGTTACGGTGGCATCGACCGTGTCCTGCAACACGCTCTTCTCGGGTACCCAGCGCACGCGGCCCAGGCCCAGTCCGCGCAGGGTCAGCATCTGCTCGGGGCCAGCGATGCGAAAGCTGGACAGTGGAAACGGATGCGACAGCCAGCCGCCGTCGAGCTGGATGTACATGCCGACGCGCAGCTCTTCAACAGCAATGGAAGTGGCGGCCATGCGGACCTCGGTGACCAAGCAGAAGGGCGGCAGTGGGTGCCGGCCCGATGGCTGGTTTTCGGGCGTTGGCGGTTCAACTTGAGTGGACCCGACGGCGCGGCGGCCCGGGTGTGCAATCCTTGCCGTGAATCCGCGTCACGAAGGACCTTCCATGCGCACCCAAGTCGCCATCGTCGGTGCCGGCCCGGCCGGCCTGTTGCTGGGCGCGCTGCTGCACCGCGCCGGCATCAGCAACGTCGTCGTCGAACAGCGCAGCCCCGACTACGTGCTGGGCCGCATCCGCGCGGGCCTGCTGGAACAAGGCACCACCGACCTTCTCGTCGAAGCCGGCGCCGGTGCCCGCCTGCAGCGCGAAGGCATTTCGCACGGCGGCGTCGAGCTGGCCTTCAACGGCACCCGGCTGCGCGTGGACTTCCAGGCACTGACCGGCAAGCGCATGACGGTCTACGGCCAGACGGAAGTAACGCGCGACTTGATGGACCACCGCACCGCTGCAGGCCTGCCCACGGTGTACGAAGCCGAGCAGGTGCAGCCGCACGGCTTCGACGGCCTGCACCCCTGGGTGACCTACCGCAAGGACGGCGTGGAACACCGCCTGGCCGCCGACTTCATCGCCGGCTGTGACGGCTTTCACGGCATCTGCCGCGCAGCGCTGCCGGCCGGCGCCGCGCGCACCTTCGAGAAGATCTACCCCTTCGGCTGGCTGGGCATCCTGGCCGACACGCCGCCGGTCAGCCACGAGCTGATCTACGGCCAGGGCGAGCGCGGCTTCAGCCTGGCCACGATGCGCAGCCACACGCGCAGCCGCTACTACCTGCAGTGCCGACTGAACGACCACATCGACAACTGGTCAGACGCCGCCTTCTGGGCCGAGTTGAAACTGCGCCTGCCGCCCGATGCCGCCGAGCGCCTGGTCACCGGCCCGGCTATCGAAAAAAGCATCGCGCCGCTGCGCAGCTTCGTCGCCGAGCCGATGCGCTTCGGCCGCCTGTTCCTGGCCGGCGACGCCGCCCACATCGTGCCGCCCACGGGCGCCAAGGGTCTGAACCTGGCGGCGTCGGACGTGGCCCTGCTGTCGCGTTCGCTGATGGACTTCTACAGCGGCCACGGCGGCAACACGGCAGGACTGGACCACTACTCACAGCGCGCACTGGCCCGGATCTGGAAGGCCGAACGCTTCAGCTGGTGGTTCACTTCGCTGATGCACAACTTCCCCGGCGACGCCACAGACACGGGCGGCTTCGGTTCGCGCATGCAGCAAGCCGAATTCAACTACCTGTGCGGCTCTGAGGCGGCGCAGCGGGTGCTGGCCGAGAACTATGTGGGCTTGCCGCTGGACGCCTGACCGCGGCAGCGCGGCGGCGGCTCAGGGGTCGACCCACAGCGACACGCAAAGGTTGATCGGGGCGCCCCAGCTGACGTTCAGCCAGACTTGGCAGCCGCAAGCCGTGGCGCAATTCATCTTCACGCGGGCCATTGCCGCGCCACTGGATACGGTGCCGCTGCGCACCATGGGACACTGCAGCCACCGCCTGAAACTGGAGCCCATTTCGTGATCCTCGAAATCGCTGATATCCGCATTGCCCCTGGCCAGAATGCCGCCTTCGAAGCCGCCATCCAGCTTGGCTTGTCCACGCTGGCCCGCCGCGCGCCGGGCTTCAAGCGCGCCATCGTCGGGCCGTTCTTTGCAGCGCCGCCGGTGGTTGAACACTTCCATCTCGTCGGCGAGGTCGGGGTCGCATGAGCACGCGAGCCATCGCGCTGCAAGGCGCGCAGAGCCATTTCGACAGCGGCGCCTTGTTGCGCGACCTGAGCCGCCGCGTAGCCATCCGCACCGAAAGCCAGGACCCGGCCTCAGGCCCGGCGCTGCAGGCATATCTGGCCGACGAGATAGTGCCCACGCTGGCTGCGCTGGGCTTCAGCAGCCAGATCCACGCCAACCCGGAAGCGGCCTACGGCCCGCTGCTGACTGCGAGCCGGCACGAGGATGACAAGCTGCCCACGGTGCTGGTCTACGGCCACGGCGACGTCATTCGCGGACAGGACAAAAGCTGGACCCAGGGCGAAGGCCCGTGGACCGTGGCGGTGCGCGGCGAGGGTGAAGGCCAACGCTGGTATGGCCGCGGCACCGCCGACAACAAGGGCCAGCACAGCATCAACTTCGCGGCGCTGGCGCAGGT
>JAYSYH010000321.1:0-3243 GCA_043716645.1 Betaproteobacteria bacterium | reverse complement strand
TCAGCGCACCGCGGTTGATTTCGCGGTCCAGGCCGCCGATGTCGCCATAGGCCGCGCCGTTCAGCGGGTTGGTGTAGCTGGCCAGGTCATTCTGATTGCGCGTCACGGTGGTGCCGCTGAAGGTGGCGGCGCCGCAAGGCCAGCCGTTGAGCCGCGCAGCAGCCGTGGGCGGGACCGCTGCATCGGGCAGGCCGGCGGCGTTGTTGCCCACGATGTTGATGCTGCGGCCGTTGCAGACCGACCCGTTGGCGCCGTTGGTACTGCCGTTCTGGTTGGTGACGACGCCGCCGGCTTGCGTCGGGACAGTGCGGATGGTGGCGGCGAACAGGCCGTCGCGGTCGCGCGAACTGTCCAGCGACAACAGCGCGTCGAACAGCGGCGACGGGGTCAGCCACAACTGAAGACCGGCGGCATTGGTCTTTTCGCTGCCGATCGTCTTGCCGGTCTGGGTGTTGGTGTACTGACCGCCGAATTCGTAATGGCGCACCTTGACGCGGGCCGCCAGCAGGTCTTTCAGGATCGGGAAACCCACGGCGGCGAAGGCCGACGACTCGGAATCGGTGGCCTCGGTGAATTGCACCTTGCCTTTGAGTTCGTTGCTCGGTTTGATGCTGATGTAGTTGATCGCGCCAGCGTAGGTCGACCGGCCATACAGCGCCGACTGCGGGCCCTTGATGATTTCCACCCGCTGCACGTCGTCCAGCATCAGGCCCAGTGCGCCGTCGCGCATGAAGACACCGTCCAGAAAGACCGATACCGGCTGCGGCGCTTCGGGCCGCAGTGCAGAAATGCCGCGGATCACCGGGCGCTCGTTGCTGCGGCCCAGGTCGGGCGAGTAGCTCAAGCCCGGTGTGAACAGCGACAGTTCAGTGAGCGACGAAATGCCGCGTTCTTCGATGGCCTTGCCCGAGAAAACCTGGATGGAGAGCGGCACGTCGATCAACCTTTCACCGACGCGCCGCGCGGTGACGGTGACGGTCTGCGCTTCAGCGCCGGTGGCGTTGCTGGCTGTATTCGCTGCGGTGTTCGCCGCGCTGTTCGCCGCGCTGTTCGCAACTGCTGTGTCGGTGCCCACCGCGCTGGCGGGAGCCGTCTGCGCGCACAGCTGGCCAGCGGCAAGGGCCAGGGCAGTGAACAGGAAAGGCTGGATTTTGGGCATCGGAAGATTTCTGCAAAAGTTCACTTGTCCGGACAAATACTAGCAGCTTGAAACAGCTTGTCCATCCCGCCTTTCAGCAGCGCAGCGCGCCTGTTGCTCGGGCGCAGCAGTGGCTGGGAGCCCGCCGTTTCAGCGGGTCTCGGCCTGCGCCGCGAACACCCGCAGGATGTCGCCAGCGCCTGCGCACCACACCGAAGGCAAGGCGGTGAGGTGGGCCAACACGGCTTCGAGATGCTGGATGCGGTGCGGCTGACCCAGCACCCAGGGGTGCAGGTCGAGCGCCAGAATGCGGCCACCTTGGGTTTGCGCTTCGGCCAGCAGCAACTCGGCAGCGTCGCCTACCTGCTGCGCCCACGAAGCTTCCGAATGCTGGTTGTCCATGATCACGAAGCGATCTTCCAGCTCGTTGGACAACGGCATCGACCACAGCGGGCCGGCGCTGGTGTGGAAGCGGTAGGGCATGTCGTCGTTGACCCAGTCGCAGCAGTAGTCCACGCCCTGGGCCTTCAGCAGTTCCGGCGTGCGTTCGGTCTGCAAGCGGCCCGGGCTCAACCAGCCGCGCACGGCCTGGCCGGTCAGCCGACGCAGCGTGTCCACTGAGCGGTGCACGAGTTCGGCCTCTTCGGCTTCGTCCAAGCCACCGGCATGCGGTGTGTCCATGTTCCAGGAATGACCGATGACCTCGCCGCCATGCTCCAGCACCGCGGCCAGCAGTGCCGGATAACGCTCGGCCAATTGGGCGTTGATGGCCCAGGTGGGGGTGATGCCGTGGCGCTCGAAAGCGCGCATGAAACGGTACACGCCCACCCGGTTGCCGTAGTCGCGCAGTGTGTAGTGGCGCAGGTCGGGGTAGGGCATGGTCATCGAGCCCGGCAGCTTCACCGGCCAGCCGCGCGGGTTCAGCGGGAAGTGCTGCAGGCTGACGTTGATCCACAACGCCAGGTGCTTGCCCGCGGGCCAGGTCACCGGCGGGCGGCCGCTCAGCATCGACCACGGGTAGCGGTCGTGGTCCATGCCGTACTGGCGTTTGGGGTATTGCAGGTGGCTGTCGTCGAGGGCCATGCGGTCAGCCTTTCAGCGGCGTGCCGCCAGCGCGCGCGGCGATGTCGGCCAGGCTCGCGTCGTAGTCGTGGGCCAGCGTGTGCTCGGCAATCTCGCGCCCTGTGGCGAGCCAGACGCCGTCGTGGCTGGTGATGTAGTCCAGCGCTTCTTCGAAAGCCTTCAGCCGGTGCGGGCAGCTGACCTGGTAGTTGTGCGTGGGGATGCACATCACAGTGCCCGAGACCGCGCCTTCGGCATACAGGCGGTCGAAGCTGTCCTTGATCATCTGGCCGTAGCGGCGTGGCTCGATCTTGTTGACGACATAGACGATGGTGTCGTTCAGTTCCAGCGAATACGGCACCGACACGAAACGCTGGCCGCCGCGCACGGCCACCGGCGTGGGCTGGTCGTCGTGAAACAGGTCGCAGGTGTAGATGCCGCCCAGCTCGGCGAAGAGGTCCAGCGTGACGTCGCTGTGCGACAGCGCCGGCGCCAGATAGCCCGCCGGGCGGCGGCCCACGGCGCGTTCGATGGTGTCCATGCTGTCCAGGATCATCGCGCGCTCCTGGGCTTCGCTCATGCCGTAGGTGTAGCGTGTGTTGTAGATGCCGTGGCTGAAGAACTCCCAACCGCGCCGCCGGGCATCTTCGACCACCTCGGGATGATGATCGCACAGCGCCACCGACAGGCTGACCGATCCGGGGAAGCCGTTGCGCTCCATCACATCGGCCATCCGCCAGTGACTGACCCGATTGCCGTGATCGCGATGGGCGTATCCGACGACGTCGGGATGCGGCCGCCCCCACGATTTGCGTTGCGGGTGCGCGGGCGGGTCGAGCTCGTAATATTCCAGGTTGGGCGCGACCCACACCGCGACCTTTTTGCCGCCCGGCCACACGATCGGCGGGCGCCCGGGATAGGGCTCGTACGCGTACAGGCCGGGATCGTCGGCGCCTTCCCTCACGCGGTCCGATCCGAAGCGTGCGACGCGAACCAGTCAAAGACGACCTGCACCGGCTCGACGTCGGCATATTTCAGCTGGA
>JAYSYH010000033.1:0-7623 GCA_043716645.1 Betaproteobacteria bacterium | reverse complement strand
AAGCTGAATCACGACAAACTCTTCCCCCACGGTCACGCCGTGCCCTGGCAGTTGCCCGCTGATGCCAGCAGCGCGGCCCAGCAAGCGGCGGTTAACGTAAGCGGCCAGCGCCACCAGAAAGTCGGGGTCGTCATGCGGCACGTCTTCAGCCGAGAAGCCCTTGCCGTAGTTCTCGGCAATGAAGCCGGTGTTGAAGTCACCCGCCACAAATTTGGGGTGTGCCAGCAGCGCCGCCTGAAACGGAATGTTGCTGCTGATGCCGCGAATCACAAAACCGTTCAGCGCTTCGCGCATCTTTGCGATCGCGTCCAGCCGGTCTTTGCCGTGCACGATGAGCTTGGCAATCATCGAGTCGTAGTGCATCGGGATCTCGCCGCCCTCTGCCACGCCGGTGTCCACCCGCACACCCACTTCAGGCACCGGCGCAGCCGCTTCCATCGTGGTCGCAGGCGGCGCGTAGCGAACCAGTCGGCCGGTGGACGGCAGGAAGCCGCGAAACGGGTCTTCGGCATTGATACGGCATTCCATCGCCCAGCCGTCGCACGTCACGTCGGCCTGTGTGAACGGCAGTGGCTCACCGGCAGCCACGCGAATCATCAGTTCCACCAGATCAAGCCCGGTGATGCATTCGGTCACCGGGTGTTCCACCTGCAGCCGCGTGTTCATTTCCAAAAAATAGAAGCTTTGGTCTTTGCCAACGACGAATTCCACGGTGCCCGCACTTTGGTAATTCACCGCCTTGGCCAATTGCACGGCCTGCGCGCCCATCGCGGCGCGCGTGGCCTCGCTGATGAAGGGCGACGGCGCCTCTTCGATGACCTTCTGGTGACGGCGCTGAATGCTGCATTCGCGCTCGTTCAGGAAGACGACGTTGCCCTGCGCGTCGCCCATCACTTGAATTTCAATATGGCGCGGTTCGACAACGAATTTCTCGATGAAGACGCGGTCGTCACCAAAGCTGTGGTGCGCCTCGTTGCGGCACGAGCTGAAGCCTTCGAAGGCCTCCTTGTCGTTGTGCGCCACGCGCAGGCCCTTGCCGCCACCACCGGCGCTGGCCTTGATCATCACCGGGTAGCCGATGCCCTTGGCAATTTCCACCGCCTGCTCGGGCGACGCAATGGCTTCGTTGAAGCCGGGAATGGTGCTGACCCTGGCTGCAGCCGCCAACTTCTTCGACGCGATCTTGTCGCCCATCGCTGCAATGCTGTGGTGCTTGGGGCCGATGAAGACAATGCCTTCTTGCTCGACGCGGCGCGCGAAATCTTCGTTCTCGGACAGAAAACCGTAACCCGGGTGCACCGCTTCGGCACCCGTTGCCTTGCAGGCCGCAATGATCTTGTCGGCGACCAGGTAGCTTTCGCGCGAAGGCGCGGCACCGATCAGCACCGCTTCGTCTGCCAGTTCCACATGCAGGGCGTCGCGGTCGGCTTCGGAATAGACGGCCACCGTCAGGATGCCCATCTTCTTCGCGGTCTTGATGACGCGACAGGCAATCTCGCCTCGGTTGGCGATGAGGATTTTCTTAAACATGGAGGCAACTCGCCAATGGAAGTGTTTGACCGAGCGGCATGCGCGGAACCGGCTTTGCCGGGCCGCTGCATGTGCCCCCCTGGGGGGTAGCGACGGGAGGGAGCATGGGGGCCCACATCACAACGGGATGTTGCCGTGCTTGCGCCACGGGTTGTCGAGTTTCTTGTCTTTCAACATCGCCAGCGAACGGCAGATGCGTTTGCGCGTTTCATGCGGCTGGATCACATCGTCGATGTAGCCCCGGCTGCCGGCCACAAACGGGTTGGCGAAGCGCGCCTTGTATTCGGCCTCGCGCGCAGCGAGTTTGTCCGGATCGCCCTTGTCTTCACGGAAGATGATTTCCACCGCGCCCTTGGCCCCCATCACCGCGATTTCGGCATGCGGCCAGGCGAAGTTCACGTCACCGCGCAAGTGCTTGGAGCTCATCACGTCGTAGGCGCCGCCGTAGGCCTTGCGCGTGATGACGGTGACTTTGGGCACCGTGCATTCGGCGTAGGCGTACAGCAATTTGGCGCCGTGCTTGATGATGCCGCCGTACTCTTGGCTGGTGCCTGGCATGAAGCCCGGCACGTCGACCAAGGTCACCACCGGGATACTGAAGGCGTCGCAAAAACGCACGAAGCGCGCGGCCTTAATGCTGCTCTTGATGTCCAGACAGCCGGCCAAGACCTGCGGGTTGTTGGCCACGATGCCCACCGTGTGGCCGGCCATGCGCGCCATGCCGATGACGATGTTCCTGGCGTAATCGGGCTGCAGTTCGAAGAAGTCACCGTCGTCCACGACTTTCAGGATCAACTCCTTCATGTCGTAAGCCTGGTTGGCGTTGGCCGGCACCAGCGTGTCCAGGCTCATGTCCAGTCGATCGGCCGGGTCGCCGCCGTTCAGGCCATGCCTCACCGGCACGCCGTCGCGGTTGTTCAGGGGCAGATAGTTGTAGAAGCGGCGCACCATCAGCAACGCTTCCACGTCGTTCTCGAAAGCCAGGTCGGCCACGCCGCTCTTGCTGGTGTGGGTGCTGGCGCCGCCCAGTTCCTCGGCGGTGACTTCCTCATGGGTCACGGTCCTCACCACCTCGGGGCCGGTGACGAACATGTAGCTGCTGTCCTTCACCATGAAGATGAAGTCGGTCATCGCCGGCGAATACACCGCACCGCCTGCGCATGGGCCCATGATCAAACTGATCTGCGGGATGACGCCTGACGCCATCACGTTGCGCTGGAACACCTCCGCGTAGCCACCCAATGAGGCCACGCCTTCCTGGATGCGCGCACCGCCGCTGTCGTTCAAACCGATGACGGGCGCGCCGACCTTCATCGCCTGATCCATCACCTTGCAGATCTTCTCGGCGTGGGCTTCGGAAAGCGCGCCGCCGAAGACGGTGAAGTCCTGACTGAACACGAACACCAGGCGGCCGTTGATCATGCCGTAGCCGGTGACGACACCATCGCCCGGCGTCTTGTTGTCCTGCATGCCGAAGTCGTTGCAGCGGTGTTCGACAAACATGTCCCACTCTTCGAAGGTGCCTTCGTCCAGCAGCAATTCGAGCCGCTCGCGCGCGGTCAATTTGCCCTTGGCGTGCTGCGTGGCAATGCGCTTCGCGCCGCCACCCAGGCGCGCCGCGGCGCGTTTGCTTTCCAGCTGTTCGATGATGTCGTGCATGGTGTTCTCTCTTCGGTCTGCGTTCAATTCGGAAGGTTGGACAGATCCAGCAGACGGCGAGCAGCGACCGAGGCTGCGAGTCGGCCGGCACGCACGTCGGCTATGGTCTGCGGCAGCGCAGCGCGTACGGCGGCACGCTCGCGAAACTGCAGTCTCAGACCGCTTTCGATGCGCGTCCACATCCAGGCTTCGTCCTGCGCGTGTCGGCGTTCGGTCAATTGGCCGCTGCCGTGCTGGGCGTCGCGGAAAACAGTGACGGCCTGCCAGAAGTCATCCAGGCCACTGCCCTTCAACGCGCTCAGTTGCAGCACCTGCGTCGCGCTGTGCGCGTGCGGGCCTAACCAGCGCAGCGCGCTGCTGATCTGCGCCCGCGCCCGCATGGCGGCGGCTTCGTCCAGGTCGGACTTGTTGATGACCACCAAGTCAGCGATTTCCATCACGCCCTTCTTGATGGCCTGCAGGTCGTCGCCGGCATTGGGCAACTGCAGCAGAACGAACATGTCGGTCATGCCGGCGACGGCCGTTTCACTCTGGCCCACGCCCACGGTTTCGACGATGACGACATCAAACCCGGCCGCTTCGCAGACCAGCAGCGACTCACGCGTCTTTTCAGCCACGCCACCCAGGTTACCGCTGGCCGGGCTGGGGCGGATGTAGGCGCGCTCGTCCATGCTGAGCCGCTGCATGCGCGTCTTGTCGCCCAGGATGCTGCCGCCGCTGAGGCTGCTGCTGGGGTCCACCGCCAGCACGGCCACGCGGTGCCCGCGCGCGATGAGAAACAGACCCAGCGCCTCGATGAAAGTGCTTTTGCCGACGCCCGGCACGCCGCTGATGCCGAGGCGGAGTGAGCCGCCGGTGGACGGCAGCAAGGCGTTGAGCAATTCATCGGCACGCAGCCGGTGGTCGGCGCGCGTGGACTCCAGCAAGGTGATGGCCTTGGCCACCGCGCGGCGTTGCGCTGGGCTTGCGAGCCCATCACGGCCCAGCACTTGCTGCATCAACACCGTGTCGGCCGCGAACATGCTCAAGCCAGTTGCGCCCGCGTCAGGCCGGTGAGCCCTGCGCTGCCCTGATCTGCTCCAGCACGTCCTTCGCGCTCACCGGTATCGGCGTGCCAGGGCCGTAGATGCCTTTCACGCCGGCGTCGTACAGGAAGCCGTAATCCTGCTGCGGAATGACGCCGCCGACGAAAACGATGATGTCGTCGGCGCCTTGCGCCCGCAGCGCCGTGATGATGGCGGGTACCAGTGTCTTGTGGCCCGCAGCCAGCGTGCTGATGCCGACCGCGTGGACGTCGTTCTCGATGGCCTGGCGCGCGCACTCCTCGGGTGTCTGGAACAGCGGGCCGATGTCGACGTCGTAGCCCAGGTCGGCGAAAGCCGTGGCCACGACTTTCGCGCCGCGGTCGTGACCGTCCTGCCCAAGCTTGGCGATCATCACGCGCGGTCGGCGGCCAAAGTCGTCGCCGAAAGCAGCGATCTCGGCTTTCAACTTGTCCCAGCCTTCGGCGCAATCGTAGGCCGCTGCGTACACGCCGGTCACCTTCTGGATGTCGGCGCGGTGACGCCCGAAGGCTTTCTCAAGCGCATCGCTCACCTCGCCCACCGTAGCCCGCAGCCGCACGGCCACGATGCTCAGAGCCAGCAGGTTGCCTGCATGCAGGTCCGTGCTCGCCGCGCAGGCGGTCAGCGCGTCGAGCGCGCTCTGTACCGCCGTGTGGTCTCGCTCCGCCTTGATCCTTTCGAGCCGGGCAATCTGGCCCAGCCGCACCTTGACGTTGTCGACCTCGCGGATCTCGATGGAATCTTCCTTCGCCAGCTTGTACTTGTTGACGCCGACGATCACGTCCTGCCCGCTGTCGATGCGGGCCTGCTTTTCCGCCGCACTGGCCTCGATCTTCAGCTTGGCCCAGCCACTGCCCACGGCCCGGGTCATGCCGCCTTGCGCATGCACTTCTTCGATGATCCCCCAGGCCTTTTCGGCCATTTCCTGCGTCAGCGTCTCCATCATGTAGCTGCCGGCCCAGGGGTCAACGACGCTGGTGATGTGGGTCTCTTCCTGGATGATCAGTTGCGTGTTGCGCGCGATGCGGCTGCTGGTTTCGGTGGGTAGCGCGATGGCCTCGTCGAAGCTGTTGGTGTGCAGGCTCTGCGTGCCGCCGAACACCGCCGCCATGGCTTCGACCGTCGTGCGCACGACGTTGTTGTACGGGTCCTGCTCGGTCAGGCTCCAGCCGCTGGTCTGGCAGTGCGTGCGCAGCATCAGGCTCTTCGGGTTCTTCGCGTTGAAGCCGGTCATGATCCGCGTCCACAACAGTCGCGCAGCGCGCATCTTGGCGATTTCGAGATAGAAGTTCATCCCGATGGCCCAGAAGAAACTCAGGCGTCCGGCGAAAGCATCGACGTCCAGGCCCTTGGCGATGGCCGTCTTCACGTACTCGGCGCCGTCGGCCAGGGTCAGTGCCAGTTCCAGCGCCTGGTTGGCGCCAGCTTCCTGCATGTGATAGCCGCTGATGCTGATCGAGTTGAACTTCGGCATGTGCTGCGCCGTGTACTCGATGATGTCGGCCACGATGCGCATGCTCGGCTCGGGCGGGTAAATGTAGGTGTTGCGGACCATGAACTCCTTCAGGATGTCGTTCTGGATGGTTCCGCTCAACTGGTCCTGCCGCACGCCCTGCTCTTCGGCCGCCACCACATAGCCGGCCAGCACCGGCAGCACGGCGCCGTTCATCGTCATCGACACGCTGACCTTGTCCAGCGGGATGCCGTCGAACAGGATCTTCATGTCCTCGACGCTGTCGATGGCCACGCCGGCCTTTCCCACATCACCGGTCACACGCGGGTGGTCGCTGTCGTAGCCGCGGTGGGTGGCCAGGTCGAAGGCCACGCTGACGCCTTGCCCGCCGGCGGCCAGCGCCTGGCGGTAGAAAGCGTTGCTGTCCTCGGCGGTGGAAAAACCGGCGTACTGGCGAATGGTCCACGGCCGCACCGCGTACATCGTGGCCTGCGGGCCGCGGATGTAGGGCGCGAAGCCGGGCAGCGTGTCGGCCAGTTCCGGCCGCGCCAGTGCCGCGGTGTCGGCAGCCGTGTACAGCGGCTTGACGCGGATGCCTTCCGGCGTGATCCAGTCCAGCGCGGCCACGTCGCCGCCGGGCGCCGACTTGGCGGCCGCCGCTTGCCATTGCGCCAGTATTGCCGGGACGAACTCGGCGCGGTGCTTGTGGGCGGAGGCATCCGCGCTGCGGTCGGTCATCTCATCACTCCTGGGTTCGGGGTTGTTCTGCGCATTCAAGGGCGGTCATCGAAACAGCCCTTGCTGGACAAGCGATGTTATGAATAATTATGAATTCAAAACCCACGCAGAGCTGACAAAGAACCTTGGTCGATCTGACTGCCACGGCACCGCCGCACAACCTGACGCGCCGCGCCCTGTACCAAGACGTGGCCGAGCGGCTGCGCCAGCAGATCTATTCACGCGAACTGGAGCCCGGCAACTGGATCGACGAGATGAAGCTGTGCACTGAGTACGGCATTAGCCGCACGCCGTTGCGCGAGGCGCTGAAGGTGCTGGCCGTGGAAGGTCTGGTGACGATGAAGCTTCGGCGCGGCGCTTACGTCACCGAAATGTCGCGCGACGACGTGGCTCAGGTCTACCACCTGCTGGCGCTGCTGGAAAGCGATGCAGCCAGTTCGGTGGCACGGCGCGCGACTGCAGCCGAACGTGAACAGCTGTCGCAGATGCACACACGACTGGAGTCGCAGGTGCGAAGGCGTGACGCGTTTTTCGCCACCAACGAGCATTTCCACGTGACGCTGCTGCAGATGGCCGGCAACCGCTGGGCGTTGCAAACCGCGCTCGACCTGCGCAAGGTGATGAAGCTCAACCGCCACCACTCGCTGTTCAAGCGCGGGCGGCTGGCCGAGTCGCTGGCTGAACACCGGGCCTTGATGCTTGCGATCGATTCGCGCAACGCTGCTGAGGCCACGCGGTTGATGAAGGCGCACTTCAGCAGTGGGCTCGAAGCGGCGGGTTGACGGCTGGCAGGGGACACCCCGCTCCCGCCTCGCGTAGGATGTCGTCGAAGCACCACGCATCCTCAACTTCATCCTGCTCGCATGCTGACCCTTCGATCCTTCGCGGCACTTGGTGTGATGGCACTCGCTGTCGCCGCTTGCACCAGCACCAAGCCACCTGGCTCGGCACAGCCGTCGTCGCCGCCATCGGCCGCCGACCAACGCGCTGCAGCGCCGGCGGCGTTGGCGGTGGAGCGGCAGTGGCTGCAGTCGTGGTTCAAGGACACGCCAGTGCGCATTGCACAGCGCAGCGACGGCGCCGTCACGGTCGATGTGCCGGTGGAGTTCTGCTTCGACACTGGGCGCACGGCCGTGAAACCAGCACTTGCTGCGGTGCTGGACAAAGTGGCTGAAAGCC
>JAYSYH010000320.1:0-3250 GCA_043716645.1 Betaproteobacteria bacterium | reverse complement strand
GCAAGACTGAAGCCGGGGAGGAACCTGACGATGGCACTGTGGATCACGGACGAATGCATCAACTGCGATGTCTGCGAGCCCGAGTGCCCGAACCAGGCCATCTTCATGGGTGTCGAGATCTACGAAATCGACCCGAAGAAGTGCACCGAATGCGTGGGCCATTTCGACGAGCCGCAGTGCGTGCAGGTCTGCCCGGTGGCGTGCATCCCGGTCAGCCCTTTTTGCGCGGAGACGCCGGCGCAACTGCTCGAAAAATTCCATGTTCTGCAGGCGGGGCAGATCGCTGCTTCGCCTTCGGTGCCGACTGCAGCTTCAACGCTGGTTTGACACGGGCCCCGGGGCGCTCTGCTGCGATGCCGATACTGCGCACCGTTGCTTCGCGCTGCTGGCGCTCTTTCAACAAGCCGTCGGCTGCGCGCTGTTCCTGCGCCGCCCGCTCGCGCGCTGCCTGCACATCGGCCGCCGGGCGGTTGCCTGCCACCGCCAGTTCGCGGCCTCCATCGCAAGGCACCTCAGAGTAGCTGCGGCCATCGGCGCCACAACGCCAGACGGTGGGCACCTGCGCTACGGCCAGCAAGGGCAGGGTCAAGGTCAAGGTCAAGGTCAAGGTCAAGGTCAAGGTTAGAGGCAGGGCGGCGATGGTCGGCTTCATGGGGCTTCTCCTTTCGGGGCGGACTTGAGGGACAGCGCAGCTGCAGCAGCCACGGCCGTTGGCGTCATTGCGGGCGCGTTGTCAACCGCCAGGACAGCGGGACGCGGCGGCTTGGGCCGCGGCGGCTGGGCGTGAATCAGCGCCAGCGCGGCGTCCATCTCGCCAGCCAGCAGGCGCTCGCTGGCCTGTAGCGAACGTTCCGTTGCAAGCGCGATGGCGTCACGGTGGGCGGCCGAGGGCTTCTTCAGCACGTAGTTCGCCACCTCGGCCTTCACGCCCGGGTGGCCGATGCCCAGCCGCAGGCGCCAGAAATCAGGGGTACCCAGCAAACCCTGGATGTCTTTCAACCCGTTGTGCCCGGCCGCGCTGCCGCCGAACTTCAGCTTGGCCTGGCCGGGCAGCAGATCAAGTTCATCGTGGACCACCAGAATCTCGCTGGGTTCAAGCTTGAAGAAGCGCGCCAGCGGCGCCACCGATGCGCCCGAGCGGTTCATGAAGGTCATCGGCTGCAGCAACCAGACCGTGCCAGCTGCGGTGTTCGCCCGCGCCATCAAGCCTTGGTAGGCGCGTTCAGGGACCAGTCGAGCGCCCAGCTTGTCGGCCAGCGCGTCGATCCACCAAAACCCCGCGTTGTGCCGTGTGGCTTCGTATTCAGCGCCCGGATTGCCCAGGCCCACAAAGAGTCGAATCATGGGATCAAATTATGGGAGTCCCGCGCCCAGGAAAAAGCCCCACCGAGGTGGGGCTCTGCACCGGTTCGTTGGGGGAGTATGCGCACCCCCAATCGGGTGGGTTCACCCGAATTACTTGGCGTTCTGCTTCTCGCTCTTCTTCGCCTTGGCGGCCTTGCCCTTGTCGGCCGCGACAACCACGACAGGTGCGACTTCTTCTTCGATGCGCGGCATGGTCACGGCCACGATCACCGGGTTCTGCGTGCCGTGCTTTGCGGCCTTGATGCCGTCGGGCAAATTCAGATCGCTGGCGTGCAGACTCTGGTTCTTCGTCAAACCCGAAAGGTCGATGGTGACGAATTCCGGCAGTTGCGAAGCCAGGCAGTCGATTTCCAGTTCCAGGCGCACGTGGGTCACCAGGCATTTGTCGGTCTTGACGGCTGCGGACAGCTCTTCGCCGGTGAAGTGCAGCGGTACCTTCTTGCGCACGCGGGTGGTCTCGTCGACGCGCTGGAAGTCGATGTGCAGCACGATGGGTTTCCAGGCGTGCATCTGGAAGTCGCGCAGCAGAACCTTCTGGGTCTGCCCAGCCAGATCCATCTCCAGGATGGACGAGTGGAAGGCCTCCTTCTTCAGCGCGAAGAACAAGGCGTTGTGATCGATCTCGATCATCGCGGGCGTGCCAGCACCGTAAACGATGCCGGGCACTTTGGCAGCATTGCGCAGGCGGCGGCTCGCTCCGGTCCCCTGCAGCGTACGCTCGTAAGCTGTGAATTTCATGTTGACTCCAAATGAGGGTCGAGGTGGGTGGACGCCCGCGACCAGACGTCCGTGAAACCAGGCCGGAGCGTTGCGCCGACCTCGGGTGTTGCAGTTCAGAAGTTGTTGTTCTGCTCCGCGAACAGCGACGTCACCGATTCACCGTCGCTGATGCGGCGGATGCTTTCGGCGAACAGGAAAGCGACTGAAAGCTGCCGGATCTTCGGGCAGGCCCGGGCGGCAGCGCTCAATGGAATGGTGTTGGTGATGACGACTTCGTCGATCTGCGAAGCGCTGATGCGCTCGATGGCCAAACCGGAAAAGACCGGGTGCGTGCAGTAAGCGTAGACGCTTTGCGCGCCGCGTTCTTTCAACACCTCGGCAGCCTTTACCAGGGTGCCCGCCGTGTCGATCATGTCGTCCATGATCACGCAGTTGCGGCCTTCGATTTCACCGATGACGTGCATCACCTCCGACACGTTCGCCGTGGGCCGACGCTTGTCGATGATGGCGAGGTCGCAGCCCAACTGCTTGGCCAGAGCGCGGGCGCGCACCACGCCGCCGACGTCGGGACTGATCACCACCAAGTCGGCGTATGCCTTGCTTTTCAAATCGGACAGCAACACCGGGCTGGCGTAAATGTTATCGACTGGAATGTCGAAGAAACCTTGAATCTGGTCGGCGTGCAGGTCCATCGTCAACATGCGCTCGACGCCCACGCTTTCCAGCATGTTGGCCACGACCTTGGCGCTGATGGGCACGCGCATGCTGCGCGGTCGGCGGTCCATCCGGGCGTAGCCGTAATAAGGAATGACCGCGGTGATGCGGCGGGCGCTGGCCCGCTTCAGCGCGTCGACCATGATGAACAGTTCCATCAGGTTTTCATTGGTCGGCGAGCAGGTGGGTTGCACGACAAACACGTCGCGGGCGCGCACGTTCTGCTGAATTTCAACGGTGACTTCACCATCAGAAAAGCGCCCGACTTCGGCCTGCCCCAATTCGACGCCTAGGTGCGTGGCTATTTCCTGTGCCAGGGCGGGGTTGGCATTGCCGGTGAACAGCACGGTGTTGAACAGCACGGTGGGAACTCCGGGTAGTAGTGAAGCCGGCTGGCAGGATGGTGGTCCTGGCACCGGCTTCAGGTGAACATCTGGCAGGGGAGGAAGGA
>JAYSYH010000319.1:0-29580 GCA_043716645.1 Betaproteobacteria bacterium | reverse complement strand
TCCCAGGAGACCACTCAACGGCATCGCCCTAAGCGTCGCGACTGCTACCGCGTCGGACCTTTCCCGATAGGCTGTTTCGCAATCAGCAAGAACATCTCGCGCATCAGCCCCACGGCGCGCGAATGCGCAGCATCGTTGCGGTGCAAAACGTAGTCCACTGACAACCCACGCAGGGCGGCCACGGTGACCGAGCGCAGGGCCAGCAAGCGCTCCCGCGGCCACTGCATCAGGTGCAGGTAGTCGTACCACCAGTCGTCCACTGCCAACTCGCTCCGCAACAGGTGCGGGCGCAGCACTTTCGCCAGCGCTTCGTCGTTGCGGGCAGCCATCAGCAATTCCATGGCCACGAAATGATGAATGCCCCTGTGCTGCTCCAGCGCGATGTCGATGAGGGTGGTCAACCGCTCGGGCAGGTTGCTGGCTTCGGTCAGGCGCCGCCGTGTGATTGCCGTCACGTCGCGCGGCAGAACGGCACCGATGGCAGCCATGAGGTCGTTGGGGTCCTTGAAGTGGTAGTGCAAGGGCCCGCGCGAAATGCCCGCCTCCTTGGCGATCAGGTTCAGGCTGGTGCGCGCATAACCGTACTTGTACAGGCACTTGATGCCCGTCTGCAGGATCAGGGCGCGCGTGTGCTCGGTCTGCGCCGCTTTGGTCATCGGCTTGCCGGCCGCCGCGCCCACCACCGCCGGCTTTGCCGCCGTCTTCGCGACCGGCCTGGCCGCCACACGGGGCGTGCGAGAAGGGTTCTTCATGCTTGCAATTGTCACGCCATGCCGCGGCGCGCCTGCTGCAAGCCGCGAAAGGAAGCCCAGGTGCCCAAGGCCGCCAAGGCGATATCGGAAACCTGGGACCCGTGCGCCTGCAAGCAGGTCATCTTGCGTTCATAGGTGGGCGTGATGTCCACCGTGATTTCCGGCAGGAAGTTCACCCCCATCATGGTGTCGGTCAGCAGCATTGCCGTGCCCAAGGGGCACACCGCCTGGGCCAGACGGCTGAGTGCACGGTGGTCAGGGTGGTAGTCGTTGGGGCTGGGGGCGATGATCAAGGTTGGCGCAAAGAGGTCGACCGCTGCGCGCAGCGCGGCGGTCTCCGCCGGCCCGTCGAGCAGCCGCCCGTCCTGCAAGCCCAGCAAGGTGGGCACAACACCCACGAGCGCGCCCGCGGCCAACGCCTCGGCGCGACGCAGTCCCGGCGCAGCTCCGGCAGGCAGACCGGCTTGGCCATCGGTCGCGACCACCCAGCCCACCTGCCACCCCAACTGCTGCAAGCGCAACAGCGTGCCCAGGCAATAGATCTCGACATCGTCCGGATGCGCGCCAACTGCCAGGACGCGCTGGCCCGTCATGAGGTAGCGCCGGCCGACTCTCGGCGCGCCTCGATCTCACGCCGCAGTGCCTGCTGTTTAGCCTCGGTGAGCGGGTAGAACCAGAAAAATGGCGTGGCGCCCGCCATGATCACCATCGGCACCCAGGCATAGGTGACCAACAACGCAAACTGTGCACTGGCGGAGTTGGTGAGGTTGGCGTTCTCGAAGCCGAAGGCCGCCGGCAGCGCCGTGCCGACAAAGGCTCCTACGCCGATGGCCAGTTTGGTTATGGCACCGGTCCACGCATAGTAGGTGCCGGCCCGCGACTTGCCTGTGCGCACCGTGTCGACGTCGACCGTGTCGGCCACCATCGACGGGATGAGGATCGAGCCGGCGCCGCCCTGCAAGCCGCGGATGACGATGATGACGGCGTACCACCAGCCGTCTCCCGCGCCGAGCAAGGGGATGGGCAGGCACCACAGCGCCAGCCAGGCGGTAGCCATGGCCATGGCGCGGTGCTTGCCGTAGCGGCGCGCCAGCCGCATCCAGATCGGCACCGACAGCAAGCCGACGATGCCCTCGCCCAGCAGGATGAAGCCGAACCAGGGGCGGATGTTGAACACGCGCTCCATCACGATCAGGTGCAGCGAGGCGCCGATGATCGCGCCGCAGATCAGGAACAGCAGCGCGGCCATCAGGCGCAGGTAGGGCTTGTTGGACCAGACCGCGGCCACGCCTTCGCGCCAGCCCAGGCGCGTGCCGGCGCTGGCCACCTCGTCGCTGGCCGGCGGTTCGGGCACGCGCCACAGCGCGGCGCCGAACAAGAAGGGCATCGCCCCGGCGAACAGCGCCCCCATCCAGAACATCGTGTCGGCCGTGTTCATGCCCAGCACGCGGGTGGCCAGCAGGATGATCACCAGCGCCAGCAGGCCGCTGACCATGCCGAAGCCTTCGCGCCAGGCCGCGATGCGGTTGCGGCCGTGATAGTCGCGCGACAGATCGGCGCCCCACGCCTTGTACGGCAGATCGACCAGCGTGAACGCCAGGAAGATCAGCGACAACCAGACCGTGGCGTACAGCGGCGTGACCTTGCCGGGCGGCGCGAAGACCATCATCACCGACAGCATCAGCAGCGGCAGCCCGGCCAGGATCCAGGGCTTGCGTCGGCCCAAACGCGTGCGCGTGCGGTCGCTGAGTTCGCCTACCACTGGGTCGATGACGGCGTCGGCGACCCGGCTGACCAGCAAGATGGTGCCGACCATGGCCATCGGCAGACCGTGTTCGGGCGACGAGTACAGCGCCGGCACAAAGGTCACCAGCGGCGTCAGCGCCACCTGGTGCACCAGGAACGGCAGGCCGTAGAGCACACAGGCGGTGTTGCTCAGCGGCGCGCTGCTGTCGGGCGTGGCGGGCGCGGAAACAGTGCTCATGGTGTGGGCCCGGCTGAGTCGATTGAAACGGCATCCGCAAAGAGAGCCGGAAAGTTGGCTTCGATCGGCCCGCTGCACAGAGCGGGCGGCGGCTGGCAACGCGACAGGATCTCGACGCGGCCACCGCTTTCGCAGGACTCCTGCAGGGCGGTGAGCACCTCGAGCACGTGGCGGGCCACAGCGCTGGGGCAGCGCGCTGCGCGGCCACCGCGCAGCGCGTCGGCGGCATCGACCACACCCACCGCCCACCAAGGTTCGGTCCAACCGGTCAGGGTAGATTCAAGCGGCGCCCACTCAGCGTGCTTGCGGCAGCACAGTGGCAGCGCCGTGAAACCATCGGCGCCGGCCGGCAAGGCCAGACTGGCCTCGGTGCCAAAGATCTCGATCAGGCTGGCGCGGCTGCCCGGGCTGTCGAAGCTGGTGGTCAGTGACACCACGGGCCCGGCCTCGAATTCCATCCAGCCCACGACGTGGGTGAGTGCGTCGACATGGAACGACGTGCCCTGGCGCCGGCCTGCCTGCACCTGCCGCGTGTGCTGCATGCGCCGGCCGCTGGCGCTGACCCGCCGCACGCTGCCGAACCAGTGCACGAAGGCCGACACGAAGTACACCCCCAGGTCGAACAAGGGGCCTGCGGCAGCACCGAAGATCGGCGCCGGGTTGTGGTGCCAGCGGTCGGGCCCGGCGTAGACGATGGTGGCGCTGCCACCCACCAATCGCCCCAGCGCGCCGGTGTCGATGGCCCGCTTGACCGCCTGGTGTGCCGGCCCCAGATGTACTGCCGGTGCGCAGGCCAGGGTGCGGCCGGTGTCGTGCGCCAGTGCGATCAGGCTGTCGGCCGCGGCCAGGTTGTGGGCCAGCGGCTTTTCGCTGTAAACATGCTTGCCTGCACGCAGCGCGGCTTCGGTCACTGCGGCGTGCTCCAGTGGGGGAGTCAGGTTCAGCACCAGTTCCACGGTGGGGTCGTCGAGCAGGGCTCGCGCCGCGGAACGTCCGGCGGCGGGCTGCACCGCGAACGCAGGCAGCGCCTGCATACAGCTGATGTAGCGCCGGCTGATGTCGCCGGCGCCGATCACGCCCACGCCAACCGGGCGCACCGCCATCAGAACTTCACACGCAGCGTGGCACCCGCCGTGCGAGGGTCGCCGATGAAGTACAGCTTGGGCATGGTGGCGCCCAGCGGGTTGAAGTTGCCGGCATACAGCACCGTCTTGTCAGTGGCGTTGCGCACCCAGGCCTCCAGCGTCCAGGCGCCGCTCTCGATGCCTGCACGGGCATTCACGAGGGTGTAGGCCGGCTGGGCGAACTGCGGATCCAGGTTCTGACCGGTGAAGTAGTCCGACCGGCGCGACACCTCGCCCCACGCGAACAGGGTCAGCCCCGTGCCGGCGATGGGCCAGCGCTGGCTGCCGACGACGCTGAAAGCATTCTTCGGCGCATTCGCCAGGGGCCGGCCCGACAGGTCCTGCACGGTGCTGACGCCGGTGATGCCGGGCCCGGTCTTGAAGTTGTCAAACTTCGCGTTCAGGTAGGCGTAGGACAGCGATAGCTCGGTGTTGGGGCTGGGCCGTGCGCTGAGTTCCAGTTCCAAGCCGCGGGTCGTCAGCTTGGCCGCGTTCTGCAGCAGGAACACGCTGCCACCGCCCGACGGGTTGGGCGAGAAGCTCGAGGCCTGGTAGTTGTCGAACACGGTGTTGAAGAGCGTGGCGTTGGTCGTGAACCGGCGGTTCATCCATTCTTTCTTGATGCCGATCTCGGTGCTGGTGGACAGCTCGGCGTCGAAGAAACGCTTCTGGCCGAGCGCGGGGTCGACCTGGCCGTCGTTGAAGCCGAAGGACTTGTAGCCGCGGGTGAGCGAGGCGTAGACCATGGAGTCCTCGTCCCAGCGGTAACGCACGTTGGTCATACCCGACACCTGCCCGTCGCTGCCTGACTCCGCCGCCGAACCCCAACCCGGCGTCTGCGACGCGAAGAGGTTCTTCTCGTCGTGGGTGTAGCGCAGGCCGGCGCTGACGTCGAACTGCTTGCTGAATGCATAGGTCGCCTGGCCGAAGGCGGCCCAGGACTTGTTGTCGATCTGGCTGAAGCCGCGGTTGTTGATCAAACCGGAGGTGGTGCTGTTCTCGGTGACCGCCGTCGACAGGTAGTACAGCCCAGCGACGTAGTTGAAGGCGCGGTCGGCCGGGGACGCAATGCGAAGCTCCAGGCTCTTCTGCCCGCTGTCGCGGCCGGCCAGGATGTTCAGGAAGGCCAGCTGGCTGAAGTCGGCGTCGATGCCCCCGGCCTGCACGGTGTCGCGCACCGAGAAGATCCCCGTGAGCGTGTAGTCGCCCACGCTCCAGTTGGCCTCGACCCCCGCCGCATCGACACTGACCTTGTTGCTGAACGCGCCATCGAAGGACACCTTGCGGTCGGTGGGGTTCATGACACTGGGGAACGGTCGACCCGCCGCGGCGGCGCTGGTGAGCCGGGAATCGGGCACCGGCCCGGTCTCGGCCGCGCAGCACAGCCCGCGCTGGTTGGTGTGTTCCAGCGAGAAGAGCAGTTCGACGTCGCTGGTGGCGCGCAGCAGGGCACGCGCCCGCACGCCGCCCGAGCGCGAGTCGTTCACCTTGTCGCCCTTGAAGGTGTTGTCGAACAGGCCATCGCGGTTGCTGTCGAAGGCGCTGACCCGCAGCGCCAGCTGGTCGGCGACGATCGGGCCGGTGAAGGTGGCCGCAACCTTCTTCAGGCCGAAGGTTCCCAAAGTCGCCTCGACCGCGCCCGATGGCGTGAACGACGGCCGCTTGGTGACGAAGCTGATGACGCCAGCCGGGGTGTTCTTGCCGAACAGGGTGCCTTGCGGCCCGCGCAGGACCTCGATGCGCTCGATGTCGTTGAAGTCGCCCAGGCCCATGTAGGTGCGGTCGAGGTAGACACCGTCGACATAGATGCCGACGCTGGGCTCCAGACCCGCCACGCCGCCGCTGGAGCCCACGCCGCGGATCGTGACCGAACTCTGCACCGCCGACTGCGACTGCGTGAACTGCAGGCTGGGAATGGCCGAAACCACGTCCTTCAGCGACACCCCACCCGACTTGGCGATGTAGTCCGAACCCACCACGCTGACGGCCAGCGGTACGTCCTGCGCGATCTGCAGGCGCTTCTGCGCGGTGACCACGACACTCTGCCCCTGGGGTGCCTCGGCGCCGGCCGCCTGGGGCGGCTCCACGGGCTTCGGTGGGGTCTGCGCAAAAGCGCCGGACAGCATGGCGCTGGAGAGCAGAAGGGTCAGACGGATGGGCAGGTGCATGGTGTCTCCGTTGTGGTAGGCCGCGGTTGAAGTACGCGGTCTCGATGGGTGACGAATGTTTACATCCTGCCTTAAAGATGTCAACATGTCTGCATACAACAAGGCGGTTTTCGCCCCTAGGGTTTTCACATGGAGCAGGGTTACACGGTGCTGAAGGAGAACGAGACCTGTGTCGTTCTGGACGCGGACGGCGGCTGCAGCGCAAGGGCCACCGGCATCTACCGCCGCGACACCCGCTACCTCAGCGACTACACGTGGATGGCGGCCGGTGAGGGCCTGAAGAGCCAGGTCTTGCGCTGCGACACGCGCGAGGATCGCCTGCTGCAGACCGTCGCCCTGAAGCGCGACGTGAGCGTGGTGGCCTTGCTGGAGCGCGAACTCACCGTCAGGCAAGACGGCTTCGACGAACGCTGGCTGATCACCCAGCACAGCGCAGACCCCACACCGTTCACCTTGAGCCTTGCCGTGGTGGGCGACGGGCGCGATCTGTTCGCGGTGTTTTCCGAGAAGGCTCAGGCCCTGTTCACTGCCGGCATGAAGCAGCGCCACGACGGTCAGGGTCTGTGGCTGGAACGCACGGCAGGCGACGGCGTGAAGATGCGGGTACACGTTGCCGGCGCGCCGGCCGATCTGCTGTGGACCCTGCACCTGGCGCCGAGCGAACAGCGGACCATCGAGGTCAGCATCACGCTGTCGGCCTCGGACGACCCGGCCACCGCGGGCGAACTGCCGTCCTACGCCGACTGGCGCGCGCAGCACACGACGCGCCTGGCACAGCACGGCGAACAGGCCGTTCTCGAGCGCGCCATCGACGACCTGCGCATGCTCATGCTCAGCACCGAGCATGGCCTGTACCCGGCAGCGGGCATGCCGCACTTCGTCACCGTGTTCGGGCGTGACGCGCTGATCACGTCGATGATGCTGCTGCCCACTTGGCCCCAGGTGGCCGAAGGCGTGCTGCGCTACCTCGCCGCGCACCAGGGCCGGGCAGTGGATGCGTTTCGCGAGGAAGAGCCAGGCAAGATCCTGCACGAGATGAGGCGTGGCGAACTCTCCCGCACCGGGCGTGTGCCCTTCGGTCGTTACTACGGCTCGGTGGACTCGACGGCGCTGTTCCTGATGGCGCTGAACGAATATTGGGCCGCCACCGGCAGCGACGCGCTGCTGCGTGAGTTGCGGCCCGCCTGGGAAGCCGCCGTCGAATGGCTGGCCTCGCACCAGCAAGTCCAGGGTGGGGACGATGCGGGCCTGATCGCCTTCAAGCCTTCCGGCTCGGGCTTGCTTGTGCAGTCGTGGAAGGACTCCCACGACTCGATGGTGCATGCCGACGGCAGCCAGGCCTTGCCGCCGTTGGCGGTGGCCGAAGTGCAGGGCTACGCCTTTGCCGCCTTCGGTGCGGTGGCCGGCTTCTGCGAAGCCCTGGGGGACACAGCGCGGGCCACGGCCTACCGTGAACGGGCCAGGCTGCTGGGCGAGGTGTTCGATCGCCGCTTCTGGCTGGACGATCTGGGCACCTATGCCATGGCGTTGGATGGCTCGCAGCAGCCGCTGCGGGTGCTCTCGTCGGACCCCGGCCACCTGCTGTGGTGCGGCATCGTGCCGGCCGAGCGGGCCGCGCGCCTGGTCGGCACCCTGATGTCGCCGGCGCTGTGGAGCGGCTGGGGCCTGCGCACGCTGGGCGCGAACGAGCGCGCCTTCAACCCCGTCTCGTACCACAACGGCAGCGTGTGGCCGCACGACACCGCGCTGTTCGCAGCCGGGCTGGCGGGGTATGGTTTCCACGACGAATTGAGGGTCGTGGCGCAGGGGCTGTTCGACCTGGCGGCCAGCCAGCCCCTGGGCCGCCTGCCCGAGCTGGTGTCGGGACACGCGCGTGAGCCTGGCCTGGGCCCGGTGCTGTACACCCATGCCTGCCGGCCGCAGGCCTGGGCGGCTGCGGCGCTGCCATTTCTTGCACGCTTGTGCAATGAAGCCGGCCCGTCGCGGAGCGCCAAGCCATGACGCCGCGTCGCCGTGTCCGCGGGTCGAAGGGCGCCGGGTCTGCCTGGGTCGGGCGCGGCCTGGCAGGCGCCCTGTGGCTGCTGGGCACCGCATCGCAGTCCATGGCACAAGGCACCCCGATGGCGCTGACATTGAACCCACCCGTCACCGTCGCAGGCGGATTGATCGCCGGCACGCAGGAAGGCGATTCGCTGGTCTACCGTGGGTGGCATCCCCTACGCCGCGCCGCCGGTCGGCCCCCTGCGTTGGCGACCGCCACAGCCGGTGCCGCCCTGGAAGGGTGTGCGTCCCGCGACGCAGTTCGGCGCCAACTGCCTGCAGCCCGCCAATCCACGCGACAACGGCATCGGCCCGGGTCCGGCCAGCGAAGACTGCCTGACCCTCAACGTCTGGGCGCCGGCGGCTCGCGGCGACGACAAGCGCCCGGTGATGGTGTGGATCCACGGCGGCTCGTTCACGGGGGGCTCGGCCTCGGCGGCGCTGTACGACGGCCAGGCGCTCGCCAGGCGCGGTGTCGTGGTGGTGACCTTGAACTACCGCCTCGGCCGGTTCGGCTTCTTCGCCCATCCGGCGTTGAATTCAGATGCGGCGGGCGCACCGGTCGCGAACTATGGCTTGATGGACATGGTGGCCGCGCTGCGCTGGTTGCAGCAGCACATTGCCAGCATGGGAGGCGACCCCGGCAAGGTGACACTGTTCGGTCAGTCCGCCGGCGGCGTGGCGGTGCAGCACCTGATGCTGGCGCCCGCTGCGCGCGGCCTGTTCGCGCAGGCCATCGTGCAGTCCGGTCGCGGCATGGAAGCCGTCATGCCCCTGGCCCAGGCGCAAACCCAGGGGCTCGCCTTCATGGATGCCTTGGCGCCCGGCGCGCAAGACGCCACCGCGTTGCGCGAGATCCCGGCCGAGCGAATTGCCGCCGTGCCTGCGCCTTCGAGCTACGAGGGCTTCGGTCCCATGCCGGACGGCCAGTTCGTGCGCACCCCGGTGTGGGAAGGCTTCAGCCGCGGCGAGCAAGCCCGGGTGCCGCTGATCGTCGGTTTCAACAGCCACGAAGTGCCCGGCGCCTTCCTGGGCGACACCTCGCGGCTCGACCGCAGCATGGGCCTGAACCCTGCCGTGCGCGAGGCTGCAGTGGCCGCCTATGGCGGCGACGCCGGCTTCAAGGACCGCGCCTATGGCGACCACTTCTACGCCGCGCCCGCGCTCAAGATCGCCCAGACCCATGCGGCCACCGGCGCGCCGACCTACGTGTACCGCTTCGACTTCGTGTCGGCCGCGATGCGCGCTCGGCTGAAGGGCGCGTCGGACCGTCAATACGCGTTCGGCACGCTGGTCGCTTCACCCTGGGCCATCGACGCCCAGGACCAGGCCGTGGTCCGCGTCATGGGCGATCTGTGGGCAGCGTTCGCGCGCAGCGCGCAACCTGCCCAAGCCGACCGCTGGCCGGCCTTCTCACCTGGCAGCAGGGTGCTCGACATCGGCAGCGCCTTGCCCGAGGTGCGCGCGCTGCGCGACGTGACGCCCCCCATGCTGTCGGTGGCCGGCGCCTACCGGTCGGAGCCCGCGAAATGACGCCGCTGCACACCCGTGGCACCTTGTTCGTCGACGCGCATGGCCGCCAGGTCACGCTGCGCGGCGTGAACCTGGGCGGCGATTGCAAGGTGCCTTTCCCTGACGGCGGCACGCAGCACGCCAGCGACTTTGCCGACCACGGCACCGTCAGCTTCATCGGTCGCCCCTTCCCCTTGTCCGAAGCTGACGAGCACCTTGGCCGCCTGGCCCACTGGGGCTTCAATTGCGTGCGCCTGCTCACCACCTGGGAGGCGGTGGAACACGCCGGGCCCGGCGTCTACGACACAGACTATCTCGACTACTTCACCGAAGTCTGCCGCCGCGCCGGCGCGCACGGCCTGTACGTCTTCATCGACTTCCACCAGGACGTGTGGTCGCGCATGTCGGGAGGCGATGGCGCGCCCGGCTGGGTGTTCGAGGCCCTGGGCATTGACTTCACCCGCTTCCACGCCGCCGGCGCCGCGCATGTGATGCAGCACGCCTACGACTACACCGGCGAAGAACGCCACCAGGCCGCCTACCCGGCGATGAGCTGGGCGTCGAACTACCGACGTCCGGCCAACGGCATCCTGTGGACGCTGTTCTGGGGCGGGCGCAATTTCACTCCGGACTTTCAAGTGCGCGGCCGCAACGTGCAGGACTTTCTGCAGGGTCATCTGCTCGGGGCCATGGACGTCGTGGCGCAGCGCGTGAAGTCGCTGGGCCATGTGATCGGCTTCGACAGCCTCAACGAACCCGGCACCGGCTGGCTTGGCATGCCCCTGGAGCCGGCATCCATGCCCGTGGGGCACCCGGTGCCCATGCCCGCCCTGCCCGGGCTTGTGTGGTCGCCGCTGCAGGCTCTGGCCGTGGCCCGCGGGTTGCCGACGGCCTTGCCGTGCGTCGGCCCCTCGCCCGCGGGTGGTCTGGTCGTGCAGGGCCTGGACACCGTCAACCCCGACGGCGTATCGATCTGGCGAGACGGCGTGCCCTGCCCCTTCGAGCAGGCCGGCATCTACCGGGTGCAAGGGGGTGTCTTGCATGCCGCGGACAACCGCGCCTTCCAACGTTGCGAAGGTCGACAGCTGAGCATTCCCGACGATGCCTTCGGGCCGTTCTTCCACCGCGTGGCCGACAGAGTCCGCAGGCACGCACCGCACTGGTTGCTGTTTGCAGAGATCGACCCGTTCGGCAATTTGGCGGGCCGTCCGTTCCCGGCTGTCATGCCCGCGAACTGGGTCAATGCCAGCCACTGGTACGACCTGACGATGCTGCTGGCCAAGCGCTTCGACGCCAGCGCCCACCCAGACCTGATCAGCGGCGAGGTGGCGCGCGGCGCCGATGCCGTACGCGAACGCTACGTGGCGCAGTTGACGCGCGCGATGCAGCCCGCCAGCACGGCGCCGGGCGGCGTGCCCACGCTGATCGGCGAGTTCGGCATTCCCTACGACCTGCACGGAGCCCGGGCCTACGCCTGCTGGGCCGGCGGCGAACGTGGCAGCGACGCTTGGCAAGCCCACACGGCAGCCCTGTCATTGATGTACGACGCGATGGACCGCCTGCAGCTCAGCAGCACGCAGTGGAACTACACCGCGACGAACCGCAACGATGCCCGTGTGGGCGACGGCTGGAACCAGGAAGACCTGTCCATCTACTCTGCCGACCAACGGGATGAAGCGGCCGGTCCGGACAGCGGCGGACGTGCCGTGGCGGGCTTCTGCCGGCCGTACGCCTGTGCCGTGCAGGGCCAACTGCAGGCCATGCTCTTCGAGCCTGATGCCGGCCGCCTGACGCTCACCTACCTGGCCGACCCGACCATCACCGAACCCACCGAGCTCTACGTGCCGCGGCTGCACTTTCCTTCGGGCTATTGGGTCGAAACGGAAGGACCAGTCGCCACTCAGGCGGGCGACCCTGCAGGGCAGCACTTGCGACTGTGGGCCAGTGCGGCAGGCACGGTGCGTGTTCGGCTGGCCTCCAAGTCGAAGCGAGTGGATGGGAAATGGACTGGTAGGTAGTGGCCCCAAGGCTGGCGCGGCACCAGCCACTGCGCAGCGCGCTGTCGCGGAGGCGTTGCTGGCACCCGACTGCCCCGGACATTGTGAATCTTCAACCGTTGATGACTGTGAGGTTGAGGGTGGCATTGCTGTCGGTCGCCAATGTCAGCTGATAGCCGGTATTGCAAGTTGCGACCGAGGACTGTCCACCCTCGGCGACCTGCAGCAATGGGTCGGGTGCCGGCGCTCGCGGTGCGCGTCTGAGGGACTGCAGTACCACCTACACCGGACTTCCAGGTGCTGAAGGCCGATGTTCACCGTTCAGCAGCCAGCAGCCAGCAGCCACCGCGGTCCGGTGAGTGGTGCTTGTACGTCGCCCCGTCCGGAACCCCGTGGCCGGACGACAGATACCTGCGGGTCAGCAGTCGGCCACTGCGGTCTGGTGGCCGGTTCTCAACCTGTCACCGCCCACTGGCGTAATCCTGCAGCAGTTGTTCAAACTGCGCACCCGTCACCCGGTCCATCGTTCTCGCCGTTCGCAGAGCCGCACGCACCGCCTCAGGCTTGGCGCCCACGTCACTTTGCCAACGCTGGAATTCTCGATATGGAGGTGTCTGATGCTCCACCATGCTCTTCAACGCTTCCAGGGCCTCCCGAAACCACCAGTCGTCGCTGGCAGCCAACGCCGCCGTCGACATGTAGTTGGCCAGACCCTCGTGAACGAACTCGTCCGCCTGCCCGTAGGCGTCAAGCGTCCAGTGCTCGCCGTTCGCATCGATGCCCAGGTGGGACAACGCGTGCGCATACTCGTGCGCCAGCACCTTCAGCGCCAGGTGTAGGGCGACAGTCCACGCAAGATCGCGCAATCGCTAAATGAGCAAGGTATCGCCAGCTCCAGAGGCGGCACATGGGCGCACACGGCGCTGTATCCCGATGTCAAAGGGGTCGGCATGCTGGGCAACCCGATGTACGCTGGCAGGCCGGTCTGGAATCGAACCAAGTGGCTGCACCACCCCGTCTCTGGTCAGCGTGTCCGATCCATGCGTCCAGAATCCGAATGGGTGATCACCGAGGATCCGGCACTGCGGATTCTCGAACAAGACGTCTGGCAGGCTGCTTGTGCGCGTGCTGCAAGCCAACGGCACGGGACGTCTGACCGGAAGACAGCGACTGGCAAGGGCTCTGGCGGCCGCAGCCCGAAGTACCTGTTCAGTGGCTTGCTCAGGTGCGGAACCTGCAGCGCCGCGTACGTGATGGTCGACCGCTATCAGTACGGCTGCTCGTACAACCGCGACCGCGGTGCTTCGGTGTGCGCCAACAGCATCCGGGTTGCTCGAGCGACGATCGAGTCTGTGCTGTTGAATGACGTTCGGCGTGAACTTCTCGGTCCGGCAGCGTACGCGGCGTTCGAGCGGGAAGCGAAGGAGATGCTCAGTCGGGACGCGCCCGACCCCACCCAGGCCCGCCGGGCACTCTCGCAGGCGCGTAAGGAGGCCGAAAACATCATGAACGCCATCCGAGCAGGCATCGTGACGCCGGGAACGAAGGCCGCCCTGGAGGCAGCGGAAGCCGGGGTCACTGCGGCGACTGAGGCGCTGGCAACGATCGAGCGCTTCGAACCCAGCAAGGTCCTGCCGCGTGCACTTGAGGTCTACCGAGGCCTCGTGGAGCGTCTCGAGTCGGTCGACGACGTCTCAGGAGCCAGGGAGGCCCTCAACCAACTGCTCGGCGGCGAGATCCGTATCGTCTCCCAGGACGGCGTGCTGTATGCAGAAACGACAAACGCCGGACTTGCCGGCGTCTGTGAATTAACGGTGGTTGCGGGGGCAAGATTTGAACTTGCGACCTTTGGGTTATGAGCCCAACGAGCTACCAGGCTGCTCCACCCCGCGACAGAATCTTCAGTCTACACGAAACCTTGCGGTCCGGCGTAAATTATTCCGACTTATCTTCGCTAACAACTTCGGTACTAGCGTCAGGACGATCGACCAATTCAACGAAAGCCATCGGCGCATTGTCTCCAACGCGGTAGCCCATCTTCAGGATGCGCGTGTAGCCACCCGGACGCTCGTTGTAACGCGGGCCCAGCACATTGAAGAGCTTGGCAACGACGTCACGGTCGCGCGTACGGTTGAATGCCAGACGACGATTCGCCAAAGTGGGCGTCTTGCCCAAAGTAATCAGCGGCTCAACAACACTGCGCAGCTCTTTGGCTTTTGGCAAAGTCGTCTTGATCGCCTCATGCATGATCATAGAGTTGCACATGTTCCTCAACATCGCCAAGCGGTGCGAGGTGGTGCGATTCAGTTTGCGGGGGCCGTTACGGTGACGCATGGTGCTTATCCGATCTTTATTTGAACCCTAGCCGTATCAGGTACCAGGGATTGCACATGACAGACGCTGATCAGCGCTTGTCGAGGCCCTGCGGGGGCCAGTTCTCCAGCCGCGCGCCAAGAGTGAGACCCCGCGAAGCCAACACTTCCTTGATTTCATTCAGGCTCTTACGGCCCAAATTCGGCGTCTTCAGCAACTCCGTTTCAGTGCGCTGAATGAGGTCGCCGATGTAATAGATATTCTCGGCCTTCAAACAATTCGCTGAACGCACCGTCAATTCGAGCTCGTCGACGGGGCGCAAGAGGATCGGGTCGAAAGGCGTCGGGCGCGAGACCTGCGGAACCATGCTGTCCAACGGGCTCGGGTCGATTTGCGCGAAGAAGGCCAATTGCTCGACAAGAATACGTGCACTTTGACGTATCGCTTCTTCCGGCGGAATGGAGCCGTTCGTTTCGATCTCCATCACCAGCTTGTCCAGATCTGTTCGCTGTTCCACGCGCGCATTTTCAACCGAATAGCTGACACGGCGGACGGGCGAGAAAGAAGCGTCGAGCACGATCCGACCTATGCCCTTTGTCGGCTCATCGCCGTAGCGGCGCAGATTGCCGGGAACGTAACCGCGGCCTTTCTCTACCTTGATCTGCATGTCGAGCTTGCCACCGTGCGACAGGTGCGCAATCACGTGCTCAGGGTTAATAATTTCCACATCATGCGGCGTCTGGATGTCAGCTGCCGTAACAGCGCCTTCACCTTCCTTACGCAAAACCAGCGTGACTTCGTCGCGGTTGTGCAGGCGGAAAACCACGCCCTTCAGATTCAGCATGATGTGGACGACATCTTCTTGCACGCCATCGATCGCCGAATACTCGTGGAGCACGCCGGCGATGGTCACCTCGGTCGGCGCATAACCTACCATCGACGACAGCAACACGCGACGCAAAGCATTGCCAAGGGTATGCCCGTAGCCGCGCTCGAAAGGCTCGAGCGTTGCTTTCGCGCGGTGGCCGCCCAGTGGCTCGACCTGGATGGCTTTAGGCTTCAGAAGTGTGGTTTGCATGTGTTCTCTAGTTCCCGTCAATACCCTCGGCTCGTTACACCGATAAAGCTGATGGACCGCGCCGGGTGTGGTGCAAGTCGCTTCGTACCCGACACGCGAAGCAACGGGGAACGGGCGCCAGCCTGAAGCCGGAGCGCCCGCACTTCCTTCTTATCTCGAATACAACTCAACGATCAACGCTTCTTTGATCTCCGCGCCATGCTGATCTCGGTCGGGGACCTTTTTAAAGGTACCTTCCATCTTCACAGCATCCACCGCCACCCAATCGGCCAAACCGATGGTTTGTGCCAGCTTCAGTGCTTCGGTCACTCGCAACTGTGCCTTCGACTTGTCGCGCATGCTGACCGTGTCACCAGCCTTGACCTGGTATGACGGAATGTTCACAACGATAGCGTTAACCATCAGTGCCTTGTGCGAGACCAGCTGACGAGCTTCAGCTCGCGTCGAGCCAAAACCCATGCGGTACACGACGTTGTCCAAGCGCGACTCCAGCAACGCAAGCAAATTCGCGCCAGTGTTGCCTTTCCGACGTCCGGCTTCGGCGAAGTAGCGGCGGAACTGACGCTCCAGCACACCGTACATACGTTTGACCTTCTGCTTTTCACGCAGCTGCATTCCATAGTCGGACGTGCGAGAACCGCTGGTTCGGCCGTGTTGTCCAGGCTTGCTGTCGAACTTTGCCTTGTCGCTGATTGAGCGGCGGGCGCTCTTCAGGAACAAGTCGGTGCCTTCACGGCGGGAAAGTTTGGCCTTGGGGCCGAGGTAACGTGCCACTTGCTTGTCCTCTAAGTTCTTTCTGACGCGGCAGCGAGTCTGGAAACAGACCGCCCGCGCGAGTCCGGCAGCAAAAAATCGTGATGCACAGACGGTGGGCTTGAAGTTGCAGTTCAAAAGCGAACCGCTTTCAGGAAAACAGCCGGCACACATAACAGCTGGCCGGCTTCGGGTAACCTCTGATTGTAGACGGGCCGGCGGATATCCGCTGCCGATCGAGCCAAATCGATCTCAGATCCGACGGCGTTTTTGCGGACGACAGCCGTTGTGCGGAATGGGCGTGACGTCACTAATGGAGTTGATACGGATGCCAAGCGAAGCCAAGGCACGCACGCTTGACTCTCGTCCGGGGCCCGGTCCCTTGATTCGCACGTCAAGATTCTTGATGCCCTGCTCTTGCGCAGCACGCCCGGCCACTTCAGCCGCCACTTGTGCAGCGAAAGGCGTGCTCTTGCGAGACCCTTTGAACCCTTGGCCGCCACTGGAAGCCCATGCCAGAGCCCCACCCTGACGATCGGTGATCGTGATGATGGTGTTATTGAACGACGCATGCACATGCGCGATGCCATCCGTCACGTTCTTGCGGACTTTCTTGCTCACGCGGCGCGCTGCAGTATTTACGGGGGCCTTGGCCATATCTTGCCTCTTTCAGTGTTGCGGCTGCTGTCCGAAGACTTGGCTTATTTCTTGAGCGCAGCAGCACCCTTGCGCGGACCCTTCCGGGTACGGGCATTGGTGCGGGTTCGTTGACCGCGGACCGGTAAACCACGACGGTGCCTGAAGCCCCTGTAGCAACCTAAATCCATTAGTCGTTTGATGCTGATCGAGAGTTCACGACGCAAGTCACCCTCGATCGTCATGCGACCAATTTCTTCACGTATCCTTTCCAGATCGGAATCGGAAAGATCCTTGATCTTCTTCGCGAACGGTATGCCTGCCACCGTGCAGATCTTCTGCGCAGTAGTGCGACCAATACCGTAAATAGAAGTCAGACCGATTTCCGCGTGCTTGTGCGGCGGGATGTTGATGCCGGCAATGCGTGCCATGTTTTTCCTTAAATCAGCCTTGACGCTGCTTGTGACGCGGGTCGGTGCATATCACCCGAACCACACCTTTGCGGCGCACGATCTTGCAATTGCGGCACATCTTCTTGACGGAAGCGGCAACTTTCATGGTCTTCTCCTTGACCTTAAATTCGATACCCTATTTGGCGCGGAACACGATACGTGCACGCGTCAAATCGTACGGCGTAAGCTCAACAGTGACTTTATCGCCAGGCAGGATGCGAATGTAATGCATACGCATCTTGCCGGAAATGTGACCAAGAACCACGTGCCCGTTTTCCAGTTTAACCCGAAAGGTGGCATTGGGGAGATTCTCAAGAATCTCACCTTGCATTTGTATAGCATCGTCTTTTGACATATCAGCTCGTCTTGAAGTTAGCCTTCTTGAGGAGCGACTCATACTGCTGGCTCATCACGTAACTCTGAACCTGCGCCCAGAAATCCATCGTGACAACCACGATGATCAATAACGACGTACCACCAAAATAAAAGGGTACGTTGTACTTCAGCACCAGAAATTCGGGAAGCAGACAAACAGCGGTGATGTAAATGGCACCGGCCAACGTCAAACGACCAAGGATTCTATCGATGTGTTTGGCGGTCTGGTCACCCGGCCGTATGCCCGGGATGAACGCACCACTCTTCTTCAGGTTGTCTGCGGTCTCACGGCTGTTGAACACCAGTGCCGTGTAAAAGAAACAAAAGAAAACAATCATCGACGCGTACAACAACACGTAAACAGGTTGCCCAGGTGACAGCCCAGCCGCAAGATCCTTCAACCAACGCAAGCCTTCGCCAGTCGCGAACCAACCCACCACCGTTGCTGGCAACAGGATGATAGAGCTGGCGAAAATTGGCGGAATGACACCCGACATATTCAACTTCAACGGTAAATGCGAGGACTGACCGCCATAAACCTTGTTGCCAACCTGACGCTTCGCGTAATTGACCAATATTTTCCGCTGCCCGCGCTCAACGAACACAACGGCAAAGGTGACGAGGACAATAACTGCAATGATGAACAGACAGGCCACCGGGCTCATCGCGCCAGTGCGAACTAACTCAAACAAGCCCGCGATGGCGTTCGGCAACCCCGCAACAATTCCGCTAAAGATCAAGATGGAAATCCCGTTGCCAAGGCCACGCTCAGTGATCTGCTCGCCCAACCACATCAGGAACATCGTACCGGCAACGAGACTGACCACCGTCGTCAAGCGAAAACCGAACCCCGGTGACATCACCAACCCCTGCGAACCCTCCAAAGCCAGCGCTATACCAAGACTCTGGAAGAGAGCTAGACCCAACGTACCGTATCGCGTGTACTGAGTGATCTTCCGCTTGCCGGCCTCACCCTCCTTTTTGATAGCTTCCAGCGAGGGCACCACATAACTCATCAACTGCATGATGATCGAGGCGCTGATATACGGCATGATCCCGAGCGCAAACACGCTAAAACGGCTGAGCGCGCCACCACTAAACATGCTGAACATTCCCAGGATCCCACCGCTCTGGCTTTTGAAAAACTGAGCAAAAGCCGCTGAGTCGATACCGGGTACGGGGATGTGTCCACCAATACGGTAAACGACCAACGCCAGAAGCAAAAACACGACCCGCCTCTGCAGATCACCGAACTTGCCGCTTTTCGCGAGCTGATTCGCAGTAGTTGCCACTTGGAGCCGGTTCCTTAAACAGCAGAGCCGACGGTCTCGATAGACCCACCGACCGCCTCGATCGCGAGTTTGGCGCCGGCCGTCGCATTGATACCCTTCAACACAACCCTGCGCGTCAGTTCACCGGACCTGATGACCTTCACATGTTTGATCAGTTGGCGCACGAGCCCAGCAGCCTTCAGCGTGAGCAGATCGACTTCATCGGCACCAAGGCGCTCCAAGTCTGTAAGCGTGACTTCACCATTAAATTTCAACTGGACAGATTTGAACCCTCGCTTCGGCAAACGGCGCTGAAGCGGCATTTGACCGCCTTCGAAACCGACCTTGTGGAAGCCACCGGCGCGGCTTTTTTGACCTTTGTGGCCACGTCCTGCAGTCTTGCCCAGACCAGAGCCGATGCCACGACCAACCCGACGACGGTTCTTCTTACTACCTTCGGAGGGCTTGATTGTATTGATTTGCATTGTCATCACAGCACCTGAACCAGATAATCAACCTTGTTGATCATGCCGCGTACCGACGGCGTATCTTCCAGCACTTTGGTACTGTTGATTCGTCTAAGCCCGAGCCCGCGCACGGTATCGCGATGCGACTGGCGCGTGCCGGCTACACTCTTCACGAGTTTGACGGTGAGAGTCTTCATTTCAGTCATGAGGGTTCTCCGCGGGGCGATCAGTTGAAGATTTCTTCAACCGACTTGCCGCGCTTGGCAGCGACCTGAGCCGGTGTCGTCGACCGCTTCAGCGCGTCGAGCGTGGCACGAACCATGTTGTACGGGTTGCTTGAACCGAGGCTCTTGGCCACGATGTCAGTCACACCCATGACCTCGAACACCGCGCGCATCGGACCGCCGGCGATGATGCCGTCACCCGACTTCGCCGGCGCCATCAGTACCTTAGCTGCACCGTGCTCGCCGCGCACGTTGTGCTGGATCGTACCGTTGCGAAGCTGCACCTTGATCATGTTGCGGCGCGCCGATTCCATGGCCTTCTGCACAGCCACCGGAACTTCCTTGGCCTTGCCTTTGCCCATGCCAATGCGGCCTTCGCCATCACCCACGACAGTGAGTGCAGCGAAGCTCAAGGTGCGACCACCCTTGACAACCTTGGTGACGCGATTGACCGCAATCATCTTTTCCTTGAGCCCGTCATCATTCGCTTCGGTTTGCGCGCGGGGGGTAAACTTTGCCATTTGATATTCCTGTGCTCAGTCTTGGCTTAGAACTGGAGACCGGCTTCGCGGGCCGCCTCTGCCAGTGCCTTGACTCGACCGTGGTAAGCGAAGCCCGACCGGTCGAATGCCACCTTCTCGATGCCGGCAGCCTTCGCCCTCTCGGCGATCCGCTTGCCAATAAGGGCAGCAGCAGTGATGTTGCCGCCCTTACCTTCAGCGCCCAGCTGCGTGCGGAGCTCCTTCTCGGCAGTCGACGCGCTTGCCAAAACCTGCATGCCGTCGCTCGAAACGATGCTGGCGTAGATGTGCAGGTTGGACCGGTGCACCGCCAGACGCACGGCGCCCTGAAGCGAAATGCGCACTCGAGTCTGGCGTGAACGGCGCAGGCGTTGTTCTTTCTTGATCATGCTCATCGCGTTTCTCCTTAACCCCGTCCTTACTTCTTCTTCGTCTCTTTGAGCGTCACACGCTCACCGACGTAGCGAATCCCCTTGCCCTTGTAAGGCTCCGGCGGTCGGAAACCACGGACCTCGGCTGCCAACTGACCGACAACTTGACGGTCAGCGCCAGTAATCACGATCTCGGTCTGCGTCGGCGTTGCCACCTTGATACCGATCGGCATGTCTTTCACCACCGGGTGCGAAAAACCGATTTGTAAATTCAACTTCTGGCCGGACGCCTGGGCGCGAAAACCAACCCCTACCAAACTAAGCTTTTTCTCGAAGTCTTTACTGGCACCCCCGACCATGTTGGCCACCAGGGCGCGCATCGTACCGCTCATTGCATCGGCTGCAGAAGAATCGTTAGCCGGGGTGAATGTCAATTTGCCGGCGTCTTTTTGAATTACAACCAAAGGGTTCAGCAGGCGCAGCAACGTCCCATTGCTGCCCTTGACCGTGATGTGGTCCGCTGTGATGGCGACGTCAACGCCTTGCGGCACAACGACGGGCATTTTTCCTACACGAGACATTTTGTGGCTCCGTTCTGCGTCAAGGTCAGGCGACGTAGCAAAGAACTTCGCCACCGACACCAGTCTGTCGAGCCTTGCGATCGGTCATGACACCTTTGGGAGTGGTGACGATCGCCACACCCAAACCGTTCATGACCTGAGGAATTGAGTCACGGCCCTTGTAAATCCGAAGACCCGGCCGACTGACGCGCTCGATGCGCTCGATCACCGGACGGCCGCCGTAATACTTCAATGTAATTTCGAGTTCCGCTTTGCCGCCCTCGTTATGAATCACATATCCGTCGATATAACCCTCCTCCTTCAATACCTGCGCGATGGCAATCTTCAATTTTGAAGACGGCATCTTGACAGCTGCCTTGTCCACCGCTTGCGCGTTGCGGATACGGGTCAGCATGTCGGCGATGGGATCACTCATGCTCATGGTTTACTCCTGATCATCTCGCCGGATTACCAGCTGGCCTTGACCATGCCGGGAATGTCACCCTTGAAGGCAAGTTCGCGGATCTTGTTACGGCCCAACCCAAACATCTTGAAGGTGCCGCGACCGCGTCCCGTAAGGAAACAGCGGTTGCGCAACCGCGTGGGGTTCGCGTTCCGAGGTAGCTTTTGCAGTTCGAGCCGCGCCATGTACCGCTCTTCATCAGAACGGTTGGCGTCATTGGAAACTGCCTTGAGTTCGGCATATTTCTTGGCGTACTTAGCAACCAGCTTCTCGCGTTTTTCTTGACGCTGGATAACGGAAAGTTTGGCCATTTGTCGTAGTCCTTGGTGCGTTCAGTTCTTGAACGGAAACTTGAACGCCACGAGCAATGCCTTGCATTCGTCGTCGTTCTTCGCACTGGTGGTGATGCTGATGTTCATACCCCGAATCACGTCAATCTTGTCGTACTCGATTTCCGGAAAAATGATCTGCTCTTTGACACCAATGTTGTAATTTCCGCGGCCGTCGAAACTACGACCGGAAATGCCCCGGAAGTCACGCACACGCGGCAATGCCACCGTTACGAAGCGATCCAGGAATTCATACATGCGCACGCCACGCAGTGTGACCATCGTCCCAATCGCTTGATTTTCGCGAATCTTGAACCCGGCGATAGGCTTCTTGCTCATCGTGACAACTGGCTTCTGACCGGCAATCTTGGTGAGATCACCCACCGCTGAGTCCATGACTTTCTTGTCAGATACCGCCTCGCTCACGCCCATGTTCAAAGTGATCTTTGTCAGACGCGGCACCTGCATGATGGAAGTAAAGCCGAACTTCTCCATCAATTCAGGCACGATCTTCTCGCGATAGATGGCTTGAAGGCGCGCTTGAGCGACAGGACCTCGATTGGCAGGGCCCGCTTGGGCCGCAGATACTTGTTTCTTAGCCATTTGAATCAAGCCTTGATTTCTTCGCCGCTCGACTTGAAGACGCGAATCTTCTTGCCGCCATCGACCGCTTTGATACCCACGCGGTCGGCCTTGCCTGTTGCGGGGTTGAAGATGGCCACGTTCGACTGGTGTATCGGCATGGTCTTGTCAACCACGCCACCCGTCGTGCTCTTGAGCGGATTCGGTTTGACGTGCTTCTTCGAGACGTTTACTCCGTCGACGACGATCTTGCTCTCGTCGACGCGCAACGAAACGGTGCCGCGCTTGCCCTTGTCTCGACCGGTGGTCACGATGACTTGGTCGCCTTTGCGTATCTTGTTCATGGTCGATGTCCTTGCGGCGCGCTTTAAAGCACTTCCGGAGCCAGCGAAACGATCTTCATAAATCGCTCAGTGCGCAACTCACGCGTTACCGGCCCGAAAATCCGGGTACCGATAGGCTCGAGCTTGGCATTGAGCAACACGGCGGCATTGGCGTCGAATTTGATCAGCGAACCGTCCTGCCGACGTACGCCCTTGGCCGTGCGAACCACCACGGCACTATAGACCTCGCCCTTCTTGACGCGAGAACGGGGAGCGGCTTCCTTGATGCTGACCTTGATCACGTCACCGATGCCCGCATACCGACGCTTTGAGCCACCAAGTACCTTGATGCACATGACGGATTTGGCACCCGTGTTGTCAGCCACGTCGAGCCGAGTTTGCATTTGAATCATTTTGTCTGTCTCCCCAACTTGCCCGCTGCACTGTCTTGCGACTTGCTGCGGCCAGTCTTGGGCCCGTGTATGGGTGGATCTGCTCGCCTGAATACAGCTTACAACGAACCCGGCTTGGCGCCGTTAACCTGTTGCCTTCTGCGCGAGCAGCGAAGTCTTCCAGTTTGGCACGAAATGCGAAGTGGTGTCAACAGGCCGCCACGCATTTCTCATGGAGACCTTCAGTTAAGCAAAGCCTGGGCTTGCAACAGCATCGTGGCCGCGTCGCTGACCTCGAACTTGCCCGGACCTTCGATGTTCAGCGACTTGACGACACCATTCACCACCAACATCGAGTAGCGCTGCGAACGCACGCCCATGCCACGCGCGGTCAGGTCCAGCGTCAGGCCGGCCGCCCTTGTGAAGTCGGCGTTGCCGTCGGCCATCATGCGCACCTTGCCACCGGTATGCTGTTCACGGCCCCAAGCACCCATCACGAAGGCGTCGTTGACTGACACGCACCAGATTTCATCGATGCCAGCAGCCTGCAGAGCAGTCGCTTTCTCCACATAGCCCGGCACGTGCTTGGCCGAACAGGTCGGCGTGTACGCGCCTGGCAGTGCGAACACCGCAACCTTTTTACCGGCCGTGGCCTTTTCCATGTCGAAGGTGTTGGGGCCAAGCGAACAACCGTTGCCTTCGACCTCGATGAATTCAGTCAGACTACCCGCGGGCAGCTTGTCTCCCACTTTCAACATGCGCATGACTCCTGGTTGAAATAAAAAACGACCGGGCTGGTATTTCCAGGGTCCGGTCGTCGGGTCATACCAGCGGGGTTACACACCCAACTGCGGAATCAGACCAGCTTGGCCTTTTCAAGCAGCTTGGTCACGGTCCACGACTTCGTTTTGCTGATCGGACGGCCTTCGGCAATCTCGACCAAGTCACCCATCTTGAACTCGCCCTTTTCGTCATGGGCGTGGTACTTGCGCGAGCGGGCCACGATCTTGCCGTAAAGCTCGTGCGCGGTACGGCGCTCGACCAGAACAGTGACAGTCTTGAGACGCTTGTCGCTGACCACGCGGCCGACGAAAGTGCGTGTGTTCTTGGCCGGCGCTACCGCGGTTGCGCTCACCGGCGTAGCTTGAACTTCGCTCATTGGGCGACCTTCTTCTTTTCCGCAATGATGGTCTTAGCCCGCGCGACGTCGCGCTTGATGTTGCCCAGTTGCGTGTGATTGGTAAGCTGCTGAGTCGCCTTCTGCATGCGAAGCCCGAAGTGGGCCTTCAGCAAATCGGAGACTTCCTTCTCAAGCGCCGTGATGTCCTTGGCGCGCAGTTCAGATGCTTTCATGGTCAGTCTCTTTCCGGTCAGGTGCCGACTTGGCGCGCAACGAAAGTGCAGCGCAAGGGCAGCTTGGCGGACGCGAGCTGAAAAGCTTCGCGGGCCAGTTGCTCGGGCACGCCATTGATTTCGTACAGCACCTTGCCCGGCTGGATCTCGGCCACGTAGTACTCGGGGTTGCCCTTGCCGTTACCCATCCGAACTTCAGCCGGTTTCTGCGAAATCGGCTTGTCCGGAAAGATGCGGATGAAGATGCGCCCACCGCGCTTGATGTGACGGGAAATCGCGCGGCGCGCGGCTTCGATCTGTCGCGCGGTGATTCGGCCACGCTCGGTGGCCTTCAGGCCGAAGTCACCGAACGAAACGGCAGCGCCACGAGTGGCGATGCCTGTATTACGGCCTTTTTGTTCCTTGCGAAACTTGCGACGTGCGGGTTGCAGCATCGTTATTCTCCTTTGGTCTCACTACCGCCGGGTGTGGCAGGGGACACGGGCGTGGACGGCGGGCCTGCACGGCGCACGCGCTTCACGGCTGGGCCCTTCGGACCGTCGGCAGCGAGCGCTACTGCAGGTGCGGCGGAGGGGCCAGCGTCGACGCGCGGCGCACCACGGTCGCCACCCGGACGACCACGGCCAGCAGGGCCACCTGGGCGTCCGTCGGGGCGCGGGCCACGGCGATCACGCCGATCATTGTCGTTTTCGGTCTTGGGTAGCTGCGGTGCGTCGCCATTGGCAAGACGGTCGCCCCGGTAAACCCAGACCTTCACGCCGATGATGCCGTAGGTCGTCTTGGCTTCGCTGAAGCCATAGTCGATGTCGGCCTTCAGGGTGTGAAGCGGTACGCGGCCCTCGCGGTACCACTCACAACGGGCGATTTCGATGCCGTTCAGGCGGCCCGACGACATGATCTTGATGCCCTGGGCGCCCAGGCGCATCGCATTCTGCATGGCACGCTTCATGGCACGGCGGAACATGATTCGTTTCTCGAGCTGCTGCGTGATGCTGTCAGCGATCAGCTGCGCATCGACTTCCGGCTTGCGAATTTCTTCAATGTTCACGGCCACCGGCACGCCCAGACGGCGGGCCAGCTCAGCCTTCAGGTTCTCGATGTCTTCGCCCTTCTTGCCGATCACCACGCCCGGACGTGCCGAGAAAATGGTGATGCGAGCGTTCTTGGCCGGACGCTCGATCAGGATGCGCGAAACAGCGGCGCTCTTCAGCTTGGTCTTCAGGTATTCACGAACCTTCAGGTCTTCAGCCAACATGCCCGCGAAATCGCGGTGGTTGGCGAACCAGCGTGACTGCCAGGCACGGGTGACCGCTAGACGGAAGCCGGTCGGGTGGATTTTTTGTCCCATGGTCTCTCTCAGTTCCCGACCGTGACGTAGATGTGGCAAGTGCCCTTGCTGATGCGTGCACCGCGGCCTTTGGCGCGCGCGGAGAAACGTTTCAGCACGGCGCCCTGTTCGACGTAGATCGACTTGATCTTCAGTTCGTCGATGTCGGCGCCGTCGTTGTGTTCAGCATTGGCCACAGCAGAGTCGACGGCCTTCTTGATGATGCCGGCGGCCTTCTTCTGCGTGAAGGCAAGGATGTTCAGTGCCTGATCGACCTTCTTGCCGCGGATCATGTCCGCAACGAGACGGCCCTTGTCGGCGGAAAGACGCACACCACGCACGATGGCCTTGGTTTCGGTTGCCATGATCTTGGCTCCTTACTTCTTGGCTTTCTTGTCCGCGGGGTGACCCTTGAACAAGCGCGTCAGTGCAAATTCGCCGAGCTTGTGGCCGACCATTTGGTCGGTCACGTACACGGGTACGTGTTGCTTGCCGTTGTGCACAGCCACCGTCAAGCCGATGAACTCGGGCAGGATGGTGCTGCGGCGCGACCAAGTCTTGATCGGCTTCTTGTCCTTGATGGCGGCGGCCTTCTCGACCTTGGCCATGAGGTGGTGGTCCACAAAGGGACCTTTTTTGAGCGAACGTGTCATGTGACTTTCCCTCGGGACCTCACTTCTTGCGACGCGAGACGATCATCGTCTGCGTGCGCTTGTTGCTGCGGGTACGGTAGCCCTTGGTCAGGGTGTTCCACGGCGAAACTTGCGGCTGACCCTCACCGGTGCGGCCTTCGCCGCCGCCGTGCGGGTGGTCCACCGGGTTCATCGCAACGCCACGAACGGTCGGGCGGATACCCTTCCAGCGGATAGCACCAGCCTTTCCGTATTGGCGCAGGCTGTGCTCTTCATTGCTGACTTCGCCAATGGTGGCGCGGCAGTCGATGTGGATCTTGCGAACTTCACCCGAGCGCAACCGGAGTTGCGCGTAGATGCCTTCGCGCGCCATCAGCGTGACCGAAGTACCGGCTGAGCGTGCGATCTGGGCACCCTTGCCCGGCATCATTTCCACGCAATGGATGATCGAGCCGACGGGAATGTTGCGGATAGGCAGCGTGTTGCCAGCCTTGATCGGGGCTTCGGCACCGCTCAACAGCGTGACACCGGTATCCACACCGCGCGGGGCGATGATGTAGCGACGCTCACCGTCGGCGTAGCAAAGAAGTGCGATGTGCGCCGTGCGGTTCGGGTCGTACTCGATGCGCTCGACCTTCGCCGGAATCCCGTCCTTATTGCGGACAAAATCGACGACGCGGTAGTGGTGCTTGTGGCCGCCACCCTTGTGGCGCATCGTGATGTGGCCATTGTTGTTGCGGCCGGCATTTTGCTTTTGCGGCTCCAGCAGCGAAGCTTCCGGAGCGCCCTTGTGCAGGTGCTTGTGCACCACCTTCACGACGGCACGGCGGCCGGGTGATGTGGGTTTGACTTTGACGACAGCCATGATTACGCGGCCTCCCCGGAGAAGTTGAGCTCTTGGCCCGGCTTCAGCGAAACGAAGGCCTTCTTGACGTGGTCGCGGCGGCCGGTCGAACGACCGAAGCGCTTGACCTTGCCTTTTTGAACCAACGTCGTTACATCGGCCACTTCAACTTTGAACATCAACTCGACAGCAGCCTTGATTTCAGGCTTGGTCGCATCGCGCAGCACCTTGAACAGAACCTGGTTCTGCTTTTCGCCCAGGCGCGTGGCCTTTTCCGAGATGATCGGCGCGACGAGCACTTGGCTCAGACGGCCTTCATCGAACTTCTGGGGCACGGGATTGATGCGGCTCATGCGTACATCTCCTTGAGCTGCTCGATCGCGCCCTTGGTGACCAGGACCTTCTTGTAGAAGACCAGGGACAGCGGATCGGCGTAACGCGGCTCGACGACCAGTACGTTGGCAAGATTGCGCGAGGCCAGTGCCAAGTTGTCGTCGATCTGATCGGCAATCACCAGCACCGACTCAAGGCCCATGGCCTTGAACTTGGCAGCCAGCAGCTTGGTCTTTGGGGCATCGATGCTGATGGAATCAACCACGGCCAGGCGGCCGTCGCGGGCTAGCTGCGACAGGATGGCAGCCATGCCGGCGCGATACATCTTCTTGTTCACCTTCTGCGAGAAGTTCTCGTCAGGGCGATTCGGGAAGATGCGACCACCGCCACGCCACAGCGGCGAGCTGGTCATGCCGGCACGAGCGCGGCCGGTACCTTTTTGGCGAAACGGCTTCTTGGTGGAATGCTTGACTTCGCCGCGGTCCAGCTGGGCACGGGTACCTTGGCGCGCATTGGCCTGAAAGGCCACGACGACTTGGTGAACCAGCGCTTCGTTGTAGTCGCGCGCGAAGACGGTATCGGGCGCGTCTACCTTTGACGTCGCTTGACCTTGATCGTTCAGGAGCTCGAGTTGCATCACTTAGCTCCCTTTACAGGCTTCACAACCGCGGCTGCCGGCATAGGTACGGCATTTGCGCCGCGGATGCGAACCTTGACGGCGGGGCGCACGACGACATGGCCGTTCTTGCTACCTGGCACGGCGCCGCGAACCAACAGCAACTGGCGCGCTTCGTCGATGCGAACGATGTCGAGGTTTTGCACGGAGACAGTGTCGTCGCCCATATGGCCCGTCATCTTCTTGCCCGGGAACACCCGGCCCGGGTCTTGCGCCATTGAGATCGAGCCCGGCACGTTGTGCGAACGGCTGTTGCCGTGCGACGCGCGCTGCGACTTGAAATTGTGGCGCTTGATGGTGCCCGCGAAGCCCTTGCCGATCGACGTGCCTTGCACATCGACCTTCTGGCCGGCCGCAAACACACTGGCTGGGACGACCGCACCGGCAACGTACTTGCCAAGGACCTCTTCGGTCACCCGGAATTCTTTGAGGACGGTGCCGGCTTCGACGCCGGCTTTGGCCAAGTGACCTGCCTCGGGCTTCGTCACGCGACTGGCCTTGCGTGCGCCAAACGCGACTTGTAGTGCGTTATAGCCGTCCGTGGCCGCGGTCTTGACTTGCGTGACGCGATTGTTGGACACGTCCAGCACGGTCACGGGGATGGAGTCACCATCGTCCGTAAAAATGCGAGTCATGCCCACCTTGCGGCCCAGCAAGCCGAGCTGTTCGCTCATGCTCATGGTCATTTCTCCAGCGCTTGCAACCGCGGATTCGCGAGAACAACGCCTTTGTTCACGATCCCGACATCGATTGGTCGGGGTGGATTTCGTGTGATCCCTATGGACCACCGAACTTTCAATCCCAACCCAGCAATGGCTAGATCGGGGAAAGTCTAACAGTATAGCAGTGGCGAGCGAACCCGCAACTACGAATGATCCGTGAGCCGGCTCACTGCAACTTGATCTCGACGTCCACACCAGCCGGCAAGTCAAGCTTCATCAGCGCATCGACGGTTTTGTCGGTGGGATCGATGATGTCCATCAGACGCTGGTGGGTGCGGATTTCGAACTGATCGCGACTCGTCTTGTTGACGTGTGGCGAACGCAGGATGTCGAAACGCTGCATCCGTGTCGGCAAGGGCACGGGGCCCTTGACGATGGCGCCCGTGCGCTTTGCAGTCTCCACGATCTCCAGCGCCGATTGGTCGATCAGCTTGTAGTCGAAGGCCTTGAGGCGAATCCGGATCTTTTGTTTGGTCGACATGTTCGCCCCTTACTCAATGATCTTGGCAACGACGCCGGCGCCGACGGTGCGCCCGCCTTCACGGATGGCGAAGCGCAGGCCTTCTTCCATCGCGATGGGGTTGATCAACTTGACGGTGATGCTGACGTTGTCGCCAGGCATGACCATTTCCTTGTCGGTGGGCAACTCGACCGCGCCGGTCACGTCGGTCGTGCGGAAGTAGAACTGCGGGCGGTAGTTGTTGAAGAACGGGGTGTGGCGCCCGCCCTCTTCCTTGCTCAGCACGTAGATCTCGGCCGTGAAGTGGGTGTGCGGCTTGACGCTGCCCGGCTTGCACAGCACTTGGCCGCGCTGCACGTCTTCACGCTTGGTGCCGCGCAGCAAGATGCCCACGTTGTCGCCGGCCATGCCCTGGTCGAGCAGCTTGCGGAACATCTCGACGCCGGTGCAGGTGGTCTTCTGCGTGGCGGCGATGCCGATGATCTCGATTTCTTCGCCGACCTTGACGATGCCGCGCTCGATACGCCCGGTCACCACCGTGCCGCG
>JAYSYH010000318.1:0-9942 GCA_043716645.1 Betaproteobacteria bacterium | reverse complement strand
GGTTGCCCACCATCGAAGCCCTCACCCGCCGCGCCGGCGCGGTGGTGATGGCGATCTACGCGACTGATTTCAAAGTGGAGGGCAAGGCCGACGCCTCACCGGTCACCCAGGCCGACCAGCAGGCCGAGGCCGTCATCCTGGCCGGCCTGCGTGCACTGACGCCCGACATCCCCATCGTGGCCGAAGAAGCCATGGCCGCCGGTGACGCACCTGCATTGATGGCCGGCGGCCGGTTCTGGCTGGTCGATCCGTTGGATGGCACACGCGAGTTCGTGGCCCGCAATGGCGAGTTCACCGTCAACATCGCGCTGATCGACGGGGGCCGGCCGGTGCTGGGCGTGGTGCTGGCGCCGGCGGTGCCGGGCCCGGGCGGTGCCGCGGGCGGCTGCCTCTATGCCGGCATCGTGGGGCAGGGCGCCTGGGCCGAAGACGCCGCCGGCCGACGGGTGATCCGCTGCCGCCCGGCACCCCCCGAGGGCCTGACGGTGCTGGCCAGCCGGTCGCACGGCGACGAGGCCGCGCTGCAGGCCTTTTTGGCCAGCCAGCTGGCCGGCCGCCGCGTGGCCCACCTGGGCACGGCGGGTTCGTCGCTCAAGCTGTGCCTGCTGGCCGCAGGCCAGGCCGACCTGTACCCGCGGCTGGGCCGCACGATGGAATGGGACATCGCCGCCGGCCACGCGGTGCTGGCCGCCGCCGGTGGCAGCGTGTGCCAGGTGGCGGGCGGCGGACCGCTGGTCTACGGCAAGCCGGGCTTCGAGAACCCGCACTTCGTGGCGGCGGGCCTGGGTTGACGCCCCCGCGGCGCTGTCGCACTAAAGGTCTCGGCTAGGGATAGCCTTTGCAGGCTACAGGCCATGACGACCGGCTGGCGCAGGCACGCCATGGCCGGGCAGTCCAGGTGGTCTGAACCACCACCGACATGCTGTCGAAGGGCTTGAGCAGGCGCCGCAGGTTCAGAACGCCTTCTCGCGCAGCACCTGCAGCAGGTACTGGCCGTAACCGTTTTTCAGCATCGGCTGGGCTTGCGCTTCCAGCTGGTCGGCGCTCATCCAGCCGGCGCGGTAGGCGATCTCTTCAGGGCAGGCCACCTTCAGGCCTTGCCGCTTTTCGAGCGTGGCGATGAACTGGCCGGCTTCGAGCAGGCTGTCGTGGGTGCCCGTGTCGAGCCACGCATAACCGCGGCCCATGATCTCGACATCGAGCTGGCCTTGCTGCAGGTAGGTGGCGTTGACGGTGGTGATCTCCAGCTCGCCGCGCGCGCTGGGCTGGATGGACGCTGCGATGTCGCAAACTTGGCTGTCGTAGAAGTACAGCCCGGTGACGGCGTAGTTGCTCTTGGGTGCCAGGGGCTTTTCTTCGATGCTCAGAGCGCGCTTGTGAGCGTCGAACTCGACCACGCCATAACGCTCAGGGTCGGTGACATGGTAGGCAAACACGCTGGCGCCGGTGCTGCGCTGGTCGGCACGCTTGAGCAGCGTGGCGAAGTCGTGGCCGTAGAAGATGTTGTCGCCCAGCACCAGCGCGCTGGGCTGGTTGTCGACGAAGCGGCGGCCCAGGATGAAGGCCTGCGCCAGGCCGTCGGGGCTGGGCTGCACGCAGTAGCTGAGGTTCAGGCCCCAGCGGCTGCCGTCGCCCAGCAAGGCCTCGAAGCGCGGTGTGTCCTGCGGCGTGCTGATGAGCAGGATGTCGCGGATGCCCGCCAGCATCAGCGTGCTGAGCGGGTAATAGACCATCGGCTTGTCGTAGACCGGCAGCAGTTGTTTGCTGATGGCCAGCGTGGCCGGGTGCAGCCGGCTGCCGGAGCCGCCGGCCAGGATGATGCCTTTGCGTTGCATGGGGTGTTCTCGGGTCGGGCGCCGTCGGGCGCTGTCGGTCAGTGTCAGGGTCAGGCGGGGCTGTACTGCTGGTTGACCCAGTCGCGGTAGGCGCCGCTTTGCACGCTGGCGACCCAATCGCTGTTGGCCAGGTACCACAGCACGGTCTTGCGGATGCCGGACTCGAAAGTTTCGGTTGGGCGCCAGCCCAGCTCAGCCTCGATCTTGCGGGCGTCGATGGCGTAGCGGCGGTCATGGCCGGGGCGGTCGGTCACGTAGCTGATCAGCCTGGCGTAGGGGCCCGCCGGGTCGGGCTTCAATTCGTCGAGCAGCGCGCACACCGTTTTCACGATGTCGATGTTGGCTTTTTCGTTCCAGCCACCGATGTTGTAGGTCTCGCCCAGCCGGCCGCCGGCCAGCACCGCGCGGATGCCGCTGCAGTGGTCGCCCACATAGAGCCAGTCGCGGATTTGTTGTCCGTCGCCGTAGACCGGCAGCGGCTTGCCGGACAGCGCGTTGACGATCAGCAGCGGGATCAGCTTCTCGGGGAAGTGAAAGGGCCCGTAGTTGTTGCTGCAGTTGGTGGTCACTACCGGCAGGCCGTAGGTGTGGTGCCAGGCGCGCACCAGGTGGTCGCCGGCGGCCTTGCTGGCGCTGTACGGGCTGTTTGGCTCGTAGGGGTGGCTCTCGGTGAAGGCCGGCGCATCGGGCGCCAGGCTGCCGTAGACCTCGTCGGTGCTGACGTGGTGGAAGCGGAAAGCCGCCTTCGCGTCGCCGTCCAGCGTGCCCCAGTGCTGGCGCACAGCCTCGAGCAATGTGAAGGTGCCGTCGACGTTGGTCTTCATGAAGGCGCCGGGGCCGTGGATGCTGCGGTCGACGTGGCTTTCGGCCGCGAAGTGCACCACGGCGCGTGGGCGGTGGGTGGCCATCAGGCCGTCGAGCACGGCGCGGTCGCAAATGTCACCCTTGACGAAAACGTGGGCTGCGTTGCCCTGCAGCGAGGCCAGGTTCTGCAGGTTGCCGGCGTAGGTCAGCGCGTCGAGATTGACGACCGGCTCAACGGAACGCGCCAGCCAGTCCAGGACGAAGTTGCTGCCGATGAAGCCGGCGCCGCCGGTGACGAGGATGGTCATGATTGCTGGGGATTTCCGATCAAGGCCTTGCGCGGAACCGGCCTTGCCGGGCCGCTGCGAGAGCCCCCTTGGGGGGTGGCGAAGGCGCGAAGCGACAAGCCTGGGGGCTCACTGTCTGCCGTAGGTGTCTTCGAAGCGGACGATGTCGTCTTCGCCCAAATAGCTGCCGCTCTGCACCTCGATGATTTCCAGGTCCATCTTGCCTGGGTTACGCAGCCGGTGCACCTGGCCCAGCGGGATGTAGGTGCTCTGGTTCTCGGTGAGCATCAGCACTTGGTCGCCGTTGGTGACTTCGGCGGTGCCGCTGACCACGATCCAGTGTTCGGCGCGGTGGTGGTGCATCTGCAGGCTCAGCGAAGCGCCTGGCTTGACCATGATGCGTTTGGCCTGGTGGCGCGGGCCGTTATCGATGCTGTCGTACCAGCCCCAGGGCCGGTGCACCTTACGGTGCAGCACCTGTTCGCCACGCTGTTCGCGGCCCAGCTGGTTGACGATGTTCTTCACGTCTTGGCTTTTCTCGCGGCTGGCGACCAGGATGGCGTCGGGCGTTTCGACGACCACCACGTCGTCCAGGCCGACCACGCTGACCAGCCGGCTGGTGGCGTGCACCAGCGTGTTGCGGCTGTCGCTGATGATGGCGTCGCCCACGCAGGCGTTGCCGGCGGCGTCTTTCTCGGCCACCTGCCACACGGCTTCCCAGGCGCCCAGGTCGTTCCAGCCGGCGGCCAGCGGCTGCATGCGGATGTCCAGCACGCCGGGGCACTTTTCCATCACTGCGTAGTCGACCGATTCGCTGGGCACGGCGGCGAATTCGGCCTTTGACGGCCGCACGAATTTGGCGTCCGTGGTGCGGGTGGCCCAGGCAGCACGGCAGGCGCTGGCGATGTCGGGACGGAAGCGTTCCACTGCCGCCATCCACACCGAAGCCTTCAGCACGAACATGCCGGCGTTCCAATAGTAGCCACCGGCCGCGACGTATTTTTCGGCCGTGGCCTGGTCGGGCTTCTCGACGAATTGCGCCACCTTCGCACCGTCGGCGCGGATGTAGCCGTAGCCGGTTTCCGGGCGGTCGGGCGTGACGCCCAGGATCGCGATGGCACCTTCGGCGGCCATGCGCACCGCGCCCTGCAACGCGGCGGTGAAGGCGGCGCCATCGGTGACGGTCTGATCGGCCGATGTCACCACCAGCACCGGGTCGCCGCCGGCATCCAGCGCCTGCAGCGCGGCCAGTGTGACGGCCGGCGCAGTGTTGCGGCCCACCGGTTCCAGCAGCACGGCCGACGGTTCGGCCTTGATTTCACGCAGCTGGTCGAGCACCAGGAAGCGGTGTTCCTCGTTGCCCACGATCAGCGGGGCTGCAACCGCGGTGTCGGCGTCGCCCAAGCCCTGCAGCCTTGTTACGGCCTGCTGAAAAAGGCTGGTGTTGCCCGACAGCACGAGGAATTGTTTCGGGAAGCCGGCGCGCGACAGCGGCCACAGCCGCGTACCGGAACCGCCGGCCATGATGACCGGCTGAACAGAAATTTTCGTCATGCTTGAAATCCGTTGGGGTTCATCGATTGCCAGCGCCAGCTGTCTTCGCACATGCGGGCCAGGCCATGCTCGGCCGCCCAACCCAGCAGTTGCCGGGCCTGCGTCGGGTCGGCGTAGCAAGATGCGATATCGCCGGGTCGGCGCGGCATTACCCGGTAAGGCACCGCGCGGCCACTGGCTTGCGCGTAGGCGGCCACCACTTCCAGCACGCTGTTGCCGCGGCCGGTGCCCACGTTGACGGTGAAAGAGCCCGGCGCGTCGAACAAACGGCGCAAGGCGGCGACGTGGCCTGCGGCCAGATCGACCACGTGGATGTAGTCGCGCACGCCGGTGCCGTCGACGGTGGGGTAGTCGTCACCGTAGACCGACAGCTGCTGGCGGCGGCCGACGGCCACCTGGGCCACATAGGGCATCAGGTTGTTGGGCACGCCGCGCGGGTCTTCGCCGATGCGGCCGCTTTCGTGCGCGCCAACCGGGTTGAAGTAGCGCAGGCAGGCGGTTTGCCACTGCGGGTTGGAGGCGCCCAGGTCGCGCAGGATCTGCTCGCCCATCAACTTGGTCTGGCCGTAGGGGTTGGTGGCCGACAGCGGCGCGGCTTCGGTCAGCGGCAGCTGTTGCGGGTTGCCGTAAACGGTGGCGCTGGAACTGAAGACGAAACGCTGCACGCCGTGCTGCTGCATCACGCGGCACACCGTCAGCAGACCGCCGATGTTGTTGGCGTAATAGTCCAGCGGCTGGGCAGTCGATTCGCCCACTGCCTTGAAGGCCGCGAAGTGCACGGCGGCGTCGATGCGGTGGCGCTGAAACAGCGCGTCCATCGCGGCGGTGTCGCACACGCTGGCGTGTTCGAAAACCGGCTCCTGGCCCGACAACGCGCGCAGCCGGTTCAGCACCTCGGGCGAACTGTTCGAGAAGTCGTCGACGCCCACCACGTCAAAGCCGGCGGCTTGCAGTGCCAGCCAGGTGTGCGACCCGATGTAGCCGGTGGCGCCAGTCAGCAGGACAGTCGGCATGGGGGTGGGTGCGGCAGCGTCAGGGCTGGAATTGCAATTGGCCGAAGCAAGACAGACCGGTGCTGTGCAGCGGCGTGGTCAGTTCGCCCGATGCCGTGCGCCGTTCCTGCGTCGCGTCGCAACCCACCGACACCGTGCGCAGCGGTGCCCAGCGCACGCCGACAGCCAGGATCTGGGTGCTGTCCCGGCCGTTGGCATTCAACGGCAGCAGTGGGTTGACGATGGTCTGCACGATGGTGCGTTGCGCCAGCTGCCAGGATCCGGTGATGGCGACCTTGGCCGAGTAATCGTAGCTGCCGTCGACGCGCAAAGTGTTGACCAGTCGGCTGTAGTCCGACGATCCCGGTACGTTGCCGAAAACCGTGGTCGCGTAGGAATCCTGGCCGGTGTCGCGCGACAGCCGGGTGCTCAGCTTGAAGCGCCCGGTGGCCTGCCAATTCCAGCCCAGCGTGCCGGTCAGCCCTGAGAAATTCCGCGCGCTGTTCAGGTCGTAGCGGGTCTGCGACTGGCCGATGCGGAAGTCCACCGTGCTGGCCCCTGACGGCACCAGCGAGGCGGTCAGGTCCACCGTGGTTTGCTGGTAGCGGTCGGCCTGGTAGTCGCCGTTGCTGAAGCGGTATTTCGGATAGCGGCCACGGGTGTCGCGCGCGCCCAGGCTGAAGCTGGAAATGCCACTGGGCCGCCAGCGCAGTGCGAAGCCGCCGGTGTCTTGCTTGAAGTTGCGCGCCTGCAAGTTGGGGTTGTCCAGCGTGTTGCTGACCGAGCGCTGCCCGGCGCTGAGCTCAAGGCTGTACTGCGTCACCAGGCCCACGTTGACCTGCGCATTCAGGCCCTGCGTGTCTTCGTAGTTCTTGTCCGCCAGCAAGCCCACCTGGTAGTTGTTGAAGCTGGACAGGCTGCGGTTGGCGTTGGCCGACAGGCTGCCGCTGATCCGTTCGGCGGTCGACCAGTCCAAACCCAGGCTGCCGGTGTAGCCCTGGTTGTTGAATTGCGAATTCGCGCTGTAGCGCACGTCGCGCAGCGACAGGTTGGCGTTGGCCCGTTGGCGGCCGAAGGGTTGATCGATGCCGGCTTGCAGCGCCGTGCTCAGCGTGGTGTCGCCCCGGCTGTAGCCCGTGTTGGCCTGCTGGCCGTCGGCCAGGCGCAGCAGGTTGGTGTCGTGGCTGATGCTTTCCGAGACGCCGACGTAGTACGGATGCGGTTCGGCGGCGGCGGGCGGGGCTGCAAGGCTGATCACACCGGCCACACCGGCCGCACTGGCCAGGCTGAAAACGGCGCTGGCAGCTTGCCTCGGTGCCCTGCCCCCGGTAGGGGCTAACGGCCGGAATTCGCGGGGTCGTCTCATCACGGGAATGGCTTCCTGGGGTCAGTAGGCGTTGCGGTCGAAGAACACCAATTTGATGGTGCGCGCGATGATCTGCAAGTCCAGACCCAGCGACCAATTCCGAAGGTATTCCAGATCGTATTCGACACGTGCCTGCATCTTGTCGATGGTCTCGGTCTCGCCGCGCAAACCGTGAATTTGTGCCCAACCGGTGATGCCCGGCTTGACCTTGTGGCGAACCATGTAGGCCTTGATGAGCTGGCGGTATTGCTCGTTGTGGGCCACGGCATGCGGCCTGGGCCCCACGACACTCATGCTTCCCTGCAACACGTTGATGAACTGTGGCAACTCGTCCAGCGAACTGCGGCGCAAGAAGGCGCCGAAGCGCGTGATGCGCGGGTCTTCCTTGGTGGCCTGCGGCACAATGGCGCCGTCGTCGGCCGCACGCATCGAGCGAAATTTGTAGACCGTGATTTCTTCGCCGTCCAGACCGTTGCGGCGCTGCGCAAAGATCACCGGCCCCGGTGAACTCAGCTTCACGCCGATGGCCACCACCAGCAACAGCGGGGAAATCAGCACCAGGATGGCGAACGCCAGCACCAGGTCGGAGACTCGCTTGACCAGTCGGTTGGTGCCGGTAAACGGTGTTTCCTGCAGGCCCACGACAGGCACGCCGTTCATGTCATGCAGCCGGCCCTGGATGATGCTGATGCCGAACACGTCTGGCACGAAGAACACGCTGGCCGTGGTGCCCTGCACCTGGGCCAGCAATTCGACGATGCGCGGCTGCGAGCCCAGCGGCAGCGTGATGTAGACCTCATTCACGCCGTGCTCGGTGATGAAGGGCGCCACCTGCCGCAAGTTGCCCAGCCGCAAGCCGGCCGCGTCGTCGTCGACTCGGTCATCGGCGCGGTCGTCGAAGTAGCCCAGGAAGACCAGACCCAGGTCGTCGTGCGCTTGAAAAGCCCGCGACACCTTCACGCCCAGGCTGCCCGCACCCACCACCACAGCGGTGCGGCGGTTGCCCTGCACGGCCGCCATGCGCCGCAAGGCCATGCGCCCGGTGAAGTAGCCCAACCATTGCAGAACCGGCGTGGCCGCAGCCCACCACATCAGCACGTCGGCGTTAAACAGGTGCAGGCTGCGTGTGGCGTAGCCGCACAACGCCAGGATGGCCAGCAGACTGAGCCACGAACTGCCGATGTCGACGGCTGCGTTCAGGTGGCGGTCGCGGAAGCGGTTGCGCCCCGGGAAGGTCAGCGCAAAGATCAGCAAACATAACGTCAGGTCCGACCGCCCGATGGGCTCGTTGAACGCCGCCGAAACCGCCAGGAACACCAGCACCGTGATGGTCGGTTCCAGGAACGCAGCTACCAGCGAGGTCACCGACTGGGGCGCGCTGTAGAAAGTTCTTTTGTAGCCTCGGTCTTCGAACATCGGCGGCGCATCAGCGGCGGTTTGAGCGGCGGTTTCAGCAGCGGTTTGGGAGAGGGATCGGAGCGGTGCTTGACGCACCCACCGTCAAATGCCGGCGGATGCGCCGTTCAAGTGCGACGCACCACGCGGCAAGCCGCAGATTCTGGCGCAATTCGCCCGCCTTTCAGACGGGCGCCTGCCCTCTGTCCGGGGGCCGCTGCCTACAATCAACGGATGTTGCAAAGTCTTCAAGCCTTACTCGCGCCGGCACTCGCCGAACGGTTGACATTGGTCATTAACCACGTCCTGTCCAGCGAGGCGGTGGCCACGGCGCGGCTGCAGCCGCACGCCGGGCGCACCGTGGCACTGGCCATCACCAGCTGGCCTTCGCTGCTGCCCGCGCCGCCGGTGCTGGCCTGGCGCGTCACGCCGGCCGGCATGCTGGACTGGTGCGGGGCCGCTGCGGTGTCCACGCCCGACCTGGCGGTGACGCTGGACGCACCCAATCCGGCGCTGCTGGTCGGCCGGCTGATCGGCGGCGATGTACCGGCGGTGCAGATCGATGGTGACGCCCAGCTGGCCGGCGACGTGAACTGGCTGCTGCAGAACATCCGCTGGGACGTGGCCGCCGATCTCGAACGCTTGTTCGGCCCAACGCTGGCGCCGCCGCTGCACCGCATCGGCTCGGCGTTGGCCAAGGCGCTGCGCGCCGCAGTCGACCTGGGCAGCCGGGGCGCTGCGGGCTTCAGCGACCGCCTGCGCCCCCGCGGCAACTGATCTTGGCGCACCTCGGCAGACTGGTGACGATCGTCGTCACCGTCCTGCGCTTCGGCCTGGACGAGGTGGCGCTGTCGGCCTTCCACCAGCCCTGGGTGCGCGGCTTCGTGCGACTGGTCACCATCGGCCGGCGGCTCGACGCCCCGCGTGGCGAGCGTTTGCGAATGGGGCTCGAGCGTCTGGGGCCGATCTTCATCAAGTTCGGCCAGGTGCTGTCCACCCGGCGCGACCTGATTCCGCTGGACGTGGCCGACGAACTGGCCCGGCTGCAAGACCGCGTGCCGCCGTTCCCGGCCGCGCAGTCGCGCGCACTGGTTGAAAAAGCTTTCGGCCGGCGCATCGAAGACGTCTTTGCCAGCTTCGAAGCCGAACCGGTGGCCAGTGCCTCGATCGCGCAGGTTCATTTTGCGGTGATGAAGGACGGCCGCCAGGTGGCGGTGAAGGTGTTGCGCCCGGGGATGCTGGAAGTCATCGGCCAGGACATGAACTTGCTGCACCTGTTGGCGCGCTGGGTCGAGCGCCTGTCGGCCGACGGCCGGCGGCTGAAGCCGCGCGAGGTGGTGGCCGAATTCGACGGCTACCTGCACGACGAACTCGACCTGGTGCGCGAGGCCGCCAACGGCGCGCAGCTGCGGCGCAACATGGAAGGCCTGAACCTGGTGCTGGTGCCCGAAATGGTGTGGGAGTTGTGCACCTCCAGCGTCATCGTGATGCAGCGCATGACGGGCGTGCCCATCGGCCAGATCGAACGCATCCGCGCCGCCGGGGTGGACTTCAAAAAGCTCGCCCGCGACGGCGTCACGCTGTTCTTCACCCAGGTCTTCCGCGACGGCTTCTTCCACGCCGACATGCACCCGGGCAACATCCAGGTCAGCGTCGCGCCCGAGAGCTTCGGCCGCTACATCGCGCTCGATTTCGGCATCGTCGGCACG
>JAYSYH010000317.1:0-29610 GCA_043716645.1 Betaproteobacteria bacterium | reverse complement strand
GCCACCCTCGTCAACATCGCCCGCGGCGGCGTTGTCGACGATGTCGCGCTCGCTGCGGCTCTGCGCGAAGGGCGGCTCGGTGCGGCTGGGCTCGACGTGTTCGAGGGCGAGCCGCGCATCCATGCCGACCTGCTGGCGCTCGCAAACGTCGTGCTGACGCCGCACATCGCCAGCGCCAGCATCGCCACGCGGCTGGCCATGGCCAACCTGGCCGCCGACAACCTGATCGCCGCACTGACGGGTGGCGTGCCGCCGACGCCGATCAACGCTGCCGCGTTGGAGCAGTCCCGCAATGCTTGAATGGGCTGTGATGGCGCTGCTGGCGCTGAACCTGTTGCTGTTGATCGTCCTGGTCTTGCGGCGCGCACCGGACACCACCGGCGCCGCGGCCGCCGCGGCCGCGGCGGCCGCAAATGCCGCTGCCAACGCTAGCGCTGCCATCGAAAGACTTGAACGCGAGCTGCGTGACGAGCTGGGCCGCCAGGGACTGACCACGCGCAGTGACCTGGGCACTTTCCAGCAGATGCTGCTGGCGCAAGGCGGCGACACCGCCCGCACGCAGAACGAGCAGATCGACGGTTTCCGCACGCAGCTGGCCACCACGCAGCAGCAGACCGAGGCTGCGCTGCGCCGCTTCAGCGAAACGCTGGGCGAGCAGCTGCGGACACTCAGCGAGGCCAACGAGCGGCGGCTGAACGAGGTCAAGCTGGCCGTCGATGCGCGCCTGGTGGCGCTGCAGGAGGGCAACGAGAAGAAGCTCGACCAGATGCGTGCCACTGTGGACGAGAAGTTGCACGCCACGCTGGAAACGCGGCTGGGCGAAAGCTTCAAGCAGGTGGCCGACCGGCTTGAGCAGGTGCACAAGGGCCTGGGCGAGATGCAGTCGCTGGCCCGCGACGTGGGCGCGCTGAACCGCGTGCTGACCAATGTGAAAACGCGCGGTGTCTTCGGCGAGGTGCAACTTGCCGCGCTGCTGGAACAGGTCTTCACCCCCGAGCAGTACGCCACCAACGTGGCCACGGTGCCGGGCAGCAACGACCGCGTGGAATTCGCCATCCGGCTGCCCGGGCGTTCAGGGGGTTCAAGCTCGGAAACAGCGGGCGACGCCCCGCTATGGCTGCCCATCGACGCCAAGTTCCCGCGCGAAGACTACGAACGCCTGCTCGACGCTTCGGAGCGCGCTGACGCCCCGGCCATGGAAGCCGCCGGCAGGGCCATCGAAACGCGGCTGAAGCTGGAGGCCCGCAGCATCCGCGAGAAGTACGTCTCGCCGCCGCACACGACGGACTTTGCGATCCTCTTCGTGCCCACCGAGGGCCTGTACGCCGAAGCCCTACGCCGGCCCGGCCTGGCCGAAGCGCTGCAACGTGAATACAAGGTCATGCTGGCCGGCCCGACCACGCTGCTGGCCCTGCTGAACAGCCTGCAGATGGGTTTTCGCACGCTGGTGCTGGAAAAGCGCTCCGCCGAGGTCTGGGAAGTGCTGGGCGCGGTCAAGACCGAGTTTGGGAAGTTTGGCGATGTGCTGGTCAAGACGCGCAAGAAGCTGGACGAAGCGGGCACCACCATCGACCAGGCCTTCGTCCGCACGCGGGCGATGGAGCGTCAGTTGCGCAAGGTTGAATCGATGCCCGACGAGCGCGCCGCACAACTGCTGCCGGGGCTGAACCAGCCGCTGCTCGACGACGATGCCGATGTTTGAGCCTGCGCCTGAGTCGCCCCTGCCGGGGGCTGCGCCGGGCCACACCGCAGGCACCGGCCGCGTCTTGCTGGCCCTGATCGCCGGTCAGCTGGGCATGCATTCGGCGATGGCCGGCCTGCGTCTGGCCGCGCCGTTGCAGCTGCTGCGCGAAGGGCACAGCGCCTGGACCGTGGGCCTGGTGCTGGCGCTGTTCGCCGCTGCGCCGGTGTTGCTGGCCCTGCCGGCGGGCCGGCTGGCCGACCGCCTGGGCTATCACCGGCCGGTATACCTGGCGGTGGTGTTGACGCTGACCGGTTGCCTGCTGGCCATCGCGTCCACTCTCGTGGCAGGCGCCGCCCACCTGGCGCTGCTGTGCGCAGCGGCATCGGCCACCGGCGCGGGCACCAACATCGGCATGCTGACCATCCAGCGCACGGCCGGGGTGGCCGCACGCGACGGCACCGCGCGTGTTCGCATCTTCAGCTGGCTGGGCGTGGCGCCGTCGTTCTCCAACGTCATCGGGCCGGTGGCCACCGGTTTGATGATCGACGGTTATGGCTTTCGCGCGGCTTTCATGTTGCTGCTGTTGATGCCGATGGCCACCTTCTTGTCGGCGCGCTTCGTGCCGCGTTTGCAGGTTGCCGGCGCGGCACCCCGCGTGCCCGGGCGCAGCGCATGGACGCTGCTGCAGGCACCGGGTCTGGGCCGCCTGCTGGTGGTCAACTGGCTGCTGTCGATGTGCTGGGACGTGCACACCTTCGCGGTGCCGGTGCTCGGCCATGAGCGCGGCTTCAGTGCCGGCACCATCGGGCTGATCCTTGGCAGTTTCACGCTGTCGGTCACTGCGGTCCGGCTGTTGATACCGTGGCTGGCCCACCGGCTCAGCGAAGTCGCCGTGGTGCGCCTGGCGATGGCCGGCACGGGCATCGTCTTCATCGCCTACCCGTTGGCCCCCAACGCCTGGGTGATGGGCAGCCTGGCGGTGCTGCTGGGCATCACGCTGGGCTGCGTGGCGCCGATGGTGATGGCCATGCTGCACCACCTGACGCCAGACAACCGGCACGGCGAATCACTGGCCTTCCGCTCGATGGCGATGAACCTGTCGAGCACCCTGATGCCGCTGCTCTTCGGCGCCACCGGCACGCTGGTGGGCGCGGCGGCGCTGTTCTGGGTGGTGGGCGGCGCAGTGGGCGCCGGGTCGTGGGCGGCGCGCAAGCTGTCGCCGGCCGGTTAAACCCTGGTGGCGCGCGCAGCCCTAGAAGCGCACGCCGTTGGTCGGCTTGTTGTCTTCGGGTGGCGCTTCAGCGCGTGGCGTGGGCGCAGCCGGTTTGGCCGCTGCTACCTTGTCGGTCAACGGTTGCGCCGGCACGGGCTGCCAGCCGGCGGGCAGCTTCGAGACCCGCGGATAGCCCGCCGCGTCGAGGTAGGCTGTCCAGTCGGTTTCCGACAGACCGCGCAACGGCTGCGCGCCGATGGTCAGTGCCGGCACGGTGCGTCCGCCCACCGCCCGCTCCAGCGCCATCGCGTCGTCTTCGCTGCTGACACGGCGCTCCGTGAACGGGATGCCGCGCTGCTGCAGCAAGCGCCGTCCGTTGTCGCAAGGCACGCATTCCGTGCCTGTGAACAGCGTGACGGGAAAGCGCTGCGCCACCTGGCGCAACTCGGCCGGCAACGCCTGCTCGACGGGTTGTGGCGTGCCACCGCGGCCCAGCGCAGTGACGCGAGCGTTGGCCTCGGAGCGCGGTCGATCGGTGTAAGTGACGCTGCCGTCGGCAGCCACCACTTTGTACTGGCCCAGCGCCGAGGTGGCGCAGCCGACGGTGAGCAGCAGCGCGTGGCACAGGGTTGTGCAGGCTGACAGTGGGTTCGGCTTCATGGCGTTGCGTTGGGGCGTTGGTGGGAACGGCGGGATGAAAGGAGGAAAGGAGCAAAGGAAGAAAGTACGAATCTAGCCGACCCAACGAGCGGGCTCAAGCCAAGCCTTGGTGGCGCAACAACGCATCCAGACTCGGGTCGCGGCCGCGGAAGGCGCGAAAGCTCTCCAGGGCCGGCCGGCTGCCACCCACGGCCAGCACCTCCTGGCGAAAGCGTGCCCCAGTGTCGGCGTCGAAAACACCGTTTTCTTCAAAGGCGCCGTAGGCGTCGGCGCTGAGCACCTGGGCCCAGGCGTAACCGTAGTAACCGGCTGCGTAGCCGCCGTCGAAAAGGTGGCCGAAAGTATTGGCATAGCGCAGGAAATCGGGGGCGGGCATCGGCTGGATCTCGGCGTTGACGGCGTCAGAGATGGCCTGCACGCGGGCTGCCGTTTCGCTTTCGGCGTGCAGCCGCATGTCGAACAGCGCGAACTCGCACTGCCGCAGCAGCTTCAGGCCGCTCTGGAAATGCCGCGCCGCCACCATGCGGTCGAACAGGGCGCGGGGCAGTGGCTCGCCAGTCTCGACATGGCAGGTCAAGCGCTGCAGCACCTCCCATTCCCAGCAAAAGTTCTCCATGAACTGGCTGGGCAGTTCGATGGCGTCGCCTTCCACGCCAGCGATACCCGACACCGCCAGTTCGTCCACCTGCGTCAGCATGTGGTGCAAGCCGTGGCCGAATTCGTGGAAGAGGGTGACCAAGTCGCTGTGGGTCAGCATCGCAGGCTGGTCGCCGATCGGTGGCGCGAAGTTGCAGACCAGGTGAGCAACGGGCAACTGCAATTCGCCGCTGGGGCGCCGCCAGCGACCCCTGCAGTCGTCCATCCAGGCGCCCGACTGCTTACCCGCGCGGGCGTGCAGGTCGAGGTAGAAGCCGGCCACGCGCTCGGCGCCCGCGTCACCGGCTGCGCTTTGCGGCCGCCAGACGCCGTAGCAGCGCACGCTGTCATGCCACACCGGCGCTGCTTCTTCACGTACCGCCACGCCGAACAAGGTTTCGATCAACTGGAACAGGCCCTGCAGCACACGCGGTTCGGTGAAGTACTGCTTCACCTCCTGGCTGCTGAAGGCGTAGCGCGACTGCTTCAGTTGTTCGGCGGCATAGGGGCGGTCCCAGGCTTGCAAGTCGGGCAGCTTCAGGGTGTCGGCCGCGTAGGCGCACAACGCGACCCATTCGCGGTCGGCGTGGGGGCGGGCGCGCCTCGCCAGGTCGCGCACGAAGTCCAGCACCTCGTCGGGGCTGCGTGCCATCCTGGCCACCAGCGCCAGTTCGGCATGGCTGTCATAGCGCAGCAGCGTGGCGACTTCCGCACGCAGTTCCAGCAGTTCTCGCATCAGCGGGCCGTTGTCCAGGGCGGCCGGGCCGAATTCGCTGGCGCGGGTGGCGTCGGCGCGGTAAATGGTTTCGCGAAGAGCGCGGTCACTGGCGAACTGCATCAGCGGCAGCCAGCAAGGGGCTTGCAGGCTCAGCCTGTAGCCGGGCTGGCCCTCGGCCTGGGCAGCGGCGCGGGCGGCCTGTTGCACATCGGTCGGCACACCGGCCATACGGTCTTCGTCCACCAGCAGGCTCCAGGCGTCGGTCGCGTCCAGCACATGGTCGCCGTACTGCTGCGACAGTGCAGCCATGCGGTCCTGGATGGCAGCGTGGCGTTCACGGGCCGCGCCTTGCAATTCGGCGCCGCCCAGAACGAAATCGCGCAACGCATCGCTCAGGGCCTTGCGCTGCGCGGGAGCCAGTTGCGGTGCACCTGCACTGGCAGCGATGGCCTTGTACTTGGCGTACAGCCGCGCGTCGGCGCCCAAGCGGGTGCTGAAATCGATAATGCGCGGCAGGTTGGCGGCATGTGCGGCGCGCAGCGCGGGCGTGTCGGCCACGCCCTGCAAATGGCTGACGTGACCCCAGACGCGCATCAGCCGCTCGACGGGCACGTCCAGCGCCAGCGAAAGCGCGTTGTAGTCGGCTGGCACCGCGTCGCTGACGGCCCGCTCCAGCGCCGCTTCGGCGTCGGCCAACAGCGCATCGACGGCCGGCGTGATGTGCTCAGGCCGGACGGCCGCGAAATCGGGCGCACCGCTGTCTTGCAGCAGCGGGTTCACAAGCCTGCCATTGCCGAAGCTTCGGTCGCCTGCAGCGTGTTGACGAGCAACATGGTGATGGTCATCGGCCCTACGCCGCCAGGCACCGGCGTGACCCAGCCGGCGACTTGACTGACGCCGGCGAAGTCCACGTCGCCACACAGTTTGCCGGCCTCGTTGCGGTTCATGCCCACGTCGATGACGATGGCGCCGGGCTGCACCATGTCGGCCGTCAGGGTGTTGCGGCGGCCCACGGCGGCCACCACCACGTCGGCCTGGCGCGTGTGCAGCGCGAGGTCGGGTGTAGCGCTGTGGCACAGGGTCACGGTCGCGTTGGCCTGCAGCAGCAGCAGCGCCATCGGCTTGCCCACGGTATTGCTGCGGCCGATGACCACAGCATGCTTGCCCTTCAATGCCACGCCGGTGCTCTCGATCAGCTTCATGCAGCCGTAAGGCGTGGCCGGGCGCAGGCCGGGCAGGCCGGCCATCAGCGCGCCGGCCGAATGCACCGAGAAGCCGTCGACGTCCTTGTGAACGGCGATGGCCGAGATGACTTTCTGCGGGTCGATGTGGCGGGGCAACGGCATCTGCACCAGGATGCCGTGGATGGACGGGTCGGCATTCAGCGCCGCCACACGGGCCAGCAGATCGGCTTCGGGCAGCGTGGCTTCGTACTGCTCCAGCACCGAATGCAGGCCGTGTTCCTGGCAAGCCTTTACCTTGTTGCGCACATAGACCGCGCTGGCCGGGTCGTTACCAACCAATATCACCGCCAGCCCGGGCCGACAGCCGCGAGCCGTGAGCGCCGCCGCGCGTACGCCCACATCGGCCCTGATTTGCTTGGACAGCGCGACGCCGTCCAACAGTTGAGAGGTCATCGTTCTCTGTCCTTAAAACGACAAAAGCCGCCGACCTGCAAAAGTCAGCGGCCTTGTCAGTTGGCGCGTGTTTGCCCTCCAGCGCCTCAGGCTTTCGTCTGTGCGCCCAGCGCGATCTTCAGCAGGTCGGCAACGGTGTTGGCATTCAGTTTCTCCATGATGTTGGCGCGGTGCGCCTCCACCGTCTTGATGCTGATGCCCAGGTCGTCGGCGATCTGCTTGTTCAGGCGGCCGGCGACGATGCGCTCCAGCACCTGCGCTTCCCGCGTCGTCAGGCGGCTGAGCAGCGCATCGCGGCTGGCTTGTTCCTGGTGCTGGCTGAAAGCACTTCGCGCGCTGTCCAGCATGCGTTCGACCAGCCCCAGCAGCTCTTCTTCCTTGAACGGCTTTTCGATGAAGTCCATCGCGCCCTTCTTCATCGTCGTCACGGCCATCGGCACGTCGCCGTGGCCGGTGATGAAGACGATGGGCAGCGGGCTCTTGCGCTCCATCAAACGGTCTTGCAGTTCCAGGCCGCTCATGCCGTCCATGCGGATATCGGCGATCAGGCAGGCCACCTCCCGCGGGTCGAATCGAGCCAGAAAAGACTCGGAAGAATCGAAGCACTTGACGCGGTAGTCCTTGCCTTCCAGCAACCACTGCAGTGAATCGCGAACGGCCTCGTCGTCATCGACAACGTAAACCGTGCCTTTCTTGGGGATCAAGCTCATGCGGCAGATGGGGCGGTGTACGCCCTAGGTGTTCGTGGAGGTTACGCCCTCGAGCGGGGCCGCGATGGCGTCGGTGCGTGGGCTCAATTCAACTGGCACGGTGAAGGCAAACCGGCACCCGACGATCTGCGATCCATTGTAGAGGTTCTGCGCCCGCATCCGCCCCCTGTGCGACTCGACAATCGAGCGGCACAAACTCAAGCCGATACCCAGGCCTTCGGGCTTGGTTGAGAAGAACGCTTCGTACAGTCGACCCAGCACTTCGTCCCGAATGCCCGGACCCATATCGGTGACGTTGAATTCGATGACGCCGCCTTCTTCCGGCGTGTGGCGCGGCACCACGCGCAGCTCGATGTGGCGGCGTTGCGGCGGCATCTGTCCGCTGTCGATCGCTTCAGCAGCGTTCTTCAGCAGGTTCAGCACCACCTGCTCGATCAAGATCGGGTCGACCATGATTTCCGGCAGCCGCTGTGCCACATAACTGTGCACGGCCACGTTGCGGCGGCGCAGTTCGATGCCGGCCAGCTCCACCGCGTCCTCGACGATCTGCCGTGCGTCCGAGGGCTGGCGCTGGGGTTCGCTGCGCTTCACGAAGGCGCGGATGCGGTGGATGATCTGACCGGCTCGCTCGGCCTGGCGCGCGGTCTTCTGCAGCGCGGCGATCAGGTCGTCGGGGCGGATGGTGTCGGCCTTGACGCGCGACACCATGCCGCTGCAGTAGTTGGCGATGGCCGTCAGTGGCTGGTTCAATTCGTGGGCGACGGAAGACGCCATCTCGCCCATCGTCACCAATCGGCTGGTCACCTGTGCCTTTTCGGCCTGCGCCGCGCTTTGTTCCTCGGCGCGCAGGCGGGCGGTGATGTCGGTTGCGATCAACATTTGCGCCAAGCGGCCGTCGGTCCACTGCAGGTAGCGCGCCCGCACATCGAACCACTTCTGCAGCGCTTCGACATACACCTCGCGAGGGCTGGTGCCAGCTTCGGTCAGCGCTTGTGTCGGCAGGCCCGACAAGCCGTCGATCTCGTCGCCGTCGTCTGCGCTGTAGGCGGTGACGCCGACCGCGCCGCCGGCCATCTGCTGGTGGCCGCGCGCGTCGCCGCCGAACCACAGCCGGTAGCTGCGGTTGGCGAACAGCAGTTCGCCCTGCTGCACCGACAGCACCGACACGCTGGCATCCAGGCCTTCCAGCACGGTCGTGAAACGTTCGTGACTGGCGCTGAGCTGGTCGCGGATGCGCTTGGCTTCGGTGATGTTGGTGATAGACGTCATCCAGCCCGTCTGCTGGCCCTTCGGGTCGATCAGCGGGCTGATGTACATGCGCGCGTCGAAAAGGCCACCGCCCTTGCGCATGACTTTCACCTCGATGCCGTTGCTCGGGCTGCGACCCTGCAGTTCTTGCTGCAAGAGACGGCCGTTTTCCTCGATGCGGTCGGGCGGCCAGTAGGGGTAGGGCGGCAGCAGGCCCACCAGTTCCACCGTTGAAAAGCCAGTCATCGAGCAGAAGGCCGCGTTGACGTAGGTGACGCGGCCTTCCAGGTCCATCGCGCGCATGCCGGTGGGCATGCTGTTTTCCATGGCCCGGCGGAAGTTGGTTTCCTGCACCAGCGCGCCCTGGATCTGGCTGCGCCGGCGCATGTGGCGCCAGGTACCCAGCAGCATCCACACCGTCAGCACGCTGAGCGCCACCACCATCCAGAACAGGGTGTTGTTGACCAGTCCGATGCTGGTCCGCCAGCCCTGGCCGCGCAGCACCAAGCCGTTGAGCAGCGGGGTCAGCGGTGCGTCGCTGTAAATCGGTGCCCGCTTGCCGCCCTGGCCGGGCATGCCCGTGACGGTGGATGCCAGCACCGCCTGCTGTTCGTTGACCACCGAGATCACGTGGCGCTGGGCCACGTCGCTGGGGATGAAATGGCGCACCAGGCCGACGACCGAATACTCCACCACCAGCGCGCCTGCAAATGCGTTGCGCTCGACCAGCGGGATGTGCAGCTGAAACACGGGGCCGCCCATGCTGTCGGTGAAAGCGCGTGAATACACCGGCGAACGGCTCTCGCGCGCCGCCTTGAAAGCGGTTTCAGATTCGCTGGGAACACCGTCCACGGGTAACGCGGGCTCGGGTTGCCCGGTGGTGCTGTTGACCTGGTAGAGCATCGTCAGGTGGGTGGCGCGCAGTTTGCGTCGGGCGTCCAACCAGGTCAGGTGCGTGATTTCCGGCCGCTCACGCGCAAAGGCAGTGGCCTGGCCGACGAACTCGTCGGGGTCGCGGTCGCGGGCCACCATCTCGCGTGCCATGCGCATCAGGCTTTCCTGGTTCTGGATCAGCCGCAGCCCCATCTGCTGCTGCGTGATCTCGGTGTCTCGCTTGACCGATTCGGCTTCGCGCTCGATTTCCTCGTTACGCAGGTACCAGAAGGCCGAAATGATCGCCGCCAAAAAGAGCAGCACCGAGAGCAAGGGGCCCAGCGTGGCAAAGCGATCTTGCCGGGCAGGCGACTGACTGCGCCACCAGTGGCCGAACATGCGCTTGCCCACTGGCAGGGCCGGGCGATCAGGTTCCCCTGGGGCGTTGGCCTGCTCGGGCATGTGCTGAGGGTCGGACATGGCGCACATTATCTGGGTTGAACGTCATCACGCCAGCGGATATCACATTGTGAGATCGAGCGGCACTATTTGAAATTCAGCGGTTCTGTGCCAAACTCTTTTGGCATTTAAAAGCATCCCTCGAACGGAGACAAAAAAATGTCCGCCATGCCGGAATCCTCATCAAACGCCCCCAACGCCCCCAACGCCTCTATCGACAGCGACATCGACAGCAGCATCGACAGCGACGCACAAGAGACCCGTGAATGGCTGGACGCCCTGTCCGGCGTCATTGGCGCCGAAGGCGCGGACCGCGCCCACTTCCTGTTGGAAAAGCTTCTAGAGCACGCGCGCGAGAACAGCATCGACATGCCGTTTTCCGCCAACACCGGCTATGTCAACACCATCGAGCCAACGCAGGAAGAGCGCAGCCCGGGCAACCTGGAACTCGAGGGAAGGCTGCGCGCCTACATGCGCTGGAACGCCATGGCGCTGGTGGTCAAGGCCAATCGTTTGCATCCAGCAGATGGCGGCGACCTGGGTGGCCACATCAGCAGTTTCGCCAGTCTGGCCCACATGTTCGCGGCCGGCTTCAACCATTTTTGGCACGCCGAAAGTGCTGAAGCTGGAAATGAGCACGGCGGCGACCTGCTCTACATCCAGGGCCACAGCAGCCCCGGTATCTACGCGCGGGCCTTCATGGAAGGCCGCATTACCGAAGAACAGATGCTGAACTTCCGTCAGGAAGTCGGCGGCAAGGGCTTGCCCAGCTACCCGCATCCCAAGTTGATGCCCGACTTTTGGCAGTTCCCCACCGTGTCGATGGGCCTGGGCCCGCACATGGCCATCTACCAGGCGCGCTTTCTGAAATACCTGCACGCCCGCGGCATTGCCGACACAGCCAATCGCAAGGTCTGGGTCTTCTGCGGTGACGGTGAAATGGACGAGCCCGAGAGCCTGGGTGCCATCGGTCTGGCGGCGCGCGAGAAGCTCGACAACCTGGTGCTGGTCGTCAACTGCAACCTCCAGCGTCTGGACGGACCTGTTCGTGGCAACGGCAAGATCATCCAAGAGCTGGAAGGCGAGTTCCGTGGCGCCGGTTGGAACGTCATCAAGCTGATCTGGGGCAACGAATGGGATCCGCTGCTGGCGCGTGACAAGGATGGCGCGCTGCGCAAGCTCATGCTCGACTGCCTGGACGGCGACTACCAAGCCTTCAAGGCCAACGACGGCGCTTTCGTGCGCAAGCACTTCTTCGGCCGCGACCCGCGCACGCTGGAGATGGTGGCCAAGATGACCGACAAGGAAATCTGGAACCTGCGCCGCGGCGGGCACGACGCGCAAAAGGTCTATGCCGCCTTCCACGCCGCGAACAACAACCAGCAGGGCCAGCCCACGGTGCTGCTGGTGAAGACGGTCAAGGGCTGGGGCATGGGCAGCGCCGGTGAAGGCAAGAACACCGCCCACCAAGCCAAGAAGCTGACGGACGACGACGTGCGCTTCATGCGCGATCGCTTCAACATCCCCATTCCCGACAGCCAGCTGGCCGACATCCCGTTCTACAAGCCCAGCGACGACACGCCGGAAATGCAGTATCTGCACGAGCGCCGCCGCGCTTTAGGCGGCTATCTGCCCAAGCGCCGCGTGAAGGCCGATGAGAGTTTCACGGTGCCGCCGATCGAAACCTTCAGGAGCGTGCTGGAACCGACAGCCGCTGGCCGGGAGATCAGCACCACCCAGGCTTATGTTCGGTTCCTGACGCAGCTACTGCGCGACAAGGCACTCGGCCCGCGCGTGGTGCCCATCCTGGTCGACGAGGCGCGCACCTTCGGCATGGAAGGCCTGTTCCGCCAGATCGGCATCTACAACCCCGAGGGCCAAAAGTACACGCCTGTCGATAAGGACCAGGTCATGTATTACAAGGAACAGGTGGACGGCCAGATCCTGCAGGAAGGTATCAACGAGGCCGGCGGCATGAGCAGCTGGATCGCTGCGGCCACGTCGTATTCGACGAACAACCGCATCATGGTGCCGTTCTACATTTACTACTCGATGTTCGGCTTCCAGCGCATCGGCGACCTGGCCTGGGCCGCCGGCGACATGCAGGCGCGCGGCTTCCTGCTGGGCGGCACCAGCGGCCGCACCACCTTGAATGGAGAGGGCCTGCAGCACGAAGACGGCCACAGCCACATCCTGGCCAGCACCATTCCGAACTGCATCAGCTACGACCCGACCTTCGCCCACGAAGTCGGCGTCATCCTCCACCACGGCCTGAAGCGCATGGTCGAGAAGCAGGACAACGTCTACTTCTACCTGACGCTGCTGAACGAAAACTACCCGATGCCGGGCCTGAAGGCAGGCACCGAAGAGCAGATCTTGAAGGGCATGTACCTGCTCGAAGAAGGTGCCAACGGGCTGCCGAAGGGCCCCTCCGGGTCAGCGCCCAGCGTCAACCTGCTGGGCAGCGGCTCCATTTTGCGCGAAAGCCAGGCTGCCAAATTGCTGCTGGAAACCGAATGGGGCGTAGCGGCCCATGTCTGGAGTTGCCCCAGCTTCAACGAACTGGCGCGCGACGGCCAGGCCTGCGAGCGGACCAACCTGCTGCACCCGCTGGCCGAACCGGTGGTGCCTTTCGTCACGCAGCAATTGACCCCGCACGCCGGGCCGGTGGTCGCTTCGACCGACTACATGAAAAACTACGCCGATCAGATCCGCGCCTACATGCCGAAGGGCCGCGCCTACAAGGTGCTGGGCACTGACGGTTTCGGCCGCAGCGACTTCCGCACCAAGCTGCGCGAGCACTTCGAAATCAACCGTCACTACATCGTCGTTGCCGCTTTGAAGGCGCTGGCCGATGAGGGCAGCGTGCCGCTGGTAAGGGTGGCCGAGGCGATCGCGAAATACGGCATCCAGGCCGACAAGATCAACCCGTTGTACGCATAAAAAAGACGGAGACACGACATGGCGTTGATCGAAGTGAAAGTGCCGGACATCGGTGACTTCAAGGAAGTGGAGATCATCGAGCTGCTGGTGAAACCGGGCGATACCGTCGCGGTGGATCAGAGCCTGCTGACCGTGGAGTCGGACAAGGCGTCGATGGAGATTCCGTCGTCGCATGCTGGCGTGGTGAAAGAGCTGAAAGTCAAGCTCGGTGACAAGGTGGGTGAAGGCTCGCTGGTGTTGGTTCTGGAAGCGGCGGTGGCGGAGGCCGGGGCGGGGGCGGTGGCTGCGGCATCGGCGGTGGACGCTGCGGCCGCTGCGCCTCCTGCGCCATTTGCCGCAACAGCTGCCGCACCGGCACCTGTTGTCGCGGCCGCCCCAGTGGCTGCTGCGGCGCCCGCAGGGGCGACGGCGTCGGCGGCCATCGAAGTGCTGGTGCCCGACATCGGCGACTTCGACGAGGTCACCATCATCGAGGTCTTCGTCAAGCCGGGCGACAGCGTCAAGGTCGAGCAAAGTCTGATCACGGTGGAAAGTGACAAGGCGTCGATGGAGATCCCGTCGTCGAACGCCGGCGTCGTGCAGAGCCTGCTGGTGAAGGTGGGCGACAAGGTCAGGAAGGGCACGCCCGTGGTGACGCTGCTGAGTGCCGGTGCGGCTGCGTCGGCGGCGCCGGCTGCTGCTGCCGCGCCTGTCACAGCCGCGCCTGTCACAGCCGTACCCGCACCCGCGCCCGCACCCGCGCCCGGTGCTGCTGCTGCCGCGCCTGCTGCGCTGCCCGCGCACGAACCGACCGCCGCCAAGGGCGCGCTGCCGCATGCCTCGCCGTCCATCCGCCGCTTGGCGCGTGAACTGGGCGTGCCGCTGGCCGAAGTGCAGGGCAGCGGTCCCAAAGGCCGCATCACGCAGACCGACGTGCAGGGCTTCGTCAAGGGCGTGATGGTCGGCGACACCCGCACCGAAGCGCAGAAGATCAAGACCCCTGCAGCCGCACCGGCGGCGACGGGCGGCGCCATCCCCGGCCTGCTGCCCTGGCCGGTGGTGGACTTCGCCAAGTTTGGCGCCGTCGAGCGCATGCCGTTGACCCGCATCCAGAAAATCAGCGGCGCCAACCTGCACCGCAACTGGGTAATGATTCCGCACGTCACGCACAACGATGAGGCCGACATCACCGAACTGGAGGCTTTCCGGATACAGATGAACAAGGAACACGAGAAGGCAGGCATCAAGTTCACGATGCTGGCGTTCGTGATCAAGGCCGCCGTGGCCGCGCTGCGCAAGCACCCGACCTTCAACGCCAGCCTGGACGGTGTAGGTGACCAAGCCCAGCTGGTCTACAAGAAGTACTTCAACATCGGTTTCGCGGCCGACACGCCGAATGGCCTGGTGGTGCCGGTGCTGAAGAATGCCGACGCCAAAGGCATCGCCCAGATTGCGCAAGAGATGGCCGAGCTGTCGAAGAAGGCGCGCGACGGCAAGCTGGGGCCGGCTGACATGACCGGCGGCACCTTCAGCATCAGCAGCCTGGGCGGCATCGGCGGCACAGCTTTCACACCCATCGTCAACGCACCCGAAGTGGCCATCCTGGGCTTGTCGAAGAGCGCGATGAAGCCGGTGTGGGACGGCCACGCGTTTCAGCCGCGTTTGATGCTGCCGCTGTCGCTGTCGTACGACCACCGCGTCATCGACGGCGCTTCGGGTGCGCGGTTTGCCGCTACGTTTGCGCAACTGCTGGGTGACTTCCGACGGGTCCTGCTTTGAGCACCATCGTCGTCGCCCGCAAGGGCAACATGCTGGCCATCGCATCGGACTCGCTGATCACCTTCGGCGAGATGCGCCTGCCGCCGGGCTACGAGGCCAACGACAAGATGTTCGCCATCGGCGACTCGTGGGTCGGCGCGGTGGGCAGCACCGCGCACATGCCGGTGTTGCGCCAGGCGCTGTCGGCTTTGACGGCCGAAGAGCGCAAGCTCGACAGCCGTGACGGCCTGTTCGACACCTTCTTGCAACTGCACCCCAAGCTGAAGGACCGCTTTTTCATGAACACGAAAGAGCACGACAGCGACCCCTACGAGAGCAGCCAGTACTCGATCCTGATCGCCAACGCGCAGGGCATCTTCGGCGTCGAAAGCTACCGCGAGGTGTTCGAGTTCGAACGCTTCTGGGCCATCGGTTCCGGCCGGCGGTTTGCGCTGGGTGCGATGCACGCGGTCTTTGAGAAGGCTCGCAGCGCTGCCGAAATTGCCGAGGTCGGCGTGCTGGCCGGCTGCGAGTTCGACACCAGTTCGGCTGGCCCGGCGCGCGTGCAGACATTCAAGTTCAAGAAAAAAGACTGAAGGAAACCGTATGGCTCTGATCGACATCCTGGTGCCTGACATCGGCGACTTCGTCGAGGTCACCGTCATCGAATTGCTGGTGGCAGTGGGCGACACCGTCAAGCCCGAACAGAGCCTGATCACTGTTGAAAGCGACAAGGCCTCGATGGAAATTCCTTCGTCGGCGGGCGGCGTCGTCCAGTCCTTGAAGGTCAAGATCGGCGACAAGGTGGCGATGGGGTCGGTGGTGCTGGCGCTGGAAAGCGCGGGCACTGGAATCGTTGCGCCTGCGGCACCGCCCGCCGTCAGCTATGCGGGTGGTGCCGACCTCGAATGCGACATGCTGGTACTGGGTGCCGGCCCCGGCGGCTATTCGGCCGCGTTCCGCGCTGCCGATCTGGGCATGAAAACGGTCATCGTCGAGCGCTATCCGGTACTGGGCGGCGTCTGCCTGAACGTAGGCTGCATCCCCAGCAAGGCCCTGTTGCATGTGGCGTCTGTGATGGACGAGGTCACGCACTTCGCCGACCTGGGCGTCACTTTCGACAAGCCCAAGCTCGACCTGGGCAAGCTGTTGGCGCACAAGAACAAGGTGGTGGGCAAGCTCACCGGCGGCCTGGCTGCAATGGCCAAGATGCGCAAGGTGACGGTGGTGACGGGCAGCGGCGAATTCGTCGATCCTTTCCACCTGAAGGTCACCGGCGAGGACGGCAAGGTTCAAACGATCCAATTCAAGAACGCCATCATCGCGGCCGGTTCAGAAGCCGTGAAGCTGCCGTTTTTGCAGACTCCACAACTTCGGGACGACCCGCGTATCGTCACCAGCACCGGCGCGCTGGAACTGCGCCACAAGCCAGAGCGCATGCTGGTCATCGGCGGCGGCATCATCGGTCTGGAAATGGCCACGGTCTACAGCGCACTGGGGGCTCGGCTGGACGTGGTGGAAATGCTCGATGGCCTGATGCAGGGCGCCGACCGCGACCTGGTCAAGGTCTGGCAGAAGTTCAATGCGCACCGCTTCGACAAGCTGATGCTGAAGACCAGGACCGTGGGCGCCGAAGCCACGGCCGACGGTATTCGTGTGATGTTTGAAGGCCTGGATGGCAGCCGCAGCGAAGGCATGTACGACTTGGTGCTGCAGGCGGTGGGCCGCGCGCCGAATGGCAGGAAGATCGGCGCCGACAAGGCCGGCGTGGTCGTCAGCGACCGCGGCTTCATCGCGGTGGATGTGCAGATGCGCAGCAACGTGCCGCACATCTTCGCCATTGGCGACATCGTCGGCCAGCCGATGCTGGCGCACAAGGCGGTGCACGAGGGCCACGTGGCCGCTGAGGTGGCCGCGGGTACCCTGAACGGCGACTCCGCCTTGAGCAAGGCGCAGTTCGATGCTCGCGTGATCCCCAGCGTGGCCTACACCGACCCCGAAGTGGCCTGGGTCGGCCTGACCGAGGACGAGGCCAGGGCCCAGGGCATCCCGGTCAAGAAGGGGCTGTTCCCGTGGACGGCATCCGGCCGCGCCATTGCCAATGGCCGTGACGAAGGTTTCACCAAGCTGCTGTTTGACGACTCGCCGCAAGCCCACGGTCATGGCCGCATCCTGGGCGGCGGCATCGTCGGCACGCATGCCGGCGACATGATCGGCGAGGTGGCGCTGGCCATCGAGATGGGCGCCGACGCGGTGGACATCGGCAAGACCATCCACCCGCATCCCACGCTGGGCGAAAGCATCGGCATGGCCGCCGAAGTGGCTCATGGCAGTTGCACCGACCTGCCGCCCGCGCGGCGCTAAACGGCAGTCGGTAGTCACCCCGCCGCCCGAACCGGGGGGTTGCTGTGGCTTGTGGATGGAGAAGACTTCAAGAGTTATGTCCTCAAGAGGTTTTACATGACCACATTGCGATCGTTTTTCACTGCAGCCGCTTTGATGGCTTCGGCTTCGGCTGTTCTGGCACAGGGCACCATCACCAGCGGCACCACCTCCTTGCAGTTCGTGGGAACGCCGTTCAGTACCGGCAGCGGCAACGCCAACCTCTTCTTCGGCAGCACCAGTGCATTCGGCACCGACCAGCTGTTCCGCTACGGCTGGGCCTACAACCAGGGCGTCGCCACGTCCACCCGTCCATTCAGCACCCTGGACACCCCGGGCCAGGGCTACAGCGGCAACGTGGCCACCATGACCTGGGGCGCCGCTGGAGCGGGGGTTGCCGGCTTTGCCCGCTGGGACGCCGTGTTGACCATCACGCTGACCGAGATTGCACCGACGCTGCTCAGCACGCAGCCTGGCTCCGCACGAGTCGATTCCGTGCTGCGTTTCACCGCCAACGCTGGTAACGCCACGGCGATCAACTTCAACCTGTTCCACGACCTCGATTTCGATGTTATCGGCACGGCTGTCGGCAATGCCGCGAACGATATCTATCGCATCGTCGACGCCACTTCGGCCACCGGCATCTCGGGTCGGGCCTTCGACATCACCAGCGGCAATTACGCCGAATTCATCGGCACCGGTGCGCAGCGCTACGAGTTCAACACCGGCAGTGCTTTGCGCACGAAACTGGGCAGCGCATCAGGCACGGGGTCGGGCAACCTGGCGACGCCAGCAGGCACGGTTGTGGCCGATTGGGCTTCGACCGACGGCGCGGTGGCTTTTCAGTGGAGCCCCACGCTGTCTGCCGGCCAGAGCGTGACCATCAGCACCAGCTACACGATGAACGCAGCGGTAGCGCCGATTCCAGAGCCTTCAAGCTGGGCCTTGATGGCCGCTGGTGTGCTGGCGTTGATCGTGCGTGCACGCCGCCGCGCCTGACAAGGATCTTCGGCGTCGGTGACGCGGCGTCACAGCGGCCCCGCAGCCCGGCCGTACAAGCGCGACAACTCCAGCAGCCGCCCGCCGTGCCAGGGCTGCACCTGCGGCCACTGGAAGCGCCAGACCCACCAACCCGATTCCTGGCCCGGCCAATTCATGCGGCTCTCAGCTGGCAACGCCAGCACGTCCTGCATCGGGTGCACGGCGGTGTCGCCCACGCTGGCCATGGCCGCGCGGATCAGCGCCCATGGCATGTCGTGGCCGTCGGTAGCCAGGTAGCCGCGGGCGTGGTGGCGTTCCCGGTCGCTGGCCGTGGCCCACCAGCCAGCGGTGGTGTCGTTGTCGTGGGTGCCGGTGTAGACCACGGTATCGGTCTCGTGGTTGTGCGGCAGGAAACCGTTGCTGGCGTCGCCGCCGAAAGCGAACTGCAGGATGCGCATGCCGGGGTAGCCGAACTGCCGGCGCAGGGCGTCCACATCGGGTGTGATCAGGCCCAGGTCTTCGGCAATGATGGGCATCGGGCCCAGTGCCTGGGTGATGGCGTCAAACAAAGCGGCGCCCGGCCCCGGCAGCCAGCGGCCGTGCTCGGCAGTGGGGTGGGTGGCCTTGATCTCGTAGTAGCCGGCGAAGCCGCGGAAGTGGTCGATGCGCACGATGTCGACCAACTCCAAAGTGCGGCGAATGCGTTCCACCCACCAGGCGTAGCCGTCTTTCGCGTGCTCGGCCCAGCGATACAGCGGGTTGCCCCAGCGCTGTCCGGCCGCAGCGAAGCCGTCGGGCGGTACGCCGGCCACGACGGTGGCGCGGCCGGTCTCGTCCAGCTCAAACAAGTGCGGGTTGGCCCAGACCTCGGCGCTGAGGTAGGCGATGAAGATTGGCGTGTCGCCGATGATCTGCACGCCCTGGCCGTTGGCGTAGGCCTTCAGTACGGCCCACTGGCGGAAGAAGCACCACTGGCCGAACTGCCAGAAGGCGATGCGCCCGGCATGCTGCACGCGAGCCGCGGCCAGCGCCTGCGGGTTACGCTGCGCCAGCCCGGCGTCCCAGGTGCACCAGTCCTGCCAGCCGCAGGATTCGCAGATCGACATGAACAGGGCGTAGTCGTCCAGCCAGTTGCGGTGGGCGGCCAGGAAGGCTGCGTACTCGGCGCGCTGGGCGGCGGTGCCGGCGCTGGCGAAAGCCCACGCGGCGCGGGCCAGCCGGTCCATGCGGTAGGGGTAGACGGCTGCGAAGTTGACCTTTTCGGCTTCCAGGCCGGGCACTGGCGCCACATCGGCCGCGCTCAGCCAGCCCTGGGTCTGCAACTCGAACAAATCCACCAGCAACACGTTGCCGGCGAAGGCCGAGTTGCTCATGTAGGGCGAGTTGCCCGGGCCGATGCCAGCCAGCGGCAGAATCTGCCACAGCTTCTGCCCGGCACCGACCAGCCAGTCGACGTAGTGATGAGCCTCACGGCCCAGGTCACCCGAGCCGTGCGGGCCGGGCAGGGAGGTGGGGTGCAGCAGCACGCCGCTGGCGCGGGGGAATCGCATGGGGATGGTCCTGGTAGGCAGGGGGATCGGCAGGGGGGTCGGTGTCGGGGGTGGGGTCGGCGGGTGGCGCCATTTCAGCCGCCGCTGCCGTCGCTGCCGTCGCGCAGCAGCACCACGGTGCGCGCCGGCAGGATGGTTTCGGTGCGCGCTTCACGCACCCAGCTGCTGCGGCCGTCGGTGGCGCTGCTGTCCAGTTCGGCCACCCATTCTCCGGGCGGCAGCTGGAAGCTGGCGTCCACGTCACGGGCATTGAACAACATCAGCAAGGCATGGTCACCGCGCCCGGGTTGGCCTATCCACGCACCCACGATGCGCGACATGCGGTTGTCCCAGTCCGCAGCCGTCATCGCTGCGCCCTTGCGGCGCAGCCAGGTCAGGTCGTGCAGGCCACGGGCGTCTTGCAGCCCGGTGTACCAGCGGCCGGCCAGCGGCAAGAGGCGTTTGCGCAGCGCCAGCAGGTGGGCGGTGTAATCGATCAGGCCCTGGTCGGCGCGCGCCCAATCGATCCAGGTGATGGCGTTGTCCTGGCAGTAAGGGTTGTTGTTGCCGCCCTGCGTGTGGCCGAGTTCATCCCCGGCCGCCAGCATTGGCGTGCCCTGCGCCAGCAGCAGGGTGGCCAGCAGTGCGCGCTGCAAACGGGCGCGGCGGCGCACCACTTCGGGGTCTTGCGTTGGACCTTCCCAGCCGCAGTTCCAGCTGAGGTTGTGGCCGTGGCCGTCGCGGTTGTTCTCGCCGTTGGCTTCGTTGTGGCGCAGGTCGTGGCTGACCAGGTCGGCCAGCGTGAAGCCGTCGTGGCTGACGATGTAGTTCACGCTGTCCAGCGGTGAACGGCGGCGCGCCTGGAACAAGTCGCTGCTGCCGGCCAAGCGCAGCGCAAGCTCGCCGCGCGTGCAGTCGCCGCCCAGCCAGAACGCGCGTGTGGTGTCGCGAAAGCGGTCGTTCCATTCCAGCCAGCCGCGCGGGAACTGGCCGACCTGGTAGCCGCCCGGTCCGATATCCCAGGGTTCGGCGATCAGTTTCACGCGCTGCAGCACCGGGTCTTGCAGCACGGCCTTGAAAAAGGGGCCGTCGCGCTCGAAACCCGTGTTGCCACGGCCCAGGATCGGCGCCAGGTCGAAGCGGAAGCCGTCGACGTGCATGTCTTCGACCCAATACCGCAGGCTGTCCATCACCATCTGCAGCACGCGCGGGTGGCGGATATCGACCGTATTGCCGCAGCCGCTCCAGTTCTCGTGCTGCTGCTGTTGCCCTTCCGTCAACCGGTACCAGCTGCGGTTGTCCAGGCCGCGCCAGCTCAGCGTCGGGCCGCGTTCGTCGCCTTCGGGGGTGTGGTTGTAGACGACGTCGAGCAGCACCTCGATGCCCGCCGCATGCAGACGGCGAACCATCTCGCGAAATTCGGTGCGCGGGGCGGCTGTCGAGGCATAGCGCGGGTCGGGGCAGAAATAACCCAGCGTGTTGTACCCCCAGTAGTTCGTCAGACCCATCTCGGACAGCCGCGGCTCGTCCTGGATCTGCTGCACCGGCAGCAGGCTGATGGCCGTGATGCCCAAGCGCTGAAAATGCGCGATGGCCGCGTCACTGGCCAGGCCGGCGTAGCTGCCGCGCTGGGCCTCGGGCACGCCGGGCATCAGCTTCGTCGTGCCGCGCACATGGGCTTCGTAGATCACGCTGTCGGCCAGCAGCGTGCCCGGCGGGCGGTCGCCTTGCCAGTCGTGCTGGTCGGCCACCACCCGGGCCTTGTAGGCGTCGCGGCCGTTGTCGCGCGGGTCCAGGTGGTTCGGGTGGTCGCGGTCGCCGCCGTAGTGCGGGCAATGCGGGCCGCGCAGATCGATCTGGCCGACGATTTCCCGCGCCCACGGGTCCAGCAGCAGCTTGTTCGGGTTGAAGCGGTGGCCGCGGTCAGGCCGCCAGGAGCCGTGGGCGCGCAAGCCGTAGAGCAGCCCCGGCGCAGCGCAGGGCAGGCGGCCATGCCAGACGTCACCGGTTTGCGCGGGCAGCGGCACGCGGGCCACCTCGACACGGCCGGTTTCGTCGTACAGGCACAGATCCACCTGCGTGGCATGCGCCGAGAACACCGCGAAGTTGACGCCGCTGCCGTCGTGCGTGGCACCCATCGGCCAAGGCTGGCCGGCTTGCAGACAAGGGCGGTTGCCAGACGCCATCGCGGTCGGCGTGGCGGTCAGGCGGTCCATTCGAAAAACACCGTGGCCAGAGGTGGCAGCGTGATGACGATGGACTGCTCGCGGCCGTGGCTGCCGATGGCCACGCTGCGCGCTTCACCCAGCGGCGTGCCGACATTCCCGCCGCCATAGAAAGCCGAGTCGCTGTTCAGGCATTCGCGCCAGCGGCCGCCCGCCGGCACGCCCAGACGCAGGCCGTGGTGCACGGTGGGCGCGAAGTTGCACACCACCAGCATCAGCGCGCCGTCGCTCGACTTGCGCACAAAGCTCAGCAGGCTACGGCGCGCGTCGTCGTGGTCTATCCATTCGAAACCGTCGCCGCTGAAGTCGACGCCGTAAAGCGCTGGGCTGGCCTTGTAGAGTTGGTTCAGGTCGCGCACCCAACGCTGCAAGCCGGCGTGGCGCGTGTCGGCGGGGTTGTGCAGCAGATGCCAGTCCAGGCTGTGCTCGTGGTTCCACTCGCGGTCTTGCCCGAACTCGCAGCCCATGAAAAGCAGTTTCTTGCCGGGGTGGCCCCACATGAATCCGTAATAAGCGCGCAGGTTGGCGAACTGCTGCCAGCGGTCGCCGGGCATCTTGGCCAGCATGCTGCCCTTGCCGTGCACCACCTCGTCGTGGCTGATCGGGAGCACGAAGTTCTCGGTGTAGGCGTAGACCATCCCGAACGTGAGCTCACCGTGGTGATGCGGCCGGTGGATGGGGTCGCGGGCGATGTACTGCAGCGTGTCGTGCATCCAGCCCATGTTCCACTTGAAGTGGAAGCCCAGGCCACCGGCGTAGGTCGGGCGGCTGACGCCGGGGAAGGCGGTGCTTTCCTCAGCCAGCGTGATGGCCTGCGGGCGTTCGCTGCCGATGACTTCGTTGGTGCGTTTCAGGAAAGCGATGGCCTCCAGGTTCTCGCGGCCGCCGTGGGCGTTGGGAATCCACTCACCGGCCTTGCGGCTGTAGTCGCGGTAGAGCATCGAAGCGACGGCATCGACGCGCAGGCCGTCCACGCCGTAGCGCTCCAGCCAGTACAGCGCGTTGCCGACCAGGAAGTTGCGGACTTCCGTGCGGCCGAAGTTATAGATCAGCGTGTTCCAGTCGTTGTGGAAACCTTCGCGCGGGTCGGCGTATTCGTACAGATGCGTGCCGTCGAAGCGCGCCAGGCCGTGGGCGTCGGTGGGGAAGTGGGCCGGCACCCAGTCCAGCAGCACGCCAATGCCGGCGGCGTGGGCGCGGACCATGAAGCGGCTGAATCCGGCGCCGCTGCCGTACGAGGAAGTTGGCGATGCCGCGTCGGCTGGCACCTGGTGGCGCGCGGTGGGCGCGTACAAGCCCAGCGTCTGGTAGCCCCAGGAACCGTCGAAGGGGTACTCGCTGATCGGCATCAGCTCCAGGTGCGTGAAGCCCATGTCCTGCGCGTAGGGCAGAAGTTCGTCGGCCAGTTCGTCCCAGTTCAGCCACTGGTTGCCGTCCTTGCGCTTCCAGCTGGCCAGGTGCACCTCGTAGATGCTGATCGGCGCGTCCAGCGCGTTGGCCCGCTGGCGTTCTGATGCGGGTGGCACCACCGGCGGCATCTCGGCCACAACGCTGGCGGTAGCGGGGCGCAGTTCAGCCTGGCGGGCATAGGGGTCGGCCTTTTGCGGCAGCAACTGTCCCGCGCTGTCCAGCAGCTCGAATTTGTAGCGCGCACCGGCGGCCACGCCGGGCAGAAAAAGCTCCCACACACCGCACTCGCGGCGCAGCCGCATCGGGTGGCGGCGGCCGTCCCAGAAATTGAAATCGCCGACCACGCTGACGCGGCTGGCGTTGGGCGCCCACACGGCGAAAGCCGAGCCGGCCACCCCTTCGAGTTCGCGTGGCGTGGCGCCCAGGATCTCGTAGGGCCGCAGGTGCGAGCCTTCGCCCAGCAGCCACACGTCCATTTCGCCCAGCACGCTGCCGAAGCGGTAGGGGTCGTCGATCAGCGCCTCGCTGCCGTCGGGCCAGCGCACGCGCAACTGGTACAGCCCGTAGGCGCCAACAGGGGCTTCGAAGAAGCCGTCCACATGGCGCTGCGCCAGCGGCCAGGCGCGGGCGCCAGCCACCACCTGGACCGACTGCGCGCCGGGCAGCAGCGCGCGCACCCAGCGCGAGCCACCGGCGGCCGTGTGCGGGCCCAACGCCGCGAAAGGGTCGCCGTGGCGGGCCTGCAGCAACGCGCTCATTTCGCCGTCGTTCAACGCGCCGGCGGGGTGGGCTGAAGTCGGCATCAGTCCTTGGCTTTCAGGCTCCACACCTCACGCGCGTACTCGGCGATGGTGCGGTCGGACGAGAAGAAACCCATGCCCGCCACGTTCGCAATCGCCTTCTTCGCCCAGGCCGCCGGGTCGCGGTAGAGCGCGTCGACGCGGGCCTGCGCCGCGCAGTAGCTGTCGAAATCGGCCAGCAGCATGTAGTGGTCGCCGCCCCACAGCAGCGCGTCGACCAGAGCGCGGTAGCGGCCCGGTTCGTCGGGGCAAAACTGGCCGCTGCCGATGGCGTCCAGCACGGCCTTGATGCAGTCGTTGGCCTCGTACAGGCGCAGCGGCTGGTAGCCGGCGGCGCGGCTGACCCCGACCTCGGCGGTGGACAGGCCGAAGATGAAGATGTTGTCGTCGCCAACCTGTTCGCGGATCTCGATGTTGGCGCCGTCATCGGTGCCGATGGTCAGCGCGCCGTTCAGTGCCAGTTTCATGTTGCCGGTGCCCGAAGCCTCGGTACCGGCGGTGGAAATCTGCTCTGACAAATCGGCGCCCGGCATGATGACTTCGGCGACCGACACCCCGTAGTTCGGGATGAACACCAGCTTCAACTTGCCGGCGATGCGCGGGTCGTTGTTGACCACGGCGCCAATGTCGTGGATCAAGCGGATGACGTTCTTGGCGGCGGTGTAGCTGCTCGCCGCCTTGCCGGCGAAGATCACGGTGCGCGGCACCCAGCCTGTGCTGTGCGGGCCGCCCGGGTCGGCCAGCATCGCCTGGTAGCGCACCACCACGTGCAGCACGTTCAGCAACTGCCGCTTGTATTCGTGGATGCGCTTGACTTGCACGTCGAACAGGCTGGTCGGGTCCACCGTGATGCCGGTACTGGCCAGGATGTGCGCCGCCAGCCGCGCCTTGTTGGCCTGCTTGACGGCCATGAAGGCGTTGCGGAAGTCCTCGCGTTCGGCATGGGGCGCCAGGCGCTTCAGTTGGTCGAGATCCAGCCGCCAGCCGCCGCCCGCGCCTTCACCGATCGTGCTGTCGATCAAGGAGCTCAGCCCAGGGTTGGCTTGGGCCAGCCAGCGGCGCGGGGTCACGCCGTTGGTCATGTTGGTGAAGCGCGCGGGCCAGATGCTGGCGAAGTCGCTGAAGATGGTTTTGACCAGCAGTTCGGCGTGCAGCGCCGACACGCCGTTGATCTTGTGGCTGCCGACGATGGACAGGTGTGCCATGCGCACGCGGCGTTCGCCTGATTCGTCGATCAGCGACAAACGGCGCAGGAAATCGTGGTCGCCCGGGCGGTGGGCTGCGGCCTCGGCCAGGAATTCGGCATTGATGCGGAAGATGATTTCCAGGGGCCGCGGCAGCACCTGCTGCATCAGCGCCACCGGCCAGGTTTCCAGCGCTTCCGGCATCAGCGTGTGGTTGGTGTAGCTGAACACTTTCTTCGTCACTGCCCAGGCAGCCAGCCAGTCGAAGCCGTTCTCGTCGACCAGCAGCCGCATCAATTCGGCCACGCCGATGGCTGGGTGGGTGTCGTTCAGGTGGATGGCCACCTTGTCCGCCAAGTTCGTCAAATTGCCGTGCTCGCCCTGGTGGCGGGCCAGGATGTCCTGGATGCTGGCGCTGGTGAAGAAGTACTCCTGCCGCAGGCGCAGTTCACGGCCGGCCGGCGTGCTGTCGTTGGGGTACAGCACCCAGCTGATGTTCTCGTACTGGTTCTTGAATTCGGCGGCGCGGGCGTAGTCGCCGGTGTTGAAGGCGTGCAGGTCGATCTGGCTGGGCGCGACGGCCTTCCACAGGCGCAGGGTGCTGACTCGATCGGTGCCGTGGCCGGGAATGACCATGTCGTAGGCCTTGGCGGTGACCTCGCCCGAGTGGCGCCAGGTCGGTCGGTTTTGCAAGGTCGAGTTGGGATCGGTCGCCGGTTCCACCCAGCCGCCGAACCGCACTGTGTAATGCACGCCCGTGCGCGGGAATTCCCACGGCGTGCCGTCTTCCAGCCACGGGTCGGGAGCTTCGATCTGCCGCCCGCCGTAGATGCTTTGCTTGAACATGCCGAATTCGTAGCGGATGCCGTAGCCGAAGCTGGGTAACTCCAGCGTGGCCATGCTGTCCAGAAAGCACGCAGCCAGCCGGCCCAGGCCCCCGTTGCCCAAAGCCGCATCGGGTTCGGTGGCGGCCAGGTCTTCCAGGCTGTTGGCGTGTTCGCGGGCGGCCGTGCCCATCTCGCCTTTCAAATCCAGCGCGGCCAGCGCGTTGGACAGCGTGCGGCCGATGAGAAACTCCATCGACAGGTAGTTCACCCGTCGCGCTTTGGCCAGGCGATCGGCGGTATCGCAGGCCACCCAGCGTCGGGACAACTGCTCGCGCGCAACTTGCGAGACGGCCAACATCGTCTCGGTGACTGTTGCGGTGCTCGGTGCGACGCCCACGGTGTTCAGCAGGTGCTGGTTCACCGCGTCGGCGGTGGGTGCGGCGCTGGTGTCCCGACGGGTTGCGTTGAGGGTGTTGTGTGGCATGGTCTGGTAGCTTGAGACGTCGGCGTGGGTCGGCGACTGGGTGAATGCGGCGGCGCACGCAAAGTGCCTGGACAGCGCGTGGAAAGCGCGTGCATGTTGCCTCGAGTGTCCCTGAACCGCAGTCGCAACGTCAATGGCACTGACGGCTCTGGAAATGTAGTTTCGCTACACAGATTCGGATGCGTAAGAAGATTGATCCACGTGGAACTGTTCATGACGAGCCGGTTGATCTGTTGAAATCAGTATCTTGCCGACGACGTTGCAAGTGATTTGTGATGTATCGTTTCCCGCGAATGTGTTGGGTTAATGGTTGCGGTGCGGCAATAAGTCTGTAATTTTGTTGCTTGAATCAGGTGAGGATTGCACATGAAGTCGATCGATGTGGCCCAAGGCCTGGACCTTCCGCGGCGAGCTGTGGCGCTGGTGCTGGCCGGCGGACGGGGCAGCCGTCTGAAGAACTTGACCGACACACGGGCCAAGCCCGCGGTGTATTTCGGCGGGAAGTTCCGCATCGTCGATTTCGCGCTGTCGAACTGCATGAATTCGGGTATCCGCCGCATTGGCGTGATCACCCAGTACAAGAGCCACAGTCTGCTGCGTCACCTGCAGCGCGGCTGGGCGTTTTTGAAAACCGAGATGAACGAGTTTGTCGACCTGCTGCCTGCGCAGCAGCGGGTGGATGAAGAAAGCTGGTACCGCGGCACCGCTGACGCCGTGTACCAAAACCAGGACATCCTGGCCGCCTACCGCGCCGACTACGTGGTGGTGCTGGCTGGCGACCACATCTATAAGCAGAACTACGCGTTGATGTTGGCCGACCACGTGGCGCTGCACCGCCAGTTCGGCAGCGAATGCACGGTCGGCTGCATCGAGGTCGACAGCGAAGAGGCCAAGGCCTTTGGCGTGATGGCTATCGACGGCGAACGCCGCATCGTCGATTTCGTCGAAAAGCCGCCTGTGCCGCCCACCATCCCGGGCAAGCCGGGCCGCACGCTGGCCAGCATGGGCATCTACATCTTCAACGCGCGCTTCCTGTACCGCGAGCTGGAACGCGACATGCTCGACCCGAATTCCAGCCACGACTTCGGCAAGGACATCATCCCGAAGATCGTCAAGGCCGGTCTGGCCGTGGCCCACCCCTTCGAGTTGAGCTGTGTCGGCGGCAAACCCGGCCTGCCGCCCTACTGGCGCGACGTGGGCACCATCGACGCCTACTGGGACGCGAATATCGATCTCACGGCCACCGACCCGCTGCTGAACCTGTACGACACCAACTGGCCGATCTGGACCTACCAGCAGCAACTGCCGCCGGCCAAGTTCGTGCACAACCAGCCCGACCGGCGCGGCGCGGCCATCGAGTCGCTGGTGTCGGGCGGTTGCATCGTCAGCGGCGCGGTCTTTCGCACCGTGTTGTTTTCGGAAGTGCGCGTGCATTCCTATTCGACGGTCAGCTGGAGCGTGCTGCTGCCGGGCGTGCAGGTGGGTCGGCACGTCCGCCTGACGCGGGTGGTGGTCGACCGCGACTGCATCATTCCCGACCACCTGGTGATCGGCGAAGACCCGGTTGCTGATGCCAGCCACTTCTACCGCACTGAATCGGGCATCACGCTGGTCACCCGCGAGATGCTGCGCAAGCTGCAGCAAGGCGCCTGAACGGAGCGCAACGGATGAAGGTTTTGCATGTGGCCGCAGAGGTTTTCCCGCTGGTCAAAACCGGCGGCCTGGCCGACGTGCTGGCCGCCTTGCCAGCGGCCCAGGCCGAGCAGGGCGCCGACGTGCGCCTGCTGCTGCCCGGCCTGCCGGCCTTGTTGGAAGCGGTGCAAGGCGCGCGCACGGTGATCGACATCGGGTCGTGCTTTGGCGCGCTACGCGTGCGCCTGCTGCTGGGCCGCATGCCCGGCACCAAGCTGCCGATCTACTTGATCGACGCGCCTTACTTGTACCGCCGCGGCGGTAGCCCCTACCAGAACAACCAGGGCGAGGAGTGGCCCGACAATATGCAGCGGTTCGCGCTGCTGGGCTGGATCGCTGCCCATCTGGCTGCCGAAGACGCCGACCCGCAATGGGCACCTGACATCGTCCACGCGCACGACTGGCACGCGGCCATGGCTTGCGCGTACATTGCCGAACACACGCCCACCCGTGCTGCCACAGTGTTCACCGTGCACAACCTGGCCTTCCAGGGACTGTTCTCGATGCACGACTGGCCGCTGCTTGGCATTTCTTCGAGGCTGATGTCGCCTGCAGGGCTCGAGTACCACGGCCAGCTCAGCTTCATGAAAGCCGGGTTGCAGTTTGCGAACCACGTCAGCACGGTCAGCCCGACCTATGCCCGCGAAATCGCCACCCACGAATTCGGCTGTGGCCTGGACGGCGCCATCCGCAACCGCGGTGGTGAGGTCAGCGGCATCCTGAACGGCATCGACGACGTCATCTGGAACCCGGCCACCGACTCGGCCATCGCCAGGTGCTATGACGCTGCACGGATGGCCGGCAAGCGGGCCTGCCGTCACGCGCTGCAGGCTGAACTCGGGCTGGACATCGAAGACGAATCGCTTCTGCTGACGTTGGTCAGCCGGCTCACGCCACAGAAAGGTTTGGACCTGCTGCTGGCCTGTCTGGACGACCTGCTGACAGCCGGCTTGCAACTGGCCTTGCAGGGCACCGGCGACGCGGCGCTGGAGGCCGCCTTCCGCATCGCACAACAAGCGCACCCGGGACGCGTGCACGTGCACATCGGCTACGACGAAGCACGTGCCCACCGGCTGATTGCGGGAGCTGACGCCATCGCCGTGCCTTCGCGCTTCGAACCCTGCGGCTTAACGCAGATGTACGGCCTGCGTTACGGCACGCTGCCCATCGTGCGGCACGTGGGCGGCCTGGCCGATACGGTGGTCGATGCCACGCCCGCCGAGTTGGCCGACGGCACAGCCACCGGATTCAGTTTCGACTCGGCCACGCCGGCCGCGCTGGAAGCTTGCGTGCGCCGTGCCATCGCTATGAAAGCGCAGCCCTTGGCGTGGGCCGGCATGGTCCACGCCGCGATGAGCCAGAAATTGTCATGGCACGGTCCGGCTCGGCAATACGCGCAACTCTACGAACGTTTGCAAGCGGGCCGGGCAAGCTGCGCCATCGGGTGAAGCCTTAAAGGTAGAACGCTTCCACCTTGCCTTTGAGCTTGACGGTCAGCGGCCGGCCGCGCCGGTCCATGGCCTTGCCGGCAGGCACCTTGACCCAGCCTTCGCTGAGGCAATACTCATCGACATCGAA
>JAYSYH010000316.1:0-10009 GCA_043716645.1 Betaproteobacteria bacterium | reverse complement strand
TCGCCCGCCGTGCTGCTGACCACCAGCGAGCGTCTGGCGCGCGACACGATGGCCGAGGTAGAACGCCAATTGGGCATCCTGCCCACCGCCGGCATTGCGCGCCTGGCCTGGGCAGAGCACGGCGAGGTCATCGTCTGCGACAGCGATGAAGAGATGCTGGCCGAGGCCGAGCGCATTGCCAGCGAACACGTGCAGGTCATGACGCGTGACCCCGACTGGTTCTTGCAGCGCATGACGAACTACGGCGCGCTGTTCCTGGGCCCGCGCACCAACGTGAGCTTCGGCGACAAGTGCATCGGCACCAACCACACCCTGCCCACCAACAAGAACGCGCGCTACACCGGCGGCCTGTGGGTGGGCAAGTTCCTGAAGACCTGCACCTACCAGCGCGTGCTGACCGACGAGGCCAGCGCGGCCATCGGCGCGGTGTGTTCGCGGCTGTGCCACATGGAGAACTTCGCCGGCCACGGCGAGCAGGCCAACCTGCGCGTGCGCCGCTACGGCCAGCAGCCTGATCTGCCGTGGTACCAGCCGGTTCCCGCAGAAGGCTGACCTGCATTGGCAATGACTGCGGCCCTGCCCCGCACCCCCAGCCTGCGCCTGGACGGCCGCCGCGCGCTGGTCACCGGTGCCGGGCGCGGGTTGGGCCTGGCGTGTGCTGCGGCGCTGGCCGAAGCCGGCGCCGAGGTCTGGCTGGCCGCACGCAGCGCGGGTGAAGTGCAGGCCGCGGCTGCCGCGCTGCGCGAGCGCGGCGACCGTGCCCACGCCCTCGTGCTGGACGTGACCGACAGCGCCGCCGTCGCCAGTGCCGTGGCCGAACACGGCCCTTTTCAGGTCTTGGTGAACAACGCCGGCACCAACCGGCCCAAGCCTTTCGACGAGGTGAGCGTTGACGATGTCGATGCGCTGCTGGCACTGAACGTGAAGGCGGCGTTCTTCGTGGCCCGCGCCGTCGCCAGCGGGTTGAAGGCGGCCGGCCTGCCGGGCAGCATCGTGCAGATGTCGTCGCAGATGGGGCATGTGGGCGGCCTCAACCGCAGCATTTATTGCACCACCAAGCACGCGCTGGAAGGCATGAGCAAGGCGCTGGCGCTGGAGCTGGGGCCGCACGGCATCCGCGTCAACACGGTGTGCCCCACTTTCATCGACACGCCCTTGACGCACGACTGGCTGGCCGCGCCGGCCTTCCGCGATCAGGTGCTGGGCAAGATTGCGCTGGGCCGCGTCGGCCGGGTCGAAGACGTGATGGGCGCGGTGCTGTTTTTGGCCGGTGACGCCGCCGCGCTGGTGACGGGGTCGGCCCTGATGGTCGACGGCGGCTGGACGGCGGCATGACGGCCGGCCCCCGCATTCCGCCACGCCCTTGGCCCCTATCGCGACGCCTACCGTGACCCCTACCGCAACCCGCACTGCGACCCACAGCCCGACCCGTCACCAAGTAACCTCCATCGACGTGGCCCGGCTGGCCGAGGTAAGGATTTTCTCGATCACCGGCGCTTCCAAGATCGCGGCAATGATGGGTCTTCAGCTTCAGTGCGACTTGCCCGGCGGCGTTGGTTTGTACGCGTTCGTTGGCCAAAGCTGGGCGGGTGATGTAGCGGCACAACTGTTCCAGCGCCTGGCGGTCGTCGGCGCCGCGCCGCCTGCAGCTGAAGGCGACCAGCTTGTCGTGGCCGCAGTCGCCGCAGCGCAGGCGCAAGAAGCCGTGGGCGAGGATGCCGCACTCCAGGAAGGCGTCGAGCTCGTCCCTCACGAACTGCGGCAGGTCGGCGCCAGCCTCGGCCTTAGCCTGCTCGATGAGGGTCGCGGCGTGCTGGCTGCACCAGGCGGTACAGCGTGGTCTGTTCCGGGCGGTGACGCTCGTAGTGGACCGGGGCGCCATCCGGCGCCCGATGGGGCTGCCGGCCGATCGCTCGCACGATGGGCCGCCGATGCCGACGACGCCGACTTCCCGGCCACCAGCCGCTTCATCGACCTCTTGTTCGGCAAGCAGGGCGCCTTCGGCTACCTGAAGGACTTCTCGGCGCCGCTGCGTTTTCATGTGACCGACATCGACGCACCCGCCACGGCGGCGGCCCTGCCCGAGGTGCGCACCCTGTTCGACGAAGGCGGCCTGCGCATCAGCGCCGTGGCCGGCCACCACCGCGATGCGCCGGCCGTCGTCTACCGCATCGAGCACGCCGACAAGAGCATCACCTTCAGCGGCGACATCGATGCCAGCGGCCTGCCCGGCCTGCGGCGCATCGCGCAGGGCACGAGCCTGCTGGTCTTCAACAGCGTGGTGCTCGACCCGCCCGGCTCGCCCGAGGTGCTGTACTCCCTGCACACACCACCCAAGGCCATCGGCGAAGTGGCCGATGCGGTGCACGCCGGCCAGTTGCTGCTGAGCCACTGATCACCCGCACTCGACGCGCAGTGCGAAGCCGTCAAGGCGTCCATTGCCGCCAACTACAACGGTGTGGTGGTGTTCGCACAGGATGGTCTGCGGCTGGCGCCCTGAGGCGCGCAGCCATTCACCCTCAAGCGGCCTGTGGCGGCTGTGTCTGACGGCGACGGAGGAAGCCGATACCCGCCAGACCCAGGCCCATCAAGGCGTAGGTCGCGGGTTCCGGCCCCGCTGCCACGGTGACGTTCATGGCGTCGGGCGCGAAGTCCGAGATGGTGTTGTTGGTCGTGCCGATGCGCGACCACAGGTTCTAGGTGTAGGCCGTCTTGGCAAACCCGGTGCTGGGCAGCAGCGCGCCCGAGATCGAACCGGAAATCGTGTTGCCGGAGATCATGGCGGTACCGGCCGCGAATTCAACGCCCGTGCCCACCGCGCCCGCGAAGGTGATCACGCGGGCTGTGCCGTCGGGCCGCAGGAACACTGCGGCATCGAACTTCACGCCCTGGCCAACCGACGGGCTGCCGGTCACGAAGCGTTCGGTGCCGACACCGCGGTCCAGGCCTCACACGTAGAAGGCACCCGCCGTGGTGCCGATGGCGCCGGCAAAGGTGCCGGAAAAGCTGAAGGTGTCGGTCGCCGGGTTGTAGCCGGCGAAGGCGCTGGCCACGTCCACATCGCCGTTCTGAGGGCCGGTGTAGCAGGGCAGAAAGTCACCGACGGGGTCGGTGATGCTTTGTGCCTGCGTCGCGGTTGCGGCAGCGATCAGGCTGGCCAGCAGCAGGAGGGTCGGGGTTCGTGTCATTGGAAGTGCTGGGTAGAGGGTGTGGAGCGCATCGACATGGGCGCCCCAGCCATGGCGCAAGGCCGAGCACTTTCAAAGCTTGCGCAGGCGGTGAGACGCTGCCACGCGGTGCTTTATTCCAGTGGCCGCCAATTACTCGCGGGCGGCGTGCCGCACCTCGGGCTGGCTGTGGCGGCGAAGGCTTTTTTTGCGTCGACCGGAATAGACCGTACGCGGGCTCCGTCTGCCCTGGTGTCGGGACCTCACGGACCCTTCATCCACCACCGACCAAGCCTCACTTCACACCAAGCCTTCAACGGAGCCCATCATGGTCAAGACCTTCGCCTTCGCCGCCACTGCCCTAACGCTCGCCACTGCCCTAACGCTCGCCGCTGGCAGCGCATTCGCCGCCCCTTCCGACGATGCCCGCACGCACTTCCAGGCCATCGCCTCGGGCGACACCCAGATCGTCATGCGTGCCTACGCCGACCAGGCCCAGCTGAACTGGGTTGGCGGTCCGCTGGACGGCACCTACGCCACCACCGACGCCATCCGCAACACCTGGGAAAAGTTCGGCAAGGCCGTCGGTCCGCTGAAGCTCAACATCGCCTCGATCGAAGAGTCGGCCAACCCCAAGGGCGCCACGGTGTCGGCCAACGTTGTGTTCGAAGGCAAGATGCCCATCAAGGTGCGTTACGTGCTGACCTACCGTGAAGGCAAGATCGTCAGCGAAACTTGGCAGATCGACCCCAAGCTGGCGGTAGCTGCGGCCTACTGATCGGCTAACTGAATGGCCATCATCGCGGCCACTCTCCACCAGACCCCATAGGACATCCCCATGAAGCACCTTCCGACTCTGGCCGCGCTGCTGATCGCCGCGGCTTCCTTCGCGGCACCGCTCACCAGCGCCATGGCCGCCGAAGCGCCCGCCAAGCTCGCCAACGGCGCGCTGGTCGACGCCAAGGGCATGACGCTCTACACCTTCGACAAGGACATGGCCGGCAGCGGCAAGAGCACTTGCAACGGCGGCTGCGCCGCGCTGTGGCCGCCGGCAATGGCCGCCGCCAGCGACCAGCCCGCCGGGGCGTACACGATCGTCGTGCGCGACGACGGCGCGCGCCAGTGGGCCTACAAGGGCAAGCCGGTCTACACCTACCAGGCCGACCAGAAGCCCGGCGACCGCGCCGGCGACAACTTCAAGGACGTCTGGCACATCATCAAGGAATGACGCCTGTTGACGATCCACATCCAGCCCCGCAGGCCGCGCCCCGCCGATGCAAGACGACGCAAGCCTGCTGAGCTGGGTGCCGCGCCTGCGCCGCTATTCGCGGGCGCTGGTGAACAACCGTGACGATGCCGACGACCTGGTGCAAGACACGCTGGAGCGGGCCTGGGCCAAGTCGGGCCTGTGGGGCGGCGTGGCCGACATACGCGCTTGGCTCTTCAGCATCATGCACAACCTGCACGCCGACGGCGTGCGCCGGCCCAGGCTGCACACCGTGACCATGGACGACGACACGCCCGAGGTGCCGGTGATGCCCACCCAGGGTGACCGCCTGGCGGTGCTGGACTTGCAGGCCGCGCTGGACCTGCTGCCCGTCGAGCAGAAGGAAGTGCTGCTGCTGGTGGCGCTGGAAGACATGGCCTACGCCGACGTGGCGCAGGCGCTGGGCATCCCCATCGGCACGGTGATGTCGCGCTTGTCGCGTGGCCGTGATCGCCTGCGCGGCCTGATGGAAGGCCGTGCCGAGCCCGTAAGGCTGAAGGTCGTCAAATGACCGCACCACGAAGCACCCCATGAACACCGACCGTCCCCCACCGCCCACACCCCCGGTCACCGAGGCCGACCTGCATGCATTCGTCGACGGCCATCTGCCCGCAGAACGCGAGACCGAGATCGCCGCCTACCTGGCTGCCCGACCCGACGACGCGCAGCGCGTGGAGGCCTACCGCACGCAGAAGCGCGAACTGCACGCCTTGTTCGACCCCGTGCTGGACGAACAGCCGCCGCAGCGCCTGATGAAGTCGGCGCGCCGTCTCGCCGTCTCGCCGACGCCTTGGTACCTGCAGCGCCTGGCCGCCGGGCTGGCCATCGCCCTCATCAGCGGCGCCACGGGCTGGGGGCTGCGCGGCGTCGGGCCCGGTTTCGGGGGTGACGAGACGGCCCGCATGGCGGCTGCGCCACCGGCCCCGGGTGGTTTGACCCTGGTGTCTGCCACCGGCTTTGCGCAGCGTGCTGCCATCGCGCATGCGGTCTACAGCCCCGACGTGCGCCGGCCTGTCGAAGTGGACGCCGCGCACGAGGACCAGTTGGTGGCCTGGCTGTCCAAGCGCATGGGCGCGCCCATGAAACCGCCGCACCTGCAGACGCAGGGCTACACGCTGGAAGGCGGGCGTCTGCTGCCGGGGGGCCAGGGGCCGGTGGCGCAATTCATGTACCGCAATGAACTCGGCAGCAAGCTGACGCTGTACGTGTCCAACGACGTGGCCGACGTGGGCAGCGCCGCGGGCCCGGGCTGGGCCGCGAAGCCGGGTGCTAAGAACACCGACACCGCGTTCCGCTTTGCGCAGGAAGGCGCCGTCAACGTGTTCTATTGGGTCGACGGGCCCTTCGGCTACGCGCTGTCGTCCGATGCCGACCGCAGCGTGCTGGCGCGGGTGTCGGCCGAGGTCTACCAACAGCTGGGCGCTCCGCGCTGAAGGCCACGGCAAGTCCCGCGGCGCAGGCGGTTTGCACCGCCATGGAATGAATCGGCCTGCAGCGCGCTCTTTGCTGCGAGCGCCTGACGCACCGACACCGCCCGTTGTTGGGTGCAAGGTCACGCGTCACGGGCCCAAGTCCACCTTTGCACTGAAAACAGAAAGCACCCATGAGCACCCAACGTCGCGACATCCTTAAATACTCGCTGGCCGCCGCTGCAGCCAGCGCACTTCCCGCAGTGCAAGCCCAGGTATCAGCCGCACCCGGCACCGGCACCGGATCCAGCACCGCAGCCGGCCCTAGCATCGACCCACGCGACCGCGTCTTCATCACCAACGAAGACTCCAACACCCTGGTGGTGATCGATCCCAAGACGAACACCGTCGAGAGCACGATCAACCTGACCAGCTTCGACGAAGACCCGCGGCCGCCTTTCCGCTATGTCACCGCAGGCGTGGCGCCGACGCACGCGGCGATGATCCACAAGCCGCTGTACCACGGCTGCATCGACGCCCACGGCGCCGTGCCTTCGCCCGATGGTCGGCTGCTGGCCACCAGCGGGCGCGGCTCCAGCAACATCTATTTGATCGACGCCGAGCAGCGCCGCGTCGTCGGCAACACGCCCAACCCGGCCGCCGGGCCGACGACCAACCCCGAACGCCTGAGCAGCGGCCTGCTGCTCGGCCGCGAACCGCACGAGCCCACCTTCACGCGCAACGGCAAGGAGCTGTGGGTCACGCTGCGCGGTGAAGACCGCATCGCCATCCTCGACGTGGACCGCGCCGTGCGCCAGTTGAAGGGCGCCGACAACGCGGGCTCGACGGCCGTCCGCCAGTTCCTGCCGACGCTGAACGGCCCCGCCCAGGTGTGGTTCAACCGCGAAGGCACGCTGGCCTTCGTGGCCAGCCAGAAGGTGTCGCAGGTCGATGTGTTCCGCGTCAACCCGGGTGCCGACGGCCACAGCCAGCCGGAGCGCGTGACGACGCTGGACATCAGCGCGCAGGACAAGCCCGGCTTCACGCCCTTCATGAAGTCCACGCCCGACGGCGCCGAACTGTGGTTCTCGCACAAGCTGGCCGATGCGCTGTCTTGCCGCTCGACGCGGGGCGGCTTCGATCTCATCGACAGCGTGCCGCTGGGCATGGGTGCGCGGCCCAACCACGTCGAGTTCGTCAGCAACGCGCGCGGCAACGTGGTCTACGCCAGCCTGGCGCGCATCGACGACGGCGGGCCGGGCGGCGTGGCGTCCAGCCCCATCGCCATCATCGACCGCAGCGCGCCGGCCGGGCAGCGCAAGGTGGTGGGCACCTTCTTCAGCCACGGCCGCGAATCGCACGGGCTGTGGACGAACCCCGAAAACACGCTGCTCTACGTGGCCCACGAACAGGACGAACTGCCCGGCACGCCCAACGCAGGCCAGACGGTCTGCAGCGCCTTCGACGTCAGCGACCCGCTGAAGCCGGTCTTCATCGCGCAGATTCCGCTGGGCAACCTGGCCTTGCCTTCGGGCGCGCTGCGCAACAAGAAGAGCATCAACCTCGTCTACGTGCGCGTGGGTGCCAAGGGCCAGACGGCATGAACGCCGGGGGAGCCAGCGCCTTCGAGCGCGAGATGGACGAGTCCATGTCGCGCATGATGCAAGACATGCACGGCCCCGGGTATGTGGGCCATGCCGACATCGACTTCCTGGCGATGATGATTCCGCACCACGCCGGCGCCGTCGACATGGCGCGGCTGGTGCTGCAGCACGGCCGCGACCCCGCCACGCGGCAGCTGGCCGAAGAGATCATCGCCGGGCAGACGATCGAGATCGAGAGCATGACGCGGCGGCTGGCGGCCTTGCGCAAGCAATCCGGCGCGAGCTCGGCGGCCGAATTCCCCTCGCTGGGCGGCACGCGGGGGCCTTGATTGCCGGGCTCAGGGTAAGCACCGACGATGGCCGTGGAATGAACCGCAGCGCCGGCCGCTCTTGATCACCATGCTGTTTCAGTCTGCCGAGTCCCGCTACAACGCCTGGGTGCGTGACCACTACCGCTTCCTGCTGCGCAGCGCCTGGGCGCTGACCGGCTCGCGCGCCATCGCCGAAGACGTGGTGCAGGACTGTTTTGCCAACGCCTGGAAACACCGCGACCAGTTGCGGGATGGGGCATTGGCACCGGCCTGGCTGTTCCAGATCATGCGCCGCGCCGCCTTCCGCCAGGCCATGCCGTGAAAGTGACGGTGGCCTGAGCATGCGCAGCGACATCCCCGTGCGAAACGCCATCCCCAGGAAACTCGCCGCGCGTGCGCGGCGTCTGTCGGCACTGTGGTGCGTCACCGCGCTGGCCTGGCCGCTGCAGCCCGCCGTGGCGGCCGACGACGCAGCGCAGCTCGCCCTGGGCAAGAAGCTGTTCATGCAAGGGGTGGTGCCGTCATGCGCGATGTGCCACACCCTGCAGGCGGCCGGTGCCGAGGGTGCCGTGGGGCCGGTACTCGACGAACTGAAGCCCGATGCTGCGCGTGTAGCCAAGGCCTTGCGCGACGGCATCGGGCAGATGCCCTCATACAGAGGCAAGCTGACCGACGACGAGATGGCCGCGTTGGCCCGCTTCGTCGCCAAGGCAAGTGACGGCGCGAAGTAGGGCCGTTCGGCTGAGCGCACGTTGCTGCACCAAGCGGTACCGGGTGGTCCGCTCGGGGCTGTGCCGCTTGTCGCCAACTGTTGGGACAACGCCTGCAGCGAAACGCTGTTCGGGTCGTTGAAGGTGGAACGGCTGCACGGTCAACGCTTCGTGACGCGGCGTCAGGCCAAGGACGAAGTTATCGCTTGGCTGCTCTGGTACAACCAGACTCGACTGCACTCGACGCTGGCCTACGTCAGCGCTGTGCAGTTCAAGCAAGACTGGCTTGCGGCTCAGGCCAAGCAAGTCAATTCGTGACTCGGCTATAGGGCACGGATTCCAGGGGCAAGGACAATCTAGCGGCCGCCAATCGCTTGGTCGGCACCGTGTCAACCGACGCCAACGTGACCTCCTTTTTCACCAGCAATTGACGACTGCGCGGGCTTGGACGGCTGCGCATTTCCGCCTGCCGTTCATCGCGGCCAACGGGCTGCTCGTGCCGGTGCCGGTGCGCGATCGCGCTGAGCTGCTGAGCCGCTGCGCCGCTGCGCCGCCGGGCCTCAGCAGGCTTGTTCGACACCAGCTGCTTTTGCGCTGGCAATGAACCGTGCGCCCGCCGGGCCAACCAGTTCCGAGGCACACCAGCTGCGGCTCCTGCGCTGAGTCTGGCCAAGGTGGTGAAAGTCCAGCATGGTCCGGCGGCAGCGTCGCCATCATCGACCTGATCGCAGCACGCGCACAAGATGCGTTCTTCGCAGCCACCAGCAACGGACTGGTGCACTGCGACACCGCCAACAGAGCGGCTGGCCGATGACCGCTCGGCCGGCACTGCGTGCAGCGCCGGGTTATCACTGCCCTTGCCGAGATTGCTGGGCTGCGGCTGTCGCTTGCGCCTTGCATCCCATCCCAAGGCCAGGTGCTCGCAATTAGGGGGACATGTTCAGCCTTGCCTTAATGCATTTGCGCGGGCGTGGTGACGAATGCGGGCAAGATGGCGCCAGGCAGAACGATGTGGATGCGCCGGGCAAGCAGACCGTGGAAGTCGTCGCCGGGCTGGTCGTTCCAGTACTGGTTGGCGCCGCCGGCCTCGACGCGCACGGCAAAGCAGGTTTCGCCGCTGGCTATTCGCGTCTCGGTGATGCACAGCGGCGTTCGCAGGTGTTCAACGCCTGGAAGCGGCCCTCTTCACCGAAGTGGTCGTACTCACCGTAGTAGGGCAGGCTGAGGCCGCTGCGCTTGCGGAACTCGTCGACATGCGTCCGGCCGGTCAGCAGGCGCTGCAGTTCGATGCCGCCAACGGCCCGGGCCGGGGCCGCCTGCTGTGTGATTCATGTCGCGCATGAAAATGAGGGCTTGAAGCTTGCTGCCTGGGCTCAAGCTCAGTCTATGTGGCGTCAGGCGCCGGTGCCACGACCACGATGTGCCAGACGGCGAGGAACATTGCCGCGATGGCCGGGCCGATGATGAACCCGTTGATGCCGAACACGGCCATGCCGCCGAGCGTGGTGATCATCACCACGTAGTCGGGCAGCCGCGCCTCC
>JAYSYH010000315.1:0-3316 GCA_043716645.1 Betaproteobacteria bacterium | reverse complement strand
ATTGTGATCACGGCCGGCGCCTCGGCTGCTTTGCAACTGGCCTGCCTGGCATTGATCGAATCGGGTGACGAGATTCTCATGCCCGACCCCAGCTACCCTTGCAACCGCCATTTCGTTGCCGCCGTGGGCGCCATTGCCCGGCTGCTGCCGGCGTCGGCCGCAGCGCGGTTTCAGCTGGATGCCGCCTCGGTGGCCGCGAACTGGAATTCGCACACGCGCGGCGTGCTGCTGGCGTCGCCCAGCAACCCCACCGGCACGTCTATCGCCCACAGCGAGATGGCGGCCATTGCGCAAACGGTGCGCGACCGCGGCGGCGTGACCATCGTCGACGAGATCTACCTCGGCCTGAGCTACGACGAGGCCTACGGTCACAGCGCGCTGGCGCTGGACGGCGGCCGGGCAGGCGGCCTGGGCGCTGAGATCATCAGCATCAACAGCTTCAGCAAATACTTCGGCATGACCGGCTGGCGGCTGGGCTGGATGGTGGTGCCGCCCGAACTGCTGGCGCCCATCGAGAAGCTGGCGCAGAACCTCTACATCTGCCCCAGCACGCTGGCGCAGCGCGCGGCGCTGGCTTGTTTCGAGCCCGATGCCATCGCGCAATACGAGCAACGCCGCGCAGAGTTCCGCCGCCGCCGTGACTTCATCGTGGCGGCGCTGCGGGCCATCGGTCTGCCGGTGCCGGTCGAACCCGACGGCGCTTTCTATGTCTGGTTCGATTGCTCGGCCTACAGCCCCGACAGCTGGGATTTCTGTTTCGAGATGCTCCACCGCGCCCACGTGGCGCTGACCCCGGGGCGCGACTTCGGACCGGCGCAGGCACAGCGCTTCGTGCGGCTTTCATTCGCCTGTTCGATGGCACAGCTGCAGGTCGCAGCCGACCGCCTGGCGCGCGAACTGCAGGCCTGGCCGCTGGTCGCCCAGCCGGTTCAAGCGCCAGTTTCGGCTGCAAAACCACGGCTAATGCAACGCTGACCCCAGCGCCGGCTGCTTAAGCTCTGGATCGTGGTTCACAAGCTTTTTCAACGGCGCGGCCGCAACGACGGCCAGCTGACGCAGTTCGCCGAGACCGAACTGTCACGCCCTGCACCGGCCGAACCGCAGCCGCTGCTGGCGGCCGACACCTTCGCGTGGCAAATCGACAGTCGGCCGACCGCGATCAACACCGACCTGGGCGGCGACACCCTGCCCGCGCCGGCTGCCGAACTGGCGGTGGCCGACCGCCCGACCGTGCTGCACATCGGCCGCTACGCGCTGAAGGGCCTGTTGGGCCGCGGCGCTCTGGGCCAGGTGCATGAGGCCTGGGACCCGCTGTTGTCGCGCACCGTGGCCGTGAAGACCCTGCAGTTGGGCCTGGGCACGCCCGCGCGCCTGGCGCTGGACACGATGTTCCTGAACGCAGCGCGCGCCGCGGCCGGGCTGTCACACCCGCACATCGTCACCGTCTACGACGCCGGTTTGTCGGCGAACGGCGTCTACATCGCGATGGAACGCCTGCGCGGCAGCGACCTGCGCCAGCGTCTGGCTGAAGGCTGGCGGCCGACGCAAGTGCAGGCCGCGCTGTTGACGCGTCGCATCGCCGACGCGCTGGCCTACGCCCACGGCTGCGGCGTCGTGCACGGCGACATCAAGCCGGCCAACCTGTTCCTGAACCGGCGCGACCAGCCCAAGGTGCTGGACTTCGGCATCGCTCGCGTGGCCTGCGACGCGCCCAACTTTGCCATCCCGGCGGCGCCCGGCCCAGCCCTGGCAGGCGCCCTGCATGACCTGGCGCCTGAACAGCTGCAGGGCGGCGCCGTGGACACACGCACTGACATCCACGCGCTGGGTGTCGTCCTCCACCTGCTGCTGACGCTGCACGAGGCCTGCGGCTTGCGCAAGGCCTCCGGCGGGCGCGAAGGCGTGTCGCGCACGCTGTTGGCCATCGCCGCCAAAGCCATGGCGCGCGACCCGCTGGAACGCTATGCCACGGCGCTGGAAATGGCGCATGAACTGCGCCGCTGGATCGAGCGCCACAACGCGGCTGAACCGCAGGTGCTGGAATCGTCCCGCCCGCGCAGCCGCGCGCCCGGTGAACGCCTGAAGCGGCGCGCGCGCCACACGCTGCGAACTTGGCTAGGCGGCAGCGTGCTGGTGTTGCTGATCGGCGCCGGCATGACGATGGCACTGTGGGCTCCGGTCAGAGAGCACGCAAGCGTAGCCCAGCGCCACGGCGAACAGCCGGTCGCAACGGCGCCGCTCAGGCTCCCCGTCGCACCGTGACACCAGCCGACCCGGGCTGACGCGGGCTGACGCCAGCGCTCCGCGCGGTGGATCGCATAATTGCGACAGCCATGCCTGCCGCATGCCTGCATCTCGAACCCCCGCATGAACCAAGACCTTTCGATTACCGCGCTGGTGCTGCAAGCCAGCCTCGTTGTGCAAATCGTGATGGCCGGCCTGGCCCTCACGTCGTTCACCAGCTGGACGGTGATTTTCGGCAAGGTCTTCGGACTGCGCCGGGTGCGCGCCAGCAACGACGAATTCGAGCGCGAATTCTGGTCGGGCCGCAGCTTGACCGAACTGAACACCGCAGTTGGCCAGAAAGGCGAAACCGCACCCCTGGAACGCATCTTCGCCAGTGGCATGCGCGAATTCCTGAAGCTGCGCGAAAAGCGCCTGGATGCGGGTGCGCAACTCGACGGCGCGCGACGCGCAATGCGGGCCAGCTTCCAGCGTGAACTCGACGTCATCGAAAGCAACCTCAGCTTCCTGGCCAGCGTCGGCTCGGTCAGCCCGTATGTGGGTTTGTTCGGCACCGTGTGGGGCATCATGCACGCGTTCGTCGGCCTGGGGAACATGACGCAGGTGACGCTGGCCACTGTGGCGCCGGGCATTGCCGAAGCGCTGGTGGCCACCGCCATCGGCCTGTTCGCGGCGATACCGGCCGTGGTCGCCTACAACCGCTTTGCGCGCGACATCGACCGCATCGCGATCCAGCTGGAAACCTTCATCGAAGAATTCAGCAACATCCTGCAGCGCAACGCCGGCGTTTCCACGCCCGGCACCACCACCGTCGACCAGGGAACCCGCTGATGCCATCGGTTGCCAGCCGGGGGTCAGGTGGACGCGGCGGCCGCCGTTCGATGAACGAGATCAACATGGTCCCGTTCATCGACGTGATGCTGGTGCTGTTGATCATCTTCATGGTCACCGCACCGCTGATCACGACCGGCGTGGTCGACCTGCCGAGCGTCGGCAAGAGCTCGAAGCGGCCGGATCACGTCGTCGAGCTCGTGGTCGGCAGCGACGACCAGATCAAGCTGCGCATCGACGG
>JAYSYH010000314.1:0-3319 GCA_043716645.1 Betaproteobacteria bacterium | reverse complement strand
GCAATTCGTGACGGCTTTGCCGCCTTGCGCAGCGACAAGCAGATGCTGGGTCTGGCCGACGCGGCGCGTTCCCGCTCGGAGGCCGACTGGCTGGTCGGTATCAACGGCACGCGCGCCATGACGGCTTTCAACTCGCGCGATGGCGGATTCTTTCTGACCACCGTGGGCCGGGTACAGACGCCGACGCTGGCGGTGGTGGTCGAGCGCGAAGAACAAATCCGCAAATTCATCAGCCGCGACTTCTGGGAAATCCACGCCACCTTCCTGGCGCAGGCGGGTGAATACACGGCCAAGTGGATCGACCCGAAGTGGAAGAAAAACCTCGGCACGGGGGAGGGGCCCGGCGCCACATTGCCCGACGCCGAACTGAAGGCGGACCGCGTCTGGTCCGAGCGCGAAGCGATGGCGATTGCCGACGCAGTGCGCGGCAAGGCCGCCACCGTCAGCGAAGAAGCCACGCCGACAACGCAGGCATCGCCGGCGCTGTTCGACCTGACGTCCCTGCAGCGCGAGGCCAATGGCCGCTTCGGCTACTCGGCCAAAACCACGCTGGCACTGGCGCAAAGCCTGTACGAGCGGCACAAGGCGCTGACCTATCCGCGGACCGATTCCCGGCACCTGCCGGAAGACTACCTGCCGGTGGTGAAGGACACCATGGGCATGCTGTCGGACAGCGCCATGAAGCATCTCGCTCCGTTCGCCAAGCAAGCGATCGACGGCAACTACGTCAAGCCCGGCAAGCGCATCTTCGACAACGCCAAGGTCAGCGACCATTTTGCGATCATCCCGACGCTGCAGGCGCCCAGCGGCCTGTCGGATGCCGAGCAGAAGCTGTATGACCTGGTCGTCAAGCGCTTCCTGTCGGTCTTTTTCCCGAGCGCTGAATTCATGGTCACGACCCGGATCTCGCAGTCTGTCGGGCACAGCTTCCGCACCGTCGGCAAGGTGCTGGTCAAGCCGGGCTGGCTGGCGATCTGGGGCAAGGAAGCCGCCGACGAAGTGACCGATGCCAAGGAAGGCGACAAGGGGCAGAGCCTGGTGCCGGTCCAGCCCGGCGAAATGGTGCGCGCCGAAGTGGTTGAACCGAAGGGCCTGAAGACGCGCCCGCCCGCCCGCTATTCGGAAGCCACGCTACTGGGTGCGATGGAAGGCGCGGGCAGGATGGTCGAAGACGATGAGTTGCGCGAAGCGATGCAGGAAAAGGGACTGGGCACGCCAGCGACGCGCGCCTCCATCATCGAGGGCCTGATCAACGAGAAATACATGTTCCGCGACGGTCGCGAGCTGATCCCCACGGCCAAGGCGTCCCAGTTGATGACGCTGCTGCGCGGCCTCGGCGTGGAGGAACTGTCGAAGCCGGAACTGACTGGCGACTGGGAATACAAACTCGCGCAGATGGAACACGGCAAGCTCTCGCGCGCGGATTTCATGCTCGAGATCGCCGAGATGACCAAGCGCATCGTGCGCAAGGCGAAGGAATACGACCGCGATACGGTGCCCGGCGATTACGCGACGCTGTCGACGCCGTGCCCGACGTGCGGCGGCGTCGTCAAGGAAAACTATCGGCGCTACACCTGCGTCGGCGGCGGCCACAATCCGGCGGCGCCCGACAAGGCCAGCGCCGCCGAACCGTGTGGCTTCTCGTTCGGCAAGACGCCGGCGGGCCGGACCTTCGAACCGTCGGAGGTGGAGGAGTTTTTGCGCGAGAAGAAGATCGGCCCGCTGGAAGGCTTTCGCTCCAAGGCGGGCTGGCCGTTCACCGCCGAGATCGTGCTCAAGTACAACGAGGAAGACAAGAACTGGAAGCTCGAGTTCGACTTCGGCAATGAAGCCGACCCGGCCGAAACCGGGGAAGTGATCGACTTCACGGGTCAGGAAACGCTGGGCAAGTGCCCGAAATGCGCTGCCCGGGTGTTCGAGTGGGGCAGCAACTACATCTGCGAAAAAGCCGTTCCGACGGCACAGCAGACGGTGCCAAGCTGCGACTTCAAGAGCGGCAAGATCATCCTTCAGCAGCCGGTCGCACGTGAGCAGATGGGCAAGCTGCTCGAGACCGGCAAGACCGACTTGCTGGACAAATTCGTTTCGATGCGCACGCGCCGCGCTTTCAAGGCCTTCCTGGCCTGGGACAAGGAAGCGGGCAAGGTGAACTTCGAGTTCGAGCCCCGCGTCAGCAAATTCCCGCCGCGCAAGACAGCCGGCGCCGGCAAGCCCGGTGCCACTGCCGCCAGGGAGCCGGCAGCGAAATACACGCCCGTAGCCAAGACGGCCAAGACGGCTGGGAAGACCGCCGCGAAGAAGAGCCCTGCAAAAACCGCAGCGGCGGTGAAGAAGGCTGCGGCTCCCAAGGCACCGCGCAAGCCGGGCACCGGGCTCAAGCCCAGCGCGCAACTGGCTGCCGTGATTGGCAGCGAACCGGTGGCCCGCACCGAAGTGATCAAGAAGCTGTGGGACTACATCAAGGCCAACGGGCTGCAGGACGCAACCAACAAGCGCGCGATCAACGCCGATGCCAAGCTGCTCCCGGTGTTTGGCAAGCCGCAGGTGACGATGTTCGAGCTGGCTGGCATCGTCGGCAAACATCTGGGGCCCGCAGGAACAGTCTGACGCTAGACACCAACCCGATGTCGCGCGGCCGTATTTGCCCGCGGCATCATCGCCGCGCGGCCCGCGAAGAGATGATCAGGCCGACTCCCGCCTGCGCAATTACCGGGATGGCGGCATGTGCGCCTCGACCTTGTCGAGAACCTCCTCCGGCTCGTCGGCGTCCAGCGGCGTTTCATTGTTCAACCGCTGGTGCATTCGCACCGTGTCGAGGTCACCCGTCCACTTGGCCACGACCACGGTTGCGACACCATTGCCGATCAGGTTGGTGAGGGCCCGCGCTTCGGACATGAAACGGTCGATGCCCAGGATCAGCGCCAGGCCGGCGACCGGCACGTGGCCGACCGCCGACAAGGTTGCCGCCAGCACGATGAAGCCGCTGCCAGTCACGCCCGCCGCGCCTTTCGAGGTCAGCAGCAGCACCAGCAGCAAGGTGAGCTGCTGGCCGATCGACATCGGCGTGTTGGTCGCCTGCGCGAGAAACACTGCGGCCATCGTCAGATAGATCGAAGTGCCGTCGAGGTTGAAGGAGTAGCCGGTCGGAATCACCAGGCCGACCACCGACTTGCGTGCGCCGAGGTTCTCCATCTTGGCGATCATGCGCGGCAGCACCGATTCCGAGCTCGAGGTGCCCAGCACGATCAGCAGTTCTTCCTTGATGTAGCGCACGAACTTGAAGATCGAGAAGCCGTGGAAGCGCGCGATCAGGCCGAGC
>JAYSYH010000313.1:0-3325 GCA_043716645.1 Betaproteobacteria bacterium | reverse complement strand
TCGGCTGCGCACGAACCTCGATTGCTGTACGTCTCGGACCACGGCGAGTCGCTGGGCGAGAACAACATCTACCTTCACGGTTTGCCGCACGCGGTGGCGCCCCGCGCGCAGACGCATGTGCCAATGATCTATTGGCAGCCAGACACTGCCAGCCCCGCCGCCGGCTGCCTGGTTGGGCTGCGCGACATGCCGTTGACGCACGACAGCCTGTTCCATACCGTGCTCGGCATCGTCGGTGTCACAGCCGCCGAGTACCGCCGGCCACTGGACGCCTTGGCGACTTGCCGCCACCCCTGAAGCCAGCGCCGCCGCTGGCGCGCGCTCAGAAAAGCTGCCTCTGTCCCAGCGCCCCGGAACGGGCGGGCGGTCGAAAGCGCGTCAGGTCGAGTTCGACCCGACTCTGATTCAACCCAAGGCGCGCAGCAGCTTTTTGAAAGCGCTGCGACAGCAGCTGCGCCCAAACGCCTTCCCCGTGCATGCGGCTGCCGAAACGTGCGTCGTAATCCTTGCCGCCACGCATTTCGCGCACGCGGGCCATCACACGTGCCGCGCGCTGCGGAAAGTGCGTTTCCAGCCATTGCTGGAACAGCGGGTTTACTTCCCATGGCAGGCGCAGCACCACGCTGAACGCCGAGCTGGCTCCGGCGTCTGCGGCAGCTTCCAGGATTCGTTCCAGCTCGGGCTCGTTAATGAACGGGATGATGGGCGACACGCTGACGCCCACCGGCACGCCCGCCTTCGCCAGCGTTGCAATGGTTTGCAAGCGACGCGCAGGCGAGGCAGCGCGCGGCTCCAGGATGCGCGACAGCCCCGCATCCAGCGTCGTGACCGAGACGTACACCGCCGCAAGATTCGCGACCGCCATCGGAGCGATCAGGTCGAGGTCGCGCTCCACGCCGGAGGACTTGGTGACGATGGAGAACGGGTGTTGGCACTCGGCGAGCAATTCGATGATCGAGCGCGTGATGCGCAGCTTTCGCTCGGCCGGCTGATAGGCGTCGGTCACCGAACCGACGTTGAGCAAAAGTGGTGTGTAGCTGCGTGCGGTCAAGGCCTCGCGCAGACGCTCGGCGGCATTCACTTTGGCGATGATGCGCGTCTCGAAGTCGAGCCCGGGCGACAGGTTCAGGTAGCTGTGCGTGGGCCGTGCAAAGCAGTAGACACAGCCGTGCTCACAGCCGCGATAGGGGTTGATGGAAAGGTCGAACGGAATGTCCGGCGAGTCGTTGCCCGAAAGGATGGCCTTAGCCATTTCTTCGATGATTCGGGTTGCGGGTGGCACATGTTCTTCAGCGGCCGACTGCTCCAGCGTGCCCCACCCGTCGTCGACTGCTTCATGCAACTGCGTGCTGAATCGGTGGGGCACGACCCGCGGCGTGCCGCGCCCTTTAAGGCTGGCAGGGCCGATCATCGCGATTGATTTAGAGGCAGCTTTCTGCATGGTGGATCGGTGGCAGATTGGAGCCAATATACTGTGTTTTCATCCAGCTATATTACGCCGAAGCTGCCGGCCTGAGCAAGCACTTGTTTCGATGCTGTCCCCAAGTTTGATCAAACCAAACAGCGCGACAATTCGCGGCTGCAATTTCACGCTCACCTACGCACATCATTCATGAAACTCTCCACCTGAACTGTGCATGGGCATCCCGGGATGTTCCAAGACGTCCCAAGAAGTTGAAATACCACCATACGAAACAGTGACTTAGCGAACTTTGTCGTTTCAAGTGGTTCCGACAAATTTCTTTTGATCTTGATCAACTGGGGGTATGGTTGGGGGTACCGTTCTGGCCATACCCCCAATGCTGACGACGCTCAAAATCAAGTCCGCGCAGCCCGCAGAGCGCGCCTACAAGCTGGCCGACACAGGCGGCCTCTTCCTCTTGGTGCAGCCCAACGCCTCCAAGCTGTGGAGGTACAAGTTCCGACTGAGCGGCGTTGAGGGACTGCACGCACTTGGGTCGTACCCCGAGGTCAGTCTCGCCGACGCGCGACATGAGCACGCCGAAGCCCGAAAGCTCGTGGCGAAGGGCGTCCACCCTGTCCGTGCGCGCCGCCAAGACAAAGAGCAGCAGGCGCGTGCCGAACTGCAACGCGCGAAGGGATCGTTCGCGGCAGTAGCGGCTGATTGGACCGCGGCCACATCGGCGAGCCTGCGGCCTGCGACCATCTTCCAGCGTGATCGCGAGATCGAGAAGGATCTGATGCCGCAGTTCAAGGACCGTGCGATCACCAGCCTCAGCCGCCTTGAGTTGACAGCAGCCCTAAAACAGGTCGAGTTGCGCGCCCCAGAGGTCGCCCGCAACCTCCGGAACTACCTGTGGGGCATCTTCGAATACGCCATCGACAGTGGCCTGCTCGAAAACAACCCTGTGCCTCCGGCGCGCGTGCTGCGCAAGCGCAACCAAACCAACCATCCCGCGCTATCGACCGGGCTGCTGGGGGAATTCCTGCGCAAGCTGAACGCCATCACGACCATCAACGAGCAGACCCGCATCGCGATGCTGCTCGTGGTGCTGACGGCATGCCGCAAAGCCGAGGTCACTGGCGCCAGATGGAGCGAGTTCAAGTTGGCGACGGCCGAATGGGAAGTACCGGCCGATCGCATGAAGGCAGGCCGCGCGCACTGGGTGCCGCTGTCCAGGCAAGCGCTCCGTCAGATCGAGGCACTGCGTTTGATCGTTCCGCCCGCCAGCGAGTTCTTGTTCCCGAACCGTGTTGATCCGAAGCGGCCAATGGCCAACCGTAGTCTGAACGCGTTGATGGAACGCCTTGGCTGCAGCGGCGACGGCACGCCGCATGGCATGCGGGCGGCGTTCAGCACCCACTTCAACGGCGTAGCCGCGAACGTGGACGTGATCGAACACTGCCTGGCTCATATGCCCAACAATCGCGTGCGTGCTGCATACAACAGACACGCGTATCAAGCTGAACGTCGCGAGCTTTTGCAGGCCTGGGCGGACCAAGTGGACAAGATGAGGTTGAACGGGTCTGTTACCGAGCAGACAGCCGGCTCTCGCGCAAAGCAGCAAGCCGCGCCGCGTGCAAAACGCCAAACGACAACTAGGCCTGCGGACGCCGCTGCCCACTAACACGTGACAGTTTTCGGCTTGAAGTCATCGCTGATGCAACGTTGGTTCACGTCTAGAGTCATCGACAGCACTCATCGGAGAACTTTGCCATGGACGATCCCAAGCCTGCCGTTAGACGAGACTCCAGCTCTGACAGCTCGCCCTTCCTGCGCATGTGGGCCGTCACCCGCATGACCGGGCTCGGCCGCTCGACGATCTACCGGCTGGTGGCGCAAGACAAGTTTCCATCACCTGTG
>JAYSYH010000312.1:0-29879 GCA_043716645.1 Betaproteobacteria bacterium | reverse complement strand
GCGCAGCCTGCTCGAGTGAAGCGCCGGTGGGCGCCGCTCAGCTCGGCAGGCCGCCGCCGCGGCTGTCTTCGGCCTGCAGCCGCGCCAGGTGCACGTTGACCGTGGCGATGCTGCGTATCAGCGCCGTCACCTCCCGCTGGCGCCATTCGCGGGTGTGCCCGATCTGCTCGCAGCAGATCACGCCGACCACCATGCCGTTGATTGCGATCGCCGCGTCCATCAACGCCAGCACATTGCTCGGCACCAGATAGCTCGCGCGCATCGACGCCAGCGCGGGGTCTGAAAGCGTGTCGTTGCTGATATAGACGCCGCCGCGCGACAGCACCTCGAGATAAAGCCGGAACTCGGCTTCGGTGAGCGTGTCGCGCCGGAGCGAGGCGTCCGGGTCGGGGCTGAATTCCGCAACGCAAGCGAGCAGCTTTTCCTCGCCGCGGCGGTGGGGCTCCAGTCGCCACACGTTCACGCGGGAGGGGCGGAACCGCTGGTGCAGCAGCCGCACCAGTTCGCCGTAGTAAGCCTGCCGCTCGATCTGGTTCGCGGCGAGCCGGGAGCCGAGGGATTGCAGCGCAGCCGAGAAATCGGAGTCTTTCATCGCCCGCCTTTCGCCCGCGTTGTCGGGGTCGAAGTCTGCCCTGTTCGGCGCGCCCGCGCGATTGGTTTCTGGCGATACTCCACGCCCTCATGAACGATCTCGCTTCCGCTCAGCTTGCGAAAGAAGTGCGCCGCCGCCGCACCTTCGCCATCATTTCCCACCCCGACGCTGGCAAGACCACGCTGACCGAGAAGCTGCTGCTGTTCTCGGGCGCGATCCAGATTGCCGGCAGCGTGAAAGCGCGCAAGGCCACCCGCCACGCCACCAGCGACTGGATGGAAATCGAGAAGCAGCGCGGCATTTCCGTGGCGTCCAGCGTGATGCAGATGGAGTACCGCGACTGCGTGATCAACCTGCTGGACACCCCGGGCCACCAAGACTTCAGCGAAGACACCTACCGCGTGCTGACCGCCGTGGACGCGGCGCTGATGGTTATCGACGCGGCCAACGGCGTGGAGCCGCAGACGCGCCGGCTGCTGCAGGTGTGCCGCGCCCGCAACACGCCCATCCTGACCTTCGTCAACAAGATGGACCGCGAGGTGAAAGACCCGCTGGTGCTGATGGACGAGATCGAGCGTGAACTGGGCATGGAAGTCGTGCCCTTTACCTGGCCGGTGGGCATGGGCAAGGCTTTCCACGGCGTGATGGACCTGCGCGAAAGGCAGATGCGCGTGTTCAGCCCGGGCGAAGACCGGGTTTCTGGAAGTTCGGGTGCGGCCGACGAAATCCTGCTGGGCCTGCGCAACCCGGCCTACGCCGAGCGCTTCGGCATGCAGTACGAACAAGCCGAAGGCGAAATCGACCTGCTGACGGCCGCCGCACCACACTTCGACAAGGCCGCCTTCCTGGCCGGCAAGCAGACGCCGATGTTCTTCGGCTCGGCGGTCAACAACTTCGGCGTGCGCGAGGTGCTGGACGCGCTGGTCGACCTGGCACCACCGCCCAGCGACCGCACGGCCATCCAGCGCATCGTGCACCCCGATGAGGGCAAATTCACCGGCGTCGTTTTCAAGATTCAGGCCAACATGGACCCGGCCCACCGCGACCGCATCGCCTTCCTGCGCGTGGCCAGCGGCCGCTTCGAACGCGGCATGCGGCTGAAGGTGGTGCGCAGCGGCAAGGAATTGCGGCCGAACACCGTTGTCACCTTCATGAGCCAGCGGCGCGAGCTGTTGGAAGAGGCATTCGCCGGCGACATCATCGGCATTCCCAACCACGGCGTACTGCAGCTGGGCGACACCCTCACCGAGGGCGAAAACCTGCAGTTCACCGGCCTGCCCTTCTTCGCGCCGGAAATGTTCCGCAGCGTCGAAGTGGCCGACCCGCTGAAGACCAAGCAGCTGCGCGCCGGCCTGACCCAACTGGGCGAAGAAGGTGCGATCCAGGTCTTCCGCCCGGTGTCCGGCAGCGTGCTCCTGCTGGGCGCGGTAGGGCAGCTGCAGTTCGAGGTCGTCGCGCACCGGCTGGAGCACGAGTACGGCTGCAAGGCGCGCATCCTGCCGGCCCGCTACAACGTGGCGCGCTGGGTGACTTGCCAAAGCGGTGAAGGCGGCGCCGGTGCGGCTGCCGACGAACGCGAACTGCAACGCTTCATCGACGGCAACGCCCACCGCGTGGCACTGGACGCCGTGAACGCGCCCACCGTGCTGCTGGAATTCGCCGGCGAACTGCGGGCGATGCAAGCGAACTGGCCGAAGATCAAGTTCCACGCGCTGCGCGAGCACGCGGGGCTGGTGTTTCAGCGGCAGCTGGAGGGCTGAGCCGGTCAGGAAACGCGCGGCGACACGGCCTGGGTGGTCGGTCCGGCCTGGGCAAAGCCGCTGGCCAGGCGCAGGTCAGCGATCCAGGCGGCGTGGGCGGCATCTCGGTCTTGCACCTCGGTGCGCAGCAACGCCGATGGGTGCAGCGTGATCAGCACCGGCAGGCCATCGTCGCGCTGCAGCCACTGGCCCCGTTCGCGCGTCACGGCCACGGCGCGGCCCAGCAGCTGGCGCGCTGCCGTGGCGCCCAACGCAATGACGGCTTGCGGCCGCACCAGCGCGATCTCGGCCTCCAGCCAATGCTGGCAGGCGTCGGCTTCGTGCTGCGCCGGCGTCTTGTGCATGCGGCGCTTGCCACGCGGTTCGTACTTGAAGTGCTTGACGGCGTTGGTGACGTAGACGGCGGCGCGGTCCCAGCCCAGCTGCGCCATCGCCCGGTTCAGCAGGTGGCCGGACGGACCGACGAAAGGCGCGCCTTGCAGGTCTTCCTGGTCGCCCGGCTGTTCGCCGACCAGCATCAGCGGCGCGCCGACCGGGCCTGCGCCCCACACCGTCTGCGTGGCCAGGTCGCCAATCGGGCAGTCGCGGCAGACCGCAGCGGCGGCGCGCTGCAGCGCCCAGGCCTGCGCGCGCTCGGCCACCGTGGCGCCCGGCGGCGCCAGCTCGAAGATGGGGATCACGGCGGGAGTCACACCGGGAGTCACGCCGAGGATGGCGGCAGGCACCGCGCTGGGTGCGCGTGGCGCCATCGCCTGCGGCGGCAGGCGGCGGGCCGTGGGCGCCGGTTCGGCCGCGACCATGCGCGCGCTGCGTTCGTCGGCGCGGGCGGCCAGCGTCGATATCAGCGTCGCCTCGGGCAGGTTGCGCCAGTAGCGGCGTGGCATCTCCTTGGCCATCATCTTCAGCTTCAGCCGCGCCGGGTTGAAGATGTTTTCGTAGTACGTCAGCCACAGGCGTTCGCCGGCGTCAGCGCCCGGTGCGTCCTGCTTGCGACCCCCCGGCCCGAAGTCCAGCCTGGCGTCCGCCTCGCCGCTCCACTGCACGCAGCGTTCGGGCGTCAGGATGGCCCAGGGCATGTTGGCAAAACGCCGCATGAAGAAGGGCGCCGTGGCTTCGACGATGTGATGTTGCGGCTCGAACCAGGCCACATGCAGGGTGGGCAGGTCGGCGGCGCTGCGGTCCACTTCGCGAAAGCGCACGAAGGCCGTCATCTTGTGCATGTCGCGCCGCACGGCCTGGGCCAGCAGGCGGGCCAGCGCCATGTCCGGGTCCAGGATGTCATGGCGCAACGTCGCCTCGTGCTGCAGCCGCCACAGCAAGCGGTACAGCAAAGCGTGGCGCCTGCGATCGGCATGCAGCGCCACGGCACCGGCCAGCCGCAGAAAGGCGGCTGGCACCTGCGGCGCTTGAGCCACTGGCAGCGCGGTCGGGCTGGCCGCAGTCGGGGGTGGAGCGGCGGCGGCGGCGGCGGCGGCGGCGGAAGCAGCAGCAGCGGCGAGCGGCAGGTGAAAGGTCTCGTCGAAGGCGCCGAACAGCTCAGGTGCGCTGCCGCCCTTGACGACCCACTCGACGGCCTCGGGCGGCACACCCTGGCGCAGCAACGCACGCGCTTGGCCGCGAAAGCCGTCGAAGTCGGCCTCGTGGGCCAGTTCCACCCGCATCGTCAGGCGCTGAAGAGATCGGCCTGCTGCGGCGGTGCGGGTCGCGGTGTCGGCGGCAGCGCAGCTTCCAGTTCACGTCCCGGCCGGTGATCGGCCAGTTCAACGAAAGGCAGCACTTTTTTCAGCGGCACATGCAGCCGCGCCAGATCGGCGGCGCGCAGGCGGCGAACCCGGCGCGCGGCCAGCAGGCGGTCCACGGTCTTCACACCCAGGCCGGGCACGCGCAGCAGCATCTCGCGCGGTGCCTGGTTCAGGTCCACCGGGAAGTGCTGACGGTGGGCCAGGGCCCAGGCGTGCTTGGGGTCGACGTCCAACGCCAGCACGCCGTCGGGTGGCGTGATTTCGTCGTGTGCAAAGCCGTAAAAGCGCATCAGCCAGTCGGCTTGGTACAGCCGGTGCTCGCGCACCAAGGGCGGCGCCTGCAGCGGCAGTGCGCGTGAGGCGTCGGGTATCGGGCTGAAGGCCGAGAAGTAAACGCGCTTCAGGCCGTAGCTGCTGTAAAGCGCAGCACTGGTGGCCAGGATGGTGCGGTCGTCGGTGGCGTCGGCGCCGACGATCATCTGCGTGCTCTGCCCCGCTGGCGCGAAACGCGGCGGCGTGGCGCGCCGGGCCGATGCAGCCGGTCGCGACGCCGCTGCAACCGGCTTGCGGGCTTCTTTGGCCTCGTCGATGTGCAGGCGAAGCCGCGCCATCGAGACGCGGATGGCGCGACCGTCTTTTTCGGGCGCCAGCGCGGCCAGCCCTTCCACCGTGGGTAGTTCGATGTTGATGCTGAGCCGGTCGGCATGACGCCCGGCCGCGGCCAGCAGTTCCGGGCTGGCGTCAGGGATGGTCTTGAGGTGGATGTAGCCACGGAAGTGATGCACCTCACGCAACTGGCGCGCCACCTCGACCACTTGCTCCATCGTGTAGTCGGGGCTTTGGATGATGCCGCTGCTGAGGAACAGGCCTTCGATGCAGTTGCGGCGGTAGAAGTCCAGCGTCAGGTTCACGACTTCTTCCACCGTGAAGCGGGCCCGCGGCACGTTGCTGCTGACGCGGTTCACGCAATACAGGCAGTCGTAGGTGCAAAAGTTGGTCAGCAGGATCTTCAGCAGGCTGATGCAACGGCCGTCGGGCGCGTAGCTGTGACAGATGCCGCTGCCTTCGGTCGAGCCCAGGCCCTGCTTGCCCGCGCCCAGCGAATGACGCTTGTTGGTGCCGCTGGACGCGCACGAGGCGTCGTACTTGGCCGCGTCGGCGAGGATGGCGAGTTTGGTCTGGGTATCCATGAGAACTGGATGAATATACAGTTTTGTGCGCCCCGGTCCGGTTGTCGGATGCTGCAGTGCGCTGGAAGTTCGACCGATACTCCGGGCGTGCCCAGCCTCACCAACCGCCCCTCTCGTGGGCCGCTTTACCTGGACCTGATCCGCTGGAACCGCCCGGCCGGCTGGCTGCTGCTGCTGTGGCCGACGTTGAGCGCGCTGTGGATCGCCGCCGACGGCTGGCCCGGCTGGCACCTGCTGACCGTGTTCACACTGGGTACGGTCCTGATGCGCAGCGCAGGCTGCTGCGCCAACGACGTGGCCGACCGCGAATTCGACCGCCACGTCAAACGCACCGCGCAGCGGCCGGTCACGCGGGGCGCCATCAGCGCGCCCGAGGCGCTGGCGCTGGGCGCGGTGCTGGCACTACTGGCCTTCGCGTTGGTGCTGAGCACCAACCCCAGCGCCATCGCGCTGTCCTTCCCGGCGCTGGCCGTCACGTTGCTCTACCCCTATGCCAAACGGGTGCTGGGCGTGCCGCAAGCGGTGCTGGGCCTGGCCTTCAGTTTCGGCATACCGATGGGTTTCGCGGCCACCTTGGGCGGCGCCAGCTTCGGCTGGCAGGCGCTGACCGCCGCCGTGCCGCCGCAGGCCTGGGGGCTGCTGCTGTCCAACCTGTTCTGGGTGCTGGCCTACGACACGGAATACGCAATGGTCGACCGCGACGACGATCTGCGCATCGGCATGAAGACTTCGGCCATCTCGCTGGGCCGCTGGGACGTGGCCGGGGTCATGGTTTTCTACGCCGTCTATCTCGTGAGCTGGACCTTGCTGGGCCGTTCATTGGGACTGGGCTGGATTTTCGGCGCGGGCATGGCCGCCGCAGCCGGCCAGGCGGCCTGGCACTACACGCTGATCCGCCATCGCAGCCGCGAGGGCTGCTTCAAGGCCTTCAAGCTCAACCACTGGCTGGGCTTCGCGGTTTTCGCGGGCACGGCGGCCGACCTGGCGCTACGCTGACTTTTTTCCGGCGCGCCGGAGCGCTTCAGCGGCACTGCGCCTCACCCCGCTGCGCGCCCCAGTTCGGCAGCCCGGTCGCGCGCCGCGTGCAAGGCCTTCACGAAAGCCGGGCCGACGCCCTGGTCCTGCAGCGCCGTGATGGCCGCGTGCGTGGTGCCGCCCTTGCTGGTGACCTGCTCGCGCAGCGCCGTCGGCGACAGCGGCGACTGCTGCGCCAGCGCCGCAGCGCCGGCAAAGGTGGCCTGGGCCAAATGACGGCCTTGTTCCGCACTGAGGCCCATTTCGGTGGCCGCCTGGACCATCGCTTCGATGAAGAAGAAGACATAGGCCGGACCCGAACCCGACAGCGCGGTGACGGCGTCCAGGTCGTCCTCACGGATCACCCAGATGACCTGGCCGGTGGGGGCGAACAGGGCATCGACCAGGACCCGGTCGGCCGCACTCACTTCGGGCCTTGCATACAGGCCGGCAATGCCTAGTCCGATCAGCGCCGGTGTGTTGGGCATGGTGCGGACCACGCGCGCACTGCCGCTGGCGCGCACGACGGCATCGCTGCGCACGCCGGCCATCAGGCTGACCTGCAGCGCCGCGCTGATGTAGGGCGCACACGGCAGCGCGGCCTCAGCGAACATTTGCGGCTTGACGGCCCAGACCACCAGGTCGACAGCGGCCAGGCGCGAGTCGGCGCTGGCCTGTGCCTGCACACCGAATTGCTCGGCCAGGCGCGCGCGCTGTGCTTCGAAGGGCTCGACGACGACGATGTCCTGCGCCGCCCGGCCGGCGCGGCGCAAGCCACCGATCAGCGCCGAGGCCATGTTGCCGCCGCCGATGAAAGCAATGCAGTCTTGATTCATGCAGGGCAGTTTAGCCAGCCCCCCGGCGGCAGCGGAACACAAGTAACGCTGCCACACCGCTGGCCATCAAGAGCACGGATGCGGGCTCGGGAGCGGCTGTTGCTGCACACCACCCACCACGCTGGCCGGGATGAAGCTGGCGAAGTTGTTGGCGGTGTACCAGCCGCTCAGGTTGACCGTGCCCAGCGGCTGATCCGGCACGCAGTTCACGATGTTCACGCCCATGGCAAAAGGCGGGTTGCTGGTGAGATTGCTGTAACCGATCAAGTAGCTGTTGCCCGCCGTCACAGCGATGCCCGCAAAGATGGAGTTGGCCACGCCATCGACAGCGCCGGCATACGGCGTGGTGCCGCCATTCGCCGGTGTGTTGGTTGCGATCAGCAGCGTGGCCTGGCTGGGCGACAGCACGTTGAACTGACAGCAGGTCTTGAAGATGGAACCGAGGCCATCCCATACGAATGACGTCGGCGCCGTCCACATCCAGCCTATGGCGGCGACGCCGAAGACGCAGTTGCCGGGGGTTGCCCCGTCGTTGATCTGCACGACGGTGCCGCTCGCGCCAGCCAGGGTTGTGCCCAGCCCCATGGCGGCACCCAGCACAGCAACACGGTGGTGAAACGATTTCATGTGGACTCCCGAAGGTTTTTAAAGGACCTGGGCAGTCTGCGGCGCGACCCCGGCCCTGGCCAGCGGCAGCAGGTGACCGCGAGGTGACATCGCCGCCAATGCGGGCGAGCACGCCTGCGGCTGGCCAATGACGCCAGCCGGCAGCCGGCATGCAAAGGCAGCATGGGTCAGCGTGAAAAATCCAGCAGCAGCTCGCCTACAGTGCAGCCACCGCGCCCGGCGGCCGCCCACCCACGAGGGGGCAGGCCCCATGAAGCACCCATCCGGGACGAGACCACAAGGAAACCCGATGTCCGCACCGAACTCGCTCACGCCTCTGTCCTACGTCAACCCCACTGCCAACAGCCCGTGGGGCACCTACATCAGCCAGGTCGACCGTGTGGTGCCCTACCTCGGTCACCTGTCGCGCTGGGTGGAAACATTGAAGCGCCCCAAGCGGGCGCTGATCGTCGACGTGCCCATCGAGATGGACAACGGCGACGTGGCGCACTTCGAGGGCTACCGGGTTCAACACAATCTGAGCCGCGGCCCCGGCAAGGGCGGCGTGCGCTTTCACCCCGACGTGACGCTGGAAGAAGTGATGGCGCTGAGCGCCTGGATGACGGTGAAGTGCGCCGCAGTGAACCTGCCCTACGGCGGCGCCAAGGGCGGCATCCGCGTCGACCCCAAGCTGCTCAGCCAGAAGGAACTGGAACGGATGACGCGCCGCTACACCAGCGAGATCGGCATCATCATCGGCCCGCAGCGCGACATCCCCGCGCCCGACGTGAACACCAACGGGCAGATCATGGCCTGGATGATGGACACCTATTCGATGAACACCGGCACCACCGCCACCGGCGTGGTCACCGGCAAGCCCATCCACCTGGGCGGCAGCCTGGGGCGTGTGAAGGCCACCGGGCGCGGCGTGTTCGTCACCGGCCGTGAAGCGGCGCGCCGCCTGGGGCTGAACCTGGAAGGCGCCCGGGTCGCGGTGCAGGGCTTCGGCAACGTGGGCTCGTCAGCGGCCGAACTCTTCGCGCAGGCCGGCGGCAAGATCGTCGCCGCGCAAGACCACACCGGCTCCATCTTCAACGCCAACGGTTTCGACATGGCCGACATCACGGCCCACGTCAAGGCCACGGGCGGTGTCGGCGGCTTCAAGGGCGCCGAGCCGATGGACGGCGAGGCTTTCTGGGATGTGAGCTGCGACATCCTGATCCCGGCCGCCCTGGAAGGCCAGATCACCGCTGCGCGCGCCCAGCGCATCAAGGCCAGGCTGGTGCTGGAAGGCGCGAATGGACCGACCGTGCCGATGGCCGACGACATCCTGGCCGACCGCGGCGTGCTGGTCGTGCCTGACGTGATCTGCAACGCCGGCGGCGTGACGGTCAGCTACTTCGAATGGGTGCAGGACTTCAGCAGCTTCTTCTGGAGCGAAGACGAGATCAACGTGCGCCTGGACAAGATCATGGCCGGCGCGCTGAAGCACATCTGGGACACCGCCGACAAGCACCGGATCACGCTGCGCACCGCCACCTTCGCGGTGGCCTGCGAGCGCATCCTGACGGCGCGCGAGGAACGCGGGCTGTACCCGTAAGCAGGTCGGGCCAAAGGTGCCCCGTCAGCGCTGATGCTGTTATGGCTGCGGCCACAGCCGCAGCCGCAGCGCAATCGCGAAGCGCCCTTCTGCGTCGCGCTGCGCCAACAGCCGCCCACCCAACTGCCGCGCCATCTGCGCCACGATGGCCAGGCCCAACCCGCAGTGCCCGAGTTCGCTGCGGGCGTTGGTCAGCCGCACGAAGGGTTGCTGGGCGCGTTCGAAGTCGGCCTGCGACATGCCCGCGCCGTGGTCGGCCACGGACAGTTCAGCGCCCTCTGCGGTGGCCCGCAGGCTGACTTCCACCGGCGCCTGGCCGTAAGCCAGCGCGTTGTCGATCAGGTTGACCAGCAGCCGCTGCACCACCAGGTCGGGCAGGGCCATCGCCACCGGTTCGATGTGCGCGCTGACCGCCTTCCCGCTGGGTGCATAGCGCAGCACCACATCGCGCACCGTGCGGTCCAGCGGCTCCGGCACACCCAGCGCGGCGCCGCCGTCGCCCTGCACATAGGCCAGGAACTGGTCGACGATGCGGCCCAGCGCGTGCAGGTCGGCGGTCAAGGCTTCGGCCACGGCCGGTTCGCACTGCGTTTCAGCGCGCAGGCGCAAGCGGGCCAGCGGCGTGCGCAGGTCGTGCGACACGCCGGCCAGCAGCTGCTGCCGCGCCTGCGCCGCGGCGCTGACCTGGTGCGCCAAGCCGTTGAAGGCGCGCACCAGCGATTGCAGTTCGGCGCTGGAATCCGGCCGCTCGGGCAGCGCCACCAACTGCGCGTGGTGCTGCGAGGTCTGCTGCGTGATCTCGTCGGCCAGCCGGCTGATCGGCCGGGCAATCAGCCGCACCGACGCCAGCAGCGCGCCCACCGTGGCCAGCGCCAGCATCAGCAGCCACACCACCAGCGTGCCAGACACAGCGCCTTGCGCGGCGCTGTATTCGCGCACCAGCCACCAGGTCTGACCGTCCACCGGCAGGCGGAAGACGGCGGCGAAGGTATCCCCGAGGCGGCCCTGGAAACGCGCTTCGATGACCGCGCCCGGCCGGCCCTGCAACGGGTTGTCAGGCTCGCCGGCCGGCGGCTGGGTCTGCATCAGCGCTTCGGCGCCCGGCGGCGCGTCGGCGCTGACCCTGACCCGGCCCGTCGACAGCTGCGCGGCGAGCCGAGCGCGTTGTTCGGCCGGCACGGCGCTCAACGCCGCTTGCGCGCCCAGAGCCTGCTCGGCAGCCAGGCCGGCCATGTCTTCGGCCACCGGCGACAGCCACAGGCCCAGCACGATGGCTTGTGCGCCGAAGGCGGCCACCGCGATCAGCGCCACGCCGCCGGTCAGCCGCCGCACCAGCGACCAGGGCCGGCGCGGCCCGAAGCCAATCACGTCAGGCGGCTCGTGCCGGGGCGGCGGTGGTTGCCGACCCCGGCGGCGGCATCGGCCCCTGTGGCACGAACATGTAGCCGTGGCCGCGCACGGTCTGGATGTAGCGCGGCATCGCCGGGTCGGGCTCGACGATCTTGCGCAGGCGCATCACGGCCACGTCGACGGTGCGGGTCAGCAGCGCGTCGCCGCGTTCGTGCGAGACGGACAGCAACCGCTCGCGCGAGATCGGCACGTTGGGGCTGGTCACCAATTCGGCCAGCATCGCGTATTCCACCGTGCTCAGCACCCGCATCACGCCGTCGTTGCTGTGCAGGCTGCGCGTGGCGGGCACGAAGGTGTAGGGGCCGATCGGCACGTCGCGATCGAACGCGATCGGCACGCCGGGCGTGCTGCTGACGCGGCGCAGCACGGCGCGGATACGGGCCAGCAGTTCGCGCGCCGAAAACGGCTTGCCCAGGTAGTCGTCGGCGCCCATTTCCAGGCCCAGCACGCGGTCGATTTCTTCGGTGCGTGCGGTCAGCAGGATGATCGGCACGCGGTCGCCGTCGGCGCGCAGGCGCTGGCAGGCGCTCAGGCCCGACTCACCGGGCAGCGACACGTCCAGCACCACCAGATCGGGGCGCAAGCGGTGGATACGCCGCATCAGGTCTTCGGCGCTGGGCATGCTGGTCACCGCCATGCCCTGCTTTTCGAGATAGGCGCTGAGCATGTCGCGCATCGCGGGGTCGTCTTCGACGACGAAGAGGTGGTAGGGCTTGGTGTTGTCCATGCCGCGAGAGTAGCGACCCCCGGCCCGTGCCATCTCGGCATTTGTCTGTCGGCACATGACGCGGCGTGACGCGGCGTGACGTGACCTGCCAAGCCTAGCCCCAGCGTGTTGCGGCGTAACCGTTGCGCGGCCGGGCGTCCGTCACGCCCGGTCATAATCCGCGGCTGGGCGGAAACCGTGCATCACGTCACTGGCGCTGCAATCCGCGTCCTGAACCGGCACCTTCCAAGGACCTTCGATGACATCTGCCTCTTTTTCGCGTCGGCTGGCCCTGCTGGCCACGATCGCTTGTTCTCTCGCCCTGACTGCCTGTGGCGGCAAAGGTGGCAGCGGTTCTGGCCAGACCAATGTGCGCGCGCTGAACCTGACCAGCGACCTGGCCACGCTGGATTTGTTCGCCGGTGACACCAAGCTGTTCACCAGCGTTGCCGCCGACGCGCTGACCGCGACCAACGCCCTCGACGCGAACACTTACACCCTGAACGTGAAGAACAGCGGTGACGGCGCCACGCTGTTGACCGGCTCCTATTCGCTGTCGAAAGACGCGCATTACACCGCCGTGGTGTGGGGCCGCCAAACGGCGCTGCGCCTGTCGACCTTGCCGGAAGACGAAGACGCCGCGAGCATTGCCGACGCGAACAACACCCGTGTGCGGATGTTCAACGCCACCACCGACACCGGTTCGCTGGATGTCTACATCACCGCGGCCACCGCCGATCTGGGCGAAACAGCCGCCACGCAAAGCCAGCTTGCCGCCGGCGGCCTGAGCGGCTTTCGTGAAATCTCGCAAGGCAACTACCGCCTGCGGGTGACTGGCGCGGGCGACCCCAACGACCTGCGCCTGGACATCGCGTCCATCACGCTGCCGGCCAAGAAGTTCAACACCATCGTGCTGACCGGCGGCGCTGGCGGGGTGCTGGTCAACGGCACGCTGATCGAGCAGCAAGGCGCCGTCAAAAGCCTGAAGAACACCAAGGCGCGGGTTCGCGTGGTGGCCAGCGTGGACAGCGGCGGCAACGTGGCTTCCACCTTCGGCGCCACCACGCTGGTGGGCAGCCTGCGTTCACCGTCGGTCGGACCGTACGCGCTGGTTGACGCTGGCGCGGGCACACTGACGATGCGCATCAATGGCGCGGCCTACAGCAGCACGTCGCAAACCTTCGCTGCCGGCGCTGACTACACCGTGATGGCCTACGGTTCGGCCGCCGTTGGCCGATTGCTGGTGCTGACCGACGACAACCGCCTGCCCGGCAGCACCACCCGCGTGAAGGTGCGTCTGGTCAACGGCATCAACGGGTCTGACCCGCTGACGCTGTCGGTGGACTACCTGGCGCTGGCATCCAACGTGTTGGCCGGCGCGGCTTCGAGCTACGCCACGGCGAATTCGAACCCGTCGGTGCAGTTGCAAGTGACGTCGGCCACGGCCTCCGAGCCGCTGTACCAGACCACCAGCACCACGCCGTTCAACCTGGTGGGCCAGGGCGTTTACACGGTGTTCATGCTGGCGGGCAACGTTGCACCGACCGGCATCCCGCGCCGCGAACGCTGAACCCGGCCGGGTCGGCGCGCATGCGCCTGCCTGCCCAGCCACAATGCCCCGCCCAGCGGGGCATTTTTCATTCTTGAAGCGAACCTCCACCATGCAGCAGCCTGACCCATCCGATCTGAGTTACGACGTCACCGAAGCCGACTTCGAGGCCGCCGTGCTGGCGCCGTCGATGCAGGTGCCGGTGCTGCTGGACTGCTGGGCGCCGTGGTGCGGACCCTGCAAGTCGCTCGGACCGGTGCTGGAAAAGCTGGTGCAGTCCTACGGCGGCCGCTTCCTGTTGGCCAAGCTGAACACCGACGAGGCGCCGCAGATCAGCGCCGCTTTAGGCATCCGCAGTATTCCGCTGGTGGTGCTGTTCATCGGCGGCCGGCCGGTGGACCAGTTCACCGGCGCGTTGCCCGAAGGCCAGATCCGCGCCTTCCTGGACAAGCACCTGCCGGCCGGTGCACCCGACAGTGCGGAAGGTGCCGAAGGTGCCGATGGTGCGGACGGCGCCGTCACCGTGAGCGCGCTGCGCGAAAAGGCAGCTGCAGCCACCGACGACGACACCGCGCTGACGCTGCTGAGCCAGGCGCTGGCGCTCGAACCCGAGCACCCCGAGGCCAACCTGGACATGGCCGAACGGCTGATCAAGGTGGGTGCGTTCGACCAGGCGCGCGGTCTGCTGGACACCCTGCCGGCCGCGGCTACCAGCGGCCCGCGCCACGCCACGTTGCTGGCGCGCATCGAGTTGGCCGCGAACCGGCCGCCAGGCGACGCCGCCGCGCTGGCCGCGCGCATCCAGGCCAACCCGCGCGACTTCGATGCCCGCTTCCAACTGGCCGCGCTGCAGGCCTGGGGTGGCGACTTCAACGCCGCCTTCGAGCACCTGCTGGACGTGGTGATGCGCGACAAGGCCGAAGGCAAGCCCGACCGTGAAAAAGCCCGGCTGCAGCTGATCGCGTGGTTCGATGTCTGCCCTGACCCCGCTGCCGTCAGCAAAGGCCGGCGCTACCTCGGCATGTACTTGAATTAAGCCAGGCCGGCCAGCAGTTCGGCGTTGCCGCCGGCTGCGGCGGTGTTGATGGTCAGCGTCTGCTCGCTGCAGAAGCGGTAGAGGTAGTGCGGCCCGCCAGCCTTGGGCCCGGTGCCGCTCAAGCCTTCGCCGCCAAAAGGCTGCACGCCGACCACGGCGCCGATCATGTTGCGGTTGACGTAGACATTGCCCACCCGCGCCGCATCAGCGATGCGCTGGGCGCGGCTGTCGATGCGCGTCTGCACACCCAGCGTCAGGCCGTAACCCAGCGCGTTGATCTGGCGCACCACGTCCATCACATCGCAAGCGGCCCCGGGGCCGCTCTGGCTCGGCCCCCAGCGAACCACGTGCAGAACCGGGCCGAAAATCTCGGCTTTCAGGTCGGCGATGCAGTCGATCTCGAAGGCCACCGGAGCAGTCAGTCGCGCAAAGGTTGAGGTCACCACGGTCTCGCCCAGCAACTTTGCGCTGCCGCGCAGGCGCTGGACGTGGGCGCTGATGCCGGCATGGGCCTCGTCGTCGATGACCGGGCCGACGTCGGTGGCCAGTACAGCCGGCTCGCCGACGTTCAACTCGGCCAGCGCCCCGCACAGCATCGCGATAACCCCGTCGGCGATGCTTTCGTGCACGCACAGCAGGCGCAGCGCGCTGCAGCGCTGGCCGGCGCTGCGGAAGGCGCTGTGCACGACCGCGTCGATGACCTGTTCGGGCAGCGCGGTGCTGTCCACCACCATCGCGTTCAGGCCGCCGGTTTCGGCGATCAGCGGCACGATGGGGCCGTCTTTCGCAGCCAGCGTGCGGTTGATCAGCCGCGCCACCGGAGTGCTGCCGGTGAAGCACACGCCCGCCGTGCGCGGGTCGGCCACCAACGCGGCGCCCACCGTTTCACCCAGGCCGTGCAGGCAGGCCACGGCGTCAACCGGCACGCCCACCTCGTGCAGCAGCGACACAAAACGGCGGGCGACGACGGGCGTTTGCTCAGCCGGCTTGGCCGCCACGGTGTTGCCGGCCACCAGCGCGGCCACCACCTGCCCGGCGAAGATGGCCAGCGGGAAGTTCCACGGGCTGATGCAGACGAAGACACCGCGGCCATGCAGACGCAGCACGTTGCTTTCCCCGGTGGGGCCGGGCAGCTCTTGATCAATCAATCGGGCTTCGGCCTGGTCGGCGTAGTAGCGGCAGAAGTCCACCGCCTCGCGCACCTCGGCCACGCAATCGCCCAGGGTCTTGCACGCTTCCTTCACCAGCAGGCCGCAGTACTCAGGCAGGCGGGCGTCCAGCAGGTCGGCGGCACGGCGCAGCAGCGCGGCGCGCTCGGCCACGGGGCGGGCGTTCCAGGGCTCGAAGCCGGCCTGCAGGCGGGCCATCGCGGCAGCCACTTCGGCGGTGTCGGCCATTGCCACGGATTCCAGGCCCGATGCAGTGACGGCCGCGACGGCGTTGTCCAGCGGCAAGCGCATCGCGATGCACGCCAGGTCAACGCCCGTGGAGTTGGCGCGTGCTCCGCCGTAAAGGTCCACGGGCTGCGGCAAAGCGGCTTCGGTGGCCGCCGCCAGCGGGGAGGCCAGCAAAACCTCGGCGCTGACCATCTCATCCGCCAGCTGGTGCACGAACGACGAATTGGCGCCGTTTTCCAGCAGCCGGCGCACCAGGTAGGCCAGCAGGTCGCGGTGCTCGCCGACCGGCGCGTAGACGCGGCACGGCACGCTGCCGTCCTTCAACACCTCGCGGTAGACGCCCTCGCCCATGCCGTGCAGGCGCTGCATCTCGAAGGCCGCCCCCTGGCGTTGCGCCATCTGCAGGATGGCCGCGATGGTGCCGGCGTTGTGGGTGGCGAACTGCGGGTAGATGAGCGCGTGATGGCTGATCAACCGCTCGGCGCAGGCCAGGTAGGCGATGTCGGTGTGGTGCTTGTGGGTGAACACCGGGTAGCCCGGCAGGCCGCCTTCCTGGGCGCGCTTGATCTCGCCGTCCCAGTACGCACCCTTGACCAGCCGCACCATGAAGCGCAGGTGGTGCGTGTGGGCGATGCGCGCCACCTCGTCGACCACCGCCAGCGCGCGGGTCTGATAGGCCTGCATGGCCAGACCGAAGCCTTGCCACTGCGGCCAGCGCATGGCGAGGTGGCGGGCTACGGCCTCGAACAGGTCCAGCGACAACTCCAGCCGGTCGCTTTCCTCGGCATCGACGGTGAGGTTCAGGTTGGCCTGCGCCGCCTGGTCCACCAGCGACAGCACGCGCGGCAGCAGCTCAGTGAAAACGCGGGCGCGCTGCGCGTCTTCGTAGCGGCTGAACAAGGCGCTGAGCTTGATCGAGATGCCGTCGGCGGCCATCGGCGACGCGGCCGTGCGCCCCTGCGCGATGGCGGTGATGGCGTTGCGGTAGCTGGCCAGGTAGGCCTCGGCGTCGCGCTCGGTGCGCGCGCCTTCGCCCAGCATGTCGTAGCTGTAGCGCAGTTGCGCCTGCTGCTTGCGCGCGGCGTCGGCCTCAACCATCGCTTCCCGGATGGTGCGGCCCAGCACGAACTGCCGGCCCAGCAACTGGATGGCGCGCACGGTGGCGGCCACGACGGTGCGCGAACCCAGGCGCTGCAACAGGCCGGGCGGGTTCTGGCTGTCGGGCAAAAATTTTTTGCTCAACGAAATGGCGCTGGCCGACAACTGCGCCAGCAGCTTGTGCGGGCTGCCTTCCGCGCTGCTGCCGTCGAAATCACCGCGGCCCAGCTGGTCGGCCGTCAGCGCGATGGCGGTTTCCGCGTCCGGCACGCGCAGCAGCGCTTCGGCCAGCCGCATCAGGGCCAGACCCTCGGCGCTGCTGATCGGGTATTCGCGCAGCAGCGACTCCATCGCCCAGAACGGCGCCGGCTGTTCGCGCACCGCCTGCACCCAGGGCCGCGCGGTGGCCAGCACGGCCGGCCAGTCGAGGCGGCCCTGCAACGCGGCCAGGGCTTCGGCGACGACACCGGCCTCGGGGCGGTAGGGAAAAGGCAAGCGGGCTGAGGACATGCGGGGCTCCAGGGGGAACAGAGGGCGAACAGAGGGGGAACCGAGGACAAACTAGAGGGCGAACAGCGGATGAATGCCAGCGCAGCCCGCAGCTTATGCCCAGCACGGCGGCCTCGTTGGTGCCGCCTTCGAGCCGGCTGACCAAACTGCGGTCGATCTTCAGGCGCTGCAGCTCGCGCAGCATCGGCAGCGCGCCATCCAGCCGCAGGCGGTTGGCCACTTTGGTGTGCAGGCTGGCGTCGAACAACGCGTAGCGCGCCTTGCCGCGCCCTTGGCCTTGCACATGGCGAGCGTCCATCAGGCGATCGGCCGGATTCGCCGCCAATCGTTCGTGTTCCAGCTGGCGCACCAGCACCGCGAATTCGTCGCCGCCCAGGCGAGCCACGACGTCTTGCGGCCCTCAGCGAAGAAGCGGCAATGCGGCGACCACTCACACAGTGCTGCAGCAGATCGTCGGCGGCGTTCGCTGGCTGCAGACGCTGGTTGCGCTTGAGGTGGGGCACGGCCGTCACCAACAGCAGCACCACCGTCCACCAGCAGGCCGTGGCCTTGGCGTTGTAGTCGGGCAGCACGCGGTGCACAGCGCGCCACCAGGGCCGAAAAGACCGTTCAGCCCCGCCCACCGAATATGGCGCTGCCCACGCGGACCAGCGTGGCGCCTTCCAGCACCGCCGCTTCTAGATCGGCGCTCATGCCCATCGACAAGGTGTCCAGCGCCAGTCCGGTGGCGTTCAAGGCGGCCATCAACTCGCGCAGCGCGCGGTGGGGCACGCGTTGCGCCTGCAGGTCAACCACGGGTTCGGGTATGGCCATCAAGCCGCGCAGCACCACTTGCGGCAGCGCTGTGACGGCCGCGGCCACGGCGGCCACTTCAGACGGCAGCAGCCCGCTCTTGCTGGCTTCGCCGCTGATGTTGACCTGCAGACACAACTGCAGCGGCGGCAAGTCGGCCGGACGCTGCGCCGACAGGCGCTCGGCAATCTTCAGCCGGTCCACGCTGTGCACCCAGTCGAAAGCCGCAGCCACGTCACGCGTCTTGTTGCTTTGCAGCGGGCCGATCAGATGCCACTCGATGGCGCTGCGCAGATCGGCCAGCGCCGCGATCTTCGCCAGTGCCTCCTGCACGTAGTTCTCGCCAAAGGCCCGCTGGCCCGCAGCGTGGGCCTGGCGCACTGCAGCAGCCGGGAAGGTCTTGCTTACCGCCAGCAACTGCACGCTGCCCACGCTGCGCTCGCCCGCCGCGCAAGCGTCGGCCATGCGCCGGTGGACAAGTTGCAGGTTCTCTTCGATGCTGCCGATAATCATTTGCAGCATTTTGCAAGCGAAACGAAGGCTCCATGGACATCACCCAGCTGCTGGCTTTTTCCGTCAAGAACAAAGCCTCGGACCTGCACCTCTCGGCGGGGCTGCCGCCAATGATCCGTGTGCATGGCGACGTGCGGCGCATCAACGTCGAGGCGCTGGACCACAAGATGGTCCACAGCATGGTCTACGACATCATGAACGACAACCAGCGCAAGCATTACGAAGACACGCTGGAGTGCGACTTCTCGTTCGAGATCCAGGGGCTGGCGCGTTTCCGCGTGAATGCGTTCAATCAAAACAGAGGCGCGGGCGCGGTGTTCCGCACCATCCCCAGCAAGATCCTGACGCTGGAACAGCTGGGCACACCCAAGGTTTTCGCCGAACTTGCGCTGAAGCCGCGCGGTCTGGTGCTGTGCACAGGCCCCACCGGTTCGGGCAAGAGCACCACGCTGGCGGCGATGGTCAACCACCTGAACGAAAACGAGTACGGCCACGTGCTGACGGTGGAAGACCCGATCGAGTTCGTGCACGAAAGCAAGAAGTGCTTGATCAATCAACGGGAAGTCGGCCCGCACACGCTGAGCTTCGCCAACGCGCTGCGCAGTGCGCTGCGCGAAGACCCGGACGCCATCCTGGTGGGCGAAATGCGCGACCTGGAAACCATCCGCCTGGCACTGACCGCCGCTGAAACCGGCCACCTGGTGTTCGGCACGCTGCACACCAGCAGCGCGGCCAAGACTATCGACCGGGTGGTCGACGTGTTCCCGGCGGCCGAAAAGGAAATGGTGCGTTCGATGCTGAGCGAATCGCTGGTGGGGGTGATTTCGCAAACACTGTGCAAACTGAAAGACGGCAGCGGCCGCGTGGCGGGCCACGAAATCATGATCGCCACGTCGGCCATCAAGAACCTGATCCGCGAGAACAAGATCGCGCAGATGTACAGCTCGATACAAACCGGGCAGAGCCTGGGCATGCAGACGCTGGACCAGAACCTGTCGGACCTGGTGCGGCGCAACTTGATTTCTCCCGCGGAAGCAAGGTCCAAGGCCAAAATACCCGAGAACTTCCCCGGTTAGCTTCTAAGGAATCCAGATGGAACGCGACCAGGCATCGAAATTTGTCAACGACCTGCTGCGGCTGATGGTCAGCCGCAACGGATCGGACATGTTCCTGACCGCCGACTTCCCGCCGGCCATCAAGGTCGACGGCAAGGTCACCAAGGTCAGCCCGCAGCCGCTGACCGGCCAGCACACGATGGCGCTGGCGCGGGCCGTGATGAACGACAAACAGGGCGCGGAATTCGAGCGCACCAAGGAATGCAATTTCGCGATCTCGCCGCAGGGCGTGGGGCGCTTTCGCTGCAACGCCTTCGTGCAGCAGGGCCACGTCGGTCTGGTCTTCCGAACGATACCGGCCACGCTGCCCACCATCGACGCGATGGGCCTGCCGCCGGTGCTGAAAGAGCTGGCCATGTCCAAGCGCGGGCTGGTCATCTTCGTGGGCGCCACGGGCTCAGGCAAGAGCACGTCGCTGGCGGCCATCGTCGACCACCGCAACGAAAACAGCTACGGCCACATCATCACCGTCGAAGACCCGGTGGAATTCATCCACCCGCACAAGAACTGCATCGTCACGCAGCGTGAACTGGGCATCGACACCGACAGCTGGGAGGCCGCGCTGAAGAACACCCTGCGCCAGGCGCCCGACGTCATCCTGATGGGCGAGATCCGCGACCGTGAAACGATGGAACACGCGGTGGCCTTCGCCGAAACCGGCCACCTGTGCCTGGCCACACTGCACGCCAACAGCGCCAACCAGGCACTGGACCGCATCATCAACTTCTTCCCCGAAGAGCGCCGCCAGCAGTTGCTGATGGACCTGTCGCTGAACATCAAGGCGCTGGTCAGCCAGCGGCTGATTCCGCGCGAGAACAACCGCGGCCGGGTGCCGGCGGTCGAGATCATGCTGAACACGCCGCTGATCACCGACCTGATTTTCAAGGGCGAGGTCTCCGAGATCAAAGAGCTGATGAAGCGCAGCCGCGAACTGGGCATGCAGACCTTCGACCAGAGCCTGTTCGACCTGTTCGAGGCCCGGCTGATCACCTACGAAGACGCGCTGCGCAACGCCGATTCGGTGAACGACTTGCGGCTGCAGATCAAGCTGAAAAGCCAGCGTGCACGCAGCATGGACTTGTCCGCCGGCACCGAGAACATGCGTGTGGTGTAGGCCCCCAGGCTTGTCGCTGCGTGCCTTCGCCACCCCCCGAGGGGGCTCTTGCAGCGGCCCGGCGAAGTCGGTTCCGCGCAAGTCCTCGGTGCAATTCATGGCAGCATCGTGGCCATGAGTACACGCACCTACGAAGCACAAACACCCCGTCGCGTCGCCTTCCTGGGGCTGGGCGTGATGGGCCACCCGATGGCCGGGCACCTGGCGCGCGCCGGGCACCATGTCACGGTCTACAACCGCACCGCCAGCAAGGCAGCGGCCTGGGCTACCGAGCACGACGGCGGCACGGCCGCCACACCGCGAGACGCCGCCGCTGGCGCCGAATTCGTCTTCGCCTGCGTCGGCAACGATGGCGATCTGCGCTCGGTCACCCTGGGATCCGAGGGCGCCTTCGCCGGCATGGCGCCGGGTGCCATCTTCGTGGACCACACCACCGCGTCAGCCGCCATCGCCCGCGAACTGCACACGGCGGCGAAACACCTGGGTCTGCACTTCGTCGACGCGCCGGTTTCCGGCGGTCAGGCCGGTGCCGTCAACGGTGCACTGACCGTGATGTGCGGCGGCGACGCCGAGCCTTTCGACGCCATGCAGCCGGTGGCCATGAGTTTCGCCAAGGCCGTGACCCGTGTGGGTGAGACCGGCGCCGGGCAACTGGCCAAGATGGTCAACCAGGTTTGCATCGCCGGCTTGGTGCAAGGCCTGGCCGAGGCCATCGCCTTCGGCCAGCGCGCCGGGCTGGACATGCCACAGGTGCTGGACGTCATCGGCAAGGGTGCCGCGCAAAGCTGGCAGCTGGACAACCGCGGCAAGACGATGGTGGCCGACCAGTTCGAATTCGGCTTCGCCGTGGACTGGATGCGCAAGGATCTGGGCCTGGTGCTGGAAGAAGCTCGCCGCAACGGCGCGCAGATGCCCGTTACCGCGTTGGTGGACCAGTTCTACGCCGAAGTGCAGGCGCTGGGCGGTCAACGCTGGGACACGTCCAGCCTGATTCGTCGGCTGAAATAACCCCGTTTGGCGCTTACTGGGGCGCCGATGCAGACGCGGCGGGCGGCATGCTGACCACCGGCCCCGGCCGGCCCAGCGAACCCAGTTCGGCTTCGCTCAGGATGTCGAAAACACGCACCACTTTTTGCACGCCGGGGATGCTGCTGGCCAGTTCCGCGCCGCGTGCGGCCTCGCGTTCGGTGACGCGGCCCATCAGGTAGACGACGCCGCGTTCGCTGACCACCTTGTAGGCGTTGGCCTGCACGTCCTTGGCATCGACGAAGGTGGCTTTGACCTTGGCGCTGAGCACGGCGTCTGCCGAGCGCGGGCCGATGGTCAGGTTGTCGGCCACAGCCACCTCGTTGACCACACCACGCACGTTTTCCACGCGCGCCACGGCCTGTTCGATGGCCGCCTTTTCGGGTTCCCCCGGCACCGCGCCTGTAATCAGCACCAGGCGGTTGTAGCTGGTAATGCCGATGCGGCCCAGCGTGGCCAAATCACGGACGCGGGCGGCAGCTTTCAGCTCGATGGTCTCGTCCTCGATCTGGGTGCCGGTGGTGCGGCGGTCGGTGGCCACCAGGCCGCCGCCGACCATGCCACCGCCCACCAGCAGCGGCACCAGCGGCAACGCGCAACCGGTCATGCCGGTCGACAGGGCAGCACACGCCACGGCAACCGCCGCAGCGGCGCGGGTGCCGAGAAAACGAAACGGAAGGTTCATCACGGGTCTTGGTCCCCCATCAACTGGAAATCGACTGCATCGCACAGGCAATGCAGCACAAGGATGTGCAACTCGGCGACGCGGGCCGCGCGTTCATGAGGCACGGCCACCAGCACGTCGGTTTCGGCGAGCAATTCGCTGAAAGCCTGCGCGCCACGGCCGGCCAGCACCACGATGGTCATGTCTTTGGCTTGCGCAGCGACGATCACCTTGCTGCTGTGGCCTTCGCCGTCGTCGATGTACAGCAGCACGTCGCCCGGCAGGCCCAGGGCGCGCACCTGCTGCACGGCGTCAACCGGCGCCAGCGCCAGCGCGGCCAGCGGCGGGCGTTCTCGTTCGAAGCGACCGGCCAGCAGGCGGGCTGCGTAGGGCGCCAGTGCGGCGCCGGCACCAGCGCCGGTGGTCATCACCTTGCCGCCGTTGGTCAGCGCGGCCAGCAAGGCGGCACTGGCATCGGCTATCGGGCGCGCGAGCAACTCAGCGGCCTGGTATTTGAGGTCAGCGCTGTCGAAGAACTGCTGCTGGATGCGCTGTTCAAGCATGGGCCGGGAATGATAGGTCAGGGCGGGGCGCGGCATGTCTGCCATCTTCAGGGCGCGTCAAAGGCGGCTTGCAACCATTCGATACGGTCGCCGTCGATGGCCAGCACGTCGAAGCGGCAGGGCGGCAGCACGGGCAGGCGCAGCAGGTAATGCTGGGCGGCGCGGATCAGCCGCTGCTGCTTGCGCCCGCCCACGCTGGCCGCAGCACCACCGTGGCCCTGGCCCTGCGCGCTGGCGGCCCGCGCGCGCACCTCGACGAAGACCAGCGTGCCGTCGCGGTCGCGCATCACCAGGTCGATTTCGCCACCCCGTGCCGACGGCCCGAAGGCCACCCGATAATTGCGCTGCACCAGGTGCAGGCCGCGCGCCTGCAACCAGGCCAGCGCGCGGTCTTCGGCGGCATCGCCACGGACCTTGGTGTTGGCTGGACCGCCGCCCCGGCCCCCCGTCCCCGCCCCAGCCCGCGCCCCAGCATCACCCGCCAACTTCGTGACCATCGACCCCTCCTTGCTGCAACGCGCTGCCGCGCTAGCCGCCGGCCACCAGCAGCACCGGCCCGGCACGCTGTACGTCGTGGCCACACCCATCGGCAACCTGGCCGACATCACGTTGCGCGCCATCCACATTCTGGGCCGGGTGGACGCGGTGGCCTGCGAAGACACCCGCGTCGGCGCGCAGCTGCTCGGCCACCTGGGCCTGCACAAGCCGCTGCTGGCACTGCACGCGCACAACGAACGCGAGGCCGCGCAGGCGGTGCTGGCGCGGCTGGCGGCCGGTGAATCGGTGGCCTGCATCAGCGACGCCGGCACGCCGGCCGTCAGCGACCCCGGCGCCGTCGTCGTGCAGCTGGCCGCGGCCGCCGGGCACACCATCGTGCCGCTGCCCGGCCCGAGCAGCGCGCTGGCCGCCTTGAGCGCCGCCGGCGACACCCAAGCCGGCGGCTTCTGCTTCACCGGCTTCCTGCCAGCCAAAGGCGCCGAACGCCGCAGCGCAATGTTGGCGGTGCTGGCCGACCGCCGTGCGCAGCTGCTGTTCGAAGCGCCGCACCGCATCGCCGAACTGCTGACGGCGCTGGCCCAGACGTCGCCCGAACGCACCGTGACGGTGTGCCGCGAACTGACCAAGCAGTTCGAGTCCATCGTGACCCAGCCGGCTGCCGAACTGCCGGCCTGGCTGGCCGCCGACGCCAACAACGGCCGCGGCGAATTCGTGCTGGTGCTGCATGCACTGCCGGCGCTGGCGGTCGATGAGTCTTCATTGCCCGAGGCCACGCTGCGCACCCTGCGCGTGCTGCTGCGCGAACTGCCCCTGAAACAAGCCGTGACGCTGGCCGCCGAGCTGACCGGCGCGCCGCGCAACGCCCTGTACCAGCGCGCGCTGGACGAGCGGCGTGGCGAAGCTGAACTTGAATGAACGCCGAATGAAAGCCGAATGAAAGCCGCCAGCGCCTGGCTGCACAAGCGCACGGCCCACCTGTCGCCCACCGTGCGCGGCCTGCTGTGGGCGGCCGGCAGCGGCGCGCTGTTCTGCGTGCTCAACGCCACCATGCGCGGCCTGGCGCAGCAGCTGCACCCGATGCAGACGCAGTTCCTGCGCTACCTGTTCGGCGTGCTGGTGATGCTGCCACTGGTCTGGCGCGCGGGCTGGCGGGCCTACCGGCCGCAGAACCTGGGCGGCCAGTTCACGCGCGGCGCGGTCCACACCGTGGGCCTGATGCTGTGGTTCATCGCGCTCACACAGATTCCCCTGGCCGACACCACCGCCATCGGCTTCACCGGGCCGTTGTTCATCATGATCGGCGCCTGGCTGTTCCTGAAAGAGCCGATGCGCTGGGAACGCTGGCTGGCCACGGCCATCGGCTTTGGTGGCGTGCTGCTGGTGGTCGGGCCCAAATTGTCGGGAACGGGTGGTCACTATCACCTGGTGATGCTGGCCTCGGCGCCCGTGTTCGCCGCTTCATTCCTGCTCACCAAAGTGTTGACGCGCACCGAGAAGGCCAGCGTCATCGTCGCCTGGCAGGCCATCAGCGTGACGCTGTTCAGCCTGCCGCTGGCGCTGTGGGTGTGGCAGACGCCCAGCACCACGCAATGGCTGGGCTTCGCGGTCTGCGGCTTTCTGGGTAGCGCGGCGCACTACTGCCTGACGCGTTCGTTCAGCGTGGCCGACATCTCGTCGACGCAGTCGGTGAAGTTCCTCGACCTGATCTGGTCATCGGCGCTGGGTTGGCTGATGTTCGCCGATGTGCCGACACAGACCACGCTGTTCGGCGGCGTGGTGATCAGCGCGGCCACGCTGTGGATGGCGCGGCGTGAACACCAGCGCGCAACCGCAATGCCGGAGCCAGCCGATACCGAAGCCCTGGCCGAGCCCGACACAAAAAGTTGAGGCCACAAGAGCCGTGGCCCGCACCACTCGCGCGGTCGGGCCCGGCCCGGATGCCTGTTGGCCGCTGCCTGCTGGCCGCTGCCTGCTGGCCGGGTGCCGACTCCTACAATTGACATCTGCATAACCTGCTGCGAAAGGCACTCTCGATGATCACCCGCGAACCCACACTCGAACGCTTGGCCATCGCCCAGGCGCTGATGCTCGAACCTTTCGGTCTGTCCGAAGCGTCGATGTCGCAAGCCCTGGCGACGATTCGCGAACACCGGGTGGACGACGCCGACCTCTACTTCCAGACCACGCGCCACGAAGGCTGGAGCCTGGAAGAAGGCATCGTGAAAAGCGGCAGCTTCAGCATCGACCAAGGCGTCGGCGTGCGCGCGGTGGCGGGCGAGAAAACCGCCTTTGCGTATTCCGACGACCTGAGCGTCGAATCGCTGATGGACGCCGCGCGCACGGTGCGCACCATCGCCGCCGCTGGCCAGAACAAGCGCGTGAAATTGGAGCGCAAACCAAAGATCGCCGGCATGCGCACGCTGTACGCGCCCACCGACCCCATCGCCACGCTGGACAGCACGCAGAAGGTGGCGCTGTTGGAAAAAACGGAGAAGCTCGCCCGCAGCAAGGACCCGCGCGTGGTGCAGGTGATGGCCGGCTTGTCGGCCGAATACGACGTGGTGCTGGTGGCCCGCGCCGACGGCACGCGCGCGGCCGATGTGCGGCCGATGGTGCGTTTGAATGTCACGGTGATTGCTGAACAGGATGGCCGCCGCGAGGTCGGCAGCGGTGGTGGCGGCGGGCGTTTCGGCCTGGCCTATTTCACCGACGCGATCATCGAAAGCTATGTGCAGCATGCCGTGTCGGCCGCGCTGACCAATCTGGACAGCCGGCCCGCGCCGGCTGGCGTGATGACTGTGGTGCTGGGCCCGGGCTGGCCCGGCGTGCTGCTGCACGAAGCGGTCGGCCACGGGCTGGAAGGCGACTTCAACCGCAAGGGTTCTTCCACCTTCGCCGGCCGCGTCGGCCAGCGCGTGGCCGCCAAGGGCGTGACAGTGCTGGACGACGGCACCATCGCCGACCGCCGCGGCAGTTTGAACGTGGACGACGAAGGCCACGTCACGCAGAAGAATGTGTTGATCGAAGACGGCATCCTGCGTGGCTACATGCAGGACAGCCTGAACGCCCGCCTGAGTGGCGTGAAGCCCACCGGCAACGGCCGCCGCGAAAGCTACGCCAGCCTGCCGATGCCGCGCATGACCAACACCTACATGCTGGCCGGCCAGCGCGCGCCTGCCGAGATCATTGCCAGCATCAAACGCGGCCTGTACGCCACCAATTTCGGCGGCGGCCAGGTCGACATCACCAGCGGCAAATTCGTCTTCAGCGCCAGCGAAGCCTTCTGGGTCGAGAACGGCAAGATCCTGTATCCGGTGAAGGGCGCGACCATCGTCGGCAGCGGGCCGGAAGCGATGAAGCGGGTGTCGATGATCGGAAATGATCTTGCACTCGACAGCGGCGTCGGCGTTTGCGGCAAGGAAGGCCAGAGCGTGCCGGTGGGCGTGGGGCAGCCGACGCTGCGCATCGACGGCCTGACCGTTGGCGGGACCGCTTGAGCGTTGCCTTCGCCGATATCGAGGCCGCGGCCGAGCGCCTGGCCGGTCAGGTGCTGGACACGCCCTGCGTCGAGAGCAAGACGCTGTCGCAGATTGCCGGTTGCCAGATCTACCTGAAGTTCGAGAACCTGCAGTTCACCGCTTCTTTCAAGGAGCGCGGCGCACTGAACAAGCTGGCCGCGATGGTCGCGGCGGGCGAGCCCATCAAGGGCGTCATCGCCGCTTCCGCAGGCAACCACGCTCAGGGCGTGGCGCACCACGCGCAGCGGCTGGGTTTGCGGGCCGTGATCGTGATGCCGCAGACCACACCGATGGTCAAAGTGGAACGCACGCGCGGCTTCGGTGCCGACGTGGTGCTGCACGGCGACACCTTCGACGACGCCCGCATCCACGCGCTGCAGATTGCGGCGGCTGAAGGCCTGACCTTCATCCACCCCTTCGACGACCCGCTGGTGATTGCCGGCCAGGGCACCATCGGCATCGAAATGCTGCGCGCCCAGCCGACGCTGGACACGCTGGTCATCGCGGTGGGCGGCGGCGGCTTGATCAGCGGCATTGCCACCGCGGTGCGTGCGCTCAAGCCCGATGTCGAAATCATCGGCGTGCAGACCACGCGCTTCCCGGCGATGGTCAACGAAATCAAGGGCGCCACCCACCCACAGGGCGCCAGCACGATTGCCGAAGGCATCGCCGTCGGCCAGCCCGGGCTGATCACGCGCGAGATCATCCGCAGCCTGGTCGACGACCTGGTGCTGGTCGATGAAGGCGACATCGAGCAGGCCATCGTGATGCTGCTGGAGATCGAGAAGACGCTGGTCGAAGGCGCCGGCGCGGCCGGCCTGGCCGCGCTGCTGAAAGAGCCGGCACGCTATGCCGGCAAGCGGGTCGGCCTGGTGCTGTGCGGCGGCAACATCGACCCGCTGCTGCTGGCCGCGATCCTGGAACGCGGCATGGTGCGCGCGGGCCGGCTGGCGCGCATCCGCGTGGCCGCGCGCGACACGCCGGGCGTGCTGGCGCGCATCACCGCGCTGGTGGCCGAGGCCGGCGCCAACATCGACGAGGTGCACCACCAGCGCGCTTTTTCGACGCTGTCGGCGCAAAGTGTCGAAGTGGAACTGGTGGTGCAGACGCGCAACCCGGCGCATGTGGCCGACGTGGTGCAGCGCCTGCAAGCGGCCGGCTTCGACGCTGGCGTTTACTGAATTTTTCCCGCGCGCGCCGGGTGCGTCACGCGGACCAGGAGCCTTGATGTACCCCTTTTTCTGCCACGCCCGCCACGCCCTCGGTGCCGCAGCGCTGACTCTGTGCGCGGCCTTGGCCAATGCTGCGTCTGCGCCGTCTGCGCCGTCTGTGCCGTCTGTGCCGTCTGTGCCGTCTGCGCCGTCTGCAGCGCCGCCCAAGCCGGCGGCTGACGCGCAGCGCTGGGACCTGCGCGACCTATACCCCACCGCCGCCGCGTGGGCCAGCGCCTTCGACGACGTGCGTGCCCGCGCCGACAGGCTCGATGCGCTGAAAAACACGCTGGGCAGCGACGCGGCTTCGCTCTACAAGGTGCTGGCCACCGTCAGCGACGTACGCCGCAGCGCCGACCGGCTGGGCACCTACGCGAACCTGAACGCCGACGAAGACCTGCGCGACGCACCCACGCAAGAACGCCGCCAGCGTTCACAAACGCTGTACACGCTGATCGCCGAGAAAACCGCTTGGCTGGCGGGCGCGATCCAGGCCCTGGGCCCGGAGCGCGTGCGCGGACACATCGCGGCCGATGCCGGCCTGAAAACCCGCTTCGACACCTTCCTGGACGACACCCTGCGCAACGCGCCGCACACGCTGGGCGCCGAAGGCGAGAGCCTGCTGGCGTCGAGCACTGCGCTGCTGGTGCAGCCCAACAATATCTTCAACCAGCTGGCCGAAGCCGAACTGCCGCGCGCCACGGTGCAGCTCGCCAACGGCAAGACCGTCACGCTGACCAGCGACGTCTACGAAGCGCTGCGCGTGTCCCCTTTGCGCGCCGACCGCGAGCGCGTGTTCAAGGCCTATTTCGGCAGCTGGAAGAAGTTCGAAGGTAGTTTTGGTGCCAACCTGGCGGCGCAGGTGCAGGGCGATGTCTTCACGGCACGCGCGCGGCGCCACGCCGGCGCGCTGGAAGGCGCGCTGTTCGGCGACAACATGCCGCCGGCGGTCTACAAGATGCTGGTTGCGCAAGCCAACGAAGGCCTGCCCACGCTGCACCGTTATCTGTTGCTGCGCAAGAAGTCTTTGGGTATCACGGACGACCTGGCCTACCACGACAACTACCCGCCGCTGCAGCCGCGCAAGCAGGGCGCCAGTTTCGGCATCGAACGCTCGAAGTCCATCACGCTGGCCGCGCTGGCGCCGATGGGCGACGAATACCTGGGCCTGTTGAAACAGGGTTTCGCGGGGCAATGGATGGACAGCCACCCGCGCCCGGCCAAGCGTTCGGGGGCTTACATGTCGGGCAGCGCCTACGACGTGCACCCCTACGTGCTGCTGAACCACAACGGCAACTTCGATGCACTGTCGACCTTCGCCCACGAATGGGGCCACGGCGTGCACAGCCTGCTGTCCAAGAGCCAGCAACCCTATGAGAAAGCCGACTACTCGACCTTCATCGCCGAGTCGGCGTCCATCGCCAACGAGATGCTGCTGTCGGACTACATGGTGGCCAACGCCCGGACGCGCGAGGACCGGCTGTTCTACCTGGCGCAGGGCATGGAATCCATCCGCACCACGTTCTTCCGTCAGGCCATGTTCGCCGAGTTCCAGCTGGCCATGCACCAGGAAGTCGAGCAAGGAAAACCGCTGTCGGGCGCCCGCCTGAGCGAGATGTACTGCGGCCTGGTGCGCCGCTATTACGGGCAAGCGCAAGGGGTCATGAAGATAGACCCGGCCTACTGCGTCGAATGGACCTGGATTCCGCATTTCTACTTCGGCTACTACGTGTGGCAATACGCCACGTCGATGGTCGGCGCGGCCGAATTCAGCCAGGCCATCACCCGCACCGGCGACCAGAAAACCACGGTGCTGGCC
>JAYSYH010000311.1:0-10068 GCA_043716645.1 Betaproteobacteria bacterium | reverse complement strand
ACTTCACCGAGCATCATCTGGTCACCAACGGTGCCAGCGAGCTGTTGGTGGAAATCTTCGGCGAAGCCGGTAAGCACGCGCGGTCTGCCTTCGGCGTGGCGCAAATCCCGATGGGCGCTTGCGTTGAAATCGAGCTGATCGCCGAAGTGTATTGACTCCAACTGCGATTGCGATTGCGATTGCGGCAGCATCAAAGGTTTGCACAGCAGACGACAGCACCAGGCCGGATGACCGGGGTGCGGGTCACCGGGCAACTGGCAACTGGCAACTGGCAACTGATAGGTCCGCCCAAAAACAGTGCGCCAGATTGCAATCGCGCTGTGGCGTCAGGAACGGCGGGACACCTTGCAAAAACGATCCGCACTGACGCCAGCCAACCCTGAACAGAACCGGTGCGGCTGCCGCTACGCAGGTCCCGACTGGTTAGTCAGCAGACCTGTCACTGACCGGCTGCTGTGTCAACAGCTCACGCCACCCGACTTATTTGTGACGGCTTGAAGCCGAGGTCTGCTGCCTTACCCTTGCGGCCACGCGCTGCCCTGGCGTTGTTCAGGCTGCGGATTTCCAGCGTTTCCTCGCGCGGCTTGTTGCCCCGGCCCATGCCTTCAATCCGCACGCTGCGCGTATAGGCAGCAGCACCTGCCAACGTGTCTGCGCTCTCGAGGTCCAGCAGCAGCAGACCACGTCCGCCACCGGGCCGCAGTTTCAACTCGGTAATCTCAAAGGTCAGGATTCGCCCGCCGACTGACGCGCAAGCCACATGCGTAGCCGCAATCACGGTTTGGGTGCCGCTGCTGCCCGAGACATGCGACGGCTTGCAAATGGACTCTCCCGCCGCACAGGTCATGAACGCTTTGCCCGCTTTGTGGCGTGAGGTCATGGCCTCCACGGTGGTTAGAAAACCGTAGCCCCCCGTGCTGCTGAGGAGCAACACGGCAGTGGTCGGGCCGGCAAAGTAATGCAGGATTTGTGTGCCGGACTCCAGCTCGATCAGGCTGGTCATGGGCTGACCGTCACCGCGCGCACCCGGTAGCAGCGACACCGGCACCGAATACACCCGCCCGTTCGAGCCAAAAGCCAGCAGCGTGTCAACCGTGCGACATTCAAAAGTGCCGTACAACTCGTCGCCCGACTTGAAAGCAAAGCTGCTGGCTTCGTGCCCCTGGCCGCCACGGGCCCGGATCCAGCCCTTGCTGCTGACCACCACGGTCACCGCTTCGTCCAGCACCTTGACGTCCAGCACGGCTTTTTTCTCGGCCTGGATCAATGTGCGTCGGGGATCGGCAAACTGCTTCGCGTCGGCCTCGATTTCCCTGATCATCAAACGGCGCAAAGCTGCAGGATTGCCCAGAATTTCCTCCAGCCGGGTTTTTTCGTCGTTCAAGGTTTTAAGCTCTTGCTCAATCTTGATGGCCTCCAGCCGGGCCAGTTGCCGCAGACGAATTTCCAGGATGTCTTCGGCCTGCCGGTCGCTCAAGCTGAAGCGGTCGATCAGCGCCGGCTTGGGCTCGTCGGCACCGCGAATGATGCGGATCACCTCGTCGATGTTCAGCAGCACGATCTGCCGGCCTTCCAGCACGTGCATGCGTTCTTGCACCCGGGCCAGGCGGTGCCGCGTGCGGCGCTCCACGGTGCTCTGGCGGAAGGCCAGCCACTCGGTCAGCATGCGGCGCAGGCCCTTCTGCACCGGGCGGCCGTCCAGGCCCACCATGGTCAGGTTCATCGGCAGGCTGCCTTCCAGGCTGGTGTGGGCCAGCAGCGTGGTGATCAGGTCTTGCTGCTCCACCGTGCGGCTCTTGGGCTCGAAGACCAGGCGCACGGCGGCGTCCTTGTTGCTCTCGTCGCGCACCGCGTCCAGCACGGCCAACACCGAGGCTTTGAGCTGAATCTGCTCGGGCGCCAGCGCCTTCTTGCCGGTCTTGACCTTCGGGTTGGTCAGCTCGTCGATCTCCTCCAGCACCTTCTGCGAACTGGTGCCGGGTGGCAATTCGGTGACGACCAATTGCCACTGCCCGCGCGCCAGGTCTTCGATGACCCAGCGGGCCCGCACCTTGATGCTGCCGCGCCCGTCGGCATAGGCCGCGCGGATGTCGGCGGCCGGGCTGATGATCTGGCCGCCGCCGGGGAAGTCGGGCGCGGGCAGCAGCGCAAACAACTCGTCGTCAGTCAGCGCTTCGTTCTTCAGCAGGGCGATGGCCGCCGCCGCCACTTCGCGCAGGTTGTGGCTGGGGATCTCGGTGGCCAAGCCGACGGCGATGCCGCTGGCGCCGTTCAAGAGGACGAATGGAAGTCTCGCCGGCAACTGCCTCGGCTCTTCGGTGCTGCCGTCGTAATTGGGCTGGAAATCGACCGTGCCTTCATCGATCTCGTCGAGCATCAGCCGCGCGATGGGCGACAGCCGCGCTTCGGTGTAGCGCATGGCCGCAGCGCCGTCGCCGTCACGGCTGCCGAAATTGCCCTGGCCGTCGATCAGCGGGTAGCGCTGCGAAAAGCCCTGCGCCATGCGCACCAGGGCGTCGTAGGCGGCGCTGTCGCCGTGCGGGTGGTAGCGGCCCAGCACGTCGCCCACCACGCGGGCGCTCTTGACCGGTTTGGGCCCACCGGCGGTGGTGAAGGCCAGCCCCATGCGGTGCATGGCGTAGAGGATGCGGCGCTGCACCGGCTTGTTGCCGTCGCAGACATCGGGCAAGGCGCGGCCCTTGACGACCGACAGTGCGTATTCGAGGTAGGCGCGCTCGGCGTAGTCGGCCAGGGGCAGGGTTTCGCCTGGCGGCGCGGAAAAGAGATCGGTCATCGGCAGAGCAAAGCATGCAGCGGAGCAAGGTGGAGGTGGGCTGCGCTGAATTCGGCGCAGCCGGATGCGGCTGTCGCCGCGCCGCATCTGCCGGCGGGCGGCAGGCCATGCCCAAGGCTCACATTTTAGGACGGCCGGAACGCAAGCCGCCCCCACGCAAGGCGTGGCGGCGGCTCTTCGGTCACTTCGGTCACTTCGGTCACTTCGGTCACTTCGGTCACTTCGGTCACTTGGGTCACTTGGGCCACTTGGCCCGTGCTGAACAGGTCAGCGCAGGGATCGCGACTCAGGTGCGACGACGACGTGCTACCACCAAGCCCAGCGCGGCGGCGCCCACCAGCGCGAGGCTGCCGGGTTCTGGCACCTCAGCGCCAACCAGCCGAACGTTGTCCAGGCTCCAGTTCACGACCGAGCCCGCTGAGTCGCTGTAATCCCAGCGGATGGCGTGCGTACCCCCGTCGGCATAGGCGCCAATCGCAATGCCCACCGTCGAGTAACCGGCCGCATAGATCGAAGCGTTGGCTTCGGTCACCGCCCACACGGTGATCCCGTCAATCGCGAGCGTCAACGTGGTGGCGGTCGTGGCGGACTTGCCTGCCCAGAGGTCGAAGGCCAGCGTGACGGCCGTGCTCTCGATCAAGGTGTTCTGCGACAGGACGGCTGTCTGCGCAAAGCTGCTACCGCCGAACCAGCTCCAGGCACTGCCGGCGCTAGGGGAAGCCGAACCCAATCCGCCGCCGCAAACCGCCAAGGTGCAACGGTTGAATCCGAACACGTTGTCGGTATCCGTTCAGCCGCTCGATGCGCCCGATGCCGATCCGAGTTCGAAGCTGCCGTTCACGACAGCGGCGTTCGCGCCACAGCCCGCAGCAAGCAAAACGGCCGCCAGACTCCAGGCGCGCATGCGGCAGGTTGTATGCATCTTGGGTACTCCAATAGTTGATCGAACCCGTAGAACGCAATAACCGCACCCATTACGGAAAATCCGGGAACATCAAGTCTTGCACCACAGCGCGAACCGGCATCGCAACGCGTTGTAAAGCATGCCGACGCTGGTTTCCCAGGCCAGACCGCTCAAGCCGGAAACCGCTCGCGCAGCTTCACCTTCCAGAACTTGCCGGTGCTGGTGCGCGGAATGCCGTCGATCACCTCGTAGCGCTCGGGCAGCTGCCACTTGGCCAGACCGTGGCGCATCAAATGGGCGTTGAGTTCGGGCGTGGTCGCGTCGCGGCCCGGTTTCAGCACGATGCAGGCCAGCGGCCGCTCGCTCCACTTGGGGTCTGGGATGGCGATGACGGCGGCTTCGGCGATGGCCGGGTGGCCCATCAGCGCGTTCTCGACATCGACCGAACTGATCCACTCGCCGCCGCTCTTGATGAGGTCTTTGGTGCGGTCGGTGATACGCAGGTAGGCGTATTCGTCCATCACGGCCACGTCGCCGGTGCGCAGCCAGCGCTGGCCGGCTGCGTCGGTGGCGAACTTATCTTCGGCCACAGGCGCACCGTGGTAAGACCCGGTGATGAAGGGCCCGCGCACCTGGATTTCGCCCATCGTCTTGCCGTCCCAGGGCGCGTCGGTACCTTCTTCGGTGCGGATGCGGAATTCAACCAGCGGCACTGGCACGCCGGCCATCGCGGCGCGGCGAAAGCGTTCGTCGTCGGTCGCGTCGGCCAGGTCGGTGCGCAGGTAAGACACGGTGGCCAGCGGCGAGGTCTCGGTCATGCCCCAACCCTGCAGCAACCAGACGCCGTGCTTGGCGTAGGCGCGCACCAGCGCTTCGGGCACCGCCGCGCCGCCCACCATGCTGCGCATGCCCTGCGGCAGCGTCCATCGGCCGGGCTGTTCGGTCAGCGCGCGCTCGTAAGCCTGGATTACGCTGAGCCAGATGGTCGGCACGCCCAGGGCCAGCGTGGGCGGCTCTTGCTGGATCAGATCGAGCAAATCGTCGGCGTGCAGGTGCGGGCCGGGGAAGACGAACTTCACACCCATCATCAGCGCACCGTAAGGCGTGCCCCAACTGTTGGCGTGGAACATCGGCGCCACCGGCAACAGCACGTCGGTGCTCTTGAAAGCCCAGTGGTCGCCCAGGCAGCCGACCAGCGTGTGCAGGATGGTGCTGCGGTGCGAATAGACCACGCCCTTGGCGTTGCCGGTGGTGCCCGACGTGTAGCACATGCTCACCGGGTCGGTCTCGGCGTGCGGGGCGTATTGGAAGCCGTCGGGGTCAGCGGCGGCCAGCAGGGCTTCGTAGTCGTCGTAGCCCTGGCCTTGCTCTGTCCCTTTCGGCACCGGTGCGCCGCTGTAGGGGAAGACGATCACGCGCTCGAATTTGTACAGGTGCGCGAAGCTCTTCAGCAGCGGCAGCAGGATGTCGTCCACGATGAGAAAGCGGTCGCCGGCGTCGTTGGCGATGGCGCCCAGGTCGGTCGGCGACAAACGCAGGTTCAGCGTGTGCATCACGCCGCCGCAGGCCGGAATGCCGAAATAGGCCTCCAGGTGGGCGTGGTGGTTCCAGCACAGCGTCGCCACGCGGTCGCCTTTTTGCAGCCCCAACTTTTGCAGCGCCGACGCCAGCGCGCGGGTGCGCCGGTAGAACTGGCCGTAGCTGTGGCGGCGCAGGCTTTTGTCGGGCAGGCGCGAGACGACTTCGCTGCGCTGGAAGACCGTGCCGGCGCGTTCCAGCAGGTGGTTCAGCGACAGCGGGACATCCATCATCGTGGTTTGCATGCCAACTCCTGAACTGCTGCGGTGGGGGCTGTTGCATCCGATCGGCGACCGCATGCGTAGGACCGGGTGCACCGTATTCTTCTTAATCCCTTCAAAAGGAACAACCGTGAAAACATCCCTGCGCGCGACCCTCCGCACCACGGCTACCTTGTCATGCCTGGCTGCCGCTGCGGCGCTGTCTGCCTGCGCCGACATGGCGCCGATGACACCGATGACACCCAAGTTCATGCAAGACAGCCTGCCCGCCGCCGTGCAGGTGCCCGCCGGCTACCAAGTGGTCATGGAAACCGTGGGCAGCGGTGAAATCGCCTACGAATGCAAGGCCAAGGCCGCGATGGCGGGTGAATTCGAGTGGGTCTTCGTCGGCCCCAATGCGCTGTTGAAGAACCGCATGGGCACGGCTGTGGGCAAGTACTACGGCCCGCCGGCGACTTGGGAAGCCATGGACGGCTCCATGATCACCGGCGCGCAACTGGCCGTGGCGCCGGCGGGCATGGGCAACATCCCGCTGCAACTGGTCAAGGCCAACCCTGCGATAGGTGGCAAGGACGGCGTGGGCGCGATGAACGGCATCAGCTACATCCAGCGCGTGGCCACCCAGGGCGGCACCGCCCCGCCGATGTCGTGCACGGCCGGCAACGTCGGGCAGAAGCAAGTGGTCAGGTACCAAGCCGACTACATCTTCTGGAAGGCCGTCTGACGGATCGGGGCTGATGGCGCCTGACCCGGCTGCGGGTCAGGCTGCGGGTAAAGCTGGAACTCAGGCGGCCAACGCCGCGCGAATGTCGCGGTCTTCGGAATCTGAAGCGCGGGCCTCGTGCGTCTTCAGCGCCACCCGTTACTGCGTGGTGGCATCCCGCGCCGGGTAGCCGGGTAGCCGGGTAGCCAGGTAGAGGCGGTGCAAGCCGGTGCCGGCGACCACGGCGGTGATGACGTAGCCACCGCCGCGATAACGCCGAGATAACGCCGCGATAACGCTGGGCACGTCGGCACTGTGCACGCTGCGCCGGGCCCCGGCAAAGTCTTCGTTGATGTCGCGCAGATCGCGCTCGCGGGCGCAGGAGCAGGCGTAGTCGATGTCGACTTAAAAGCTCATGCAGGCAAACTCAAACGTCCACCTCGACCTCGTCGCCGTGCAGTTCCATCAGGTCACGCCGGGCCTGCGCTTCGCCCTTGCCCATCAGCTTGCCGAGCGCCACGCCGGTGGCGTCGAAGCCGCGGCCGTCCCAGCACACCGGCAGCAGGCGGCGCGTCTCGGGGTTCAGCGTGGTTTCCCACAGCTGGTCGGCGTTCATCTCGCCCAGGCCCTTGAAGCGGCTGATCGCCCAGCTACCGTCGCGCGCGCCTTCCTTGCGCAGTTTGTCCAGCGTCGCTTCGCGCTCGCCTTCGTCCAGCGCGTAGAGCTTGGCCGCGGGGCGCTTGCCACGCGCCGGCGCGTCGATGCGGTACAGCGGCGGCCGCGCGATGTGCACGTGGCCGCGCTGCACCAGCTGCGGAAAGTGGCGGAAGAACAGCGTCAGCAGCAGCACCTGGATGTGCGAGCCGTCGACGTCGGCGTCGCTCAAGATGCAGACCTTGCCGTAGCGCAGGCCGCTGAAGTCGACCGTGTCATTCGCACCGTGCGGGTCCACGCCGACGGCCACCGCGATGTCGTGAATTTCAGTGTTCGCAAACAAGCGGTCGCGGTCGACCTCCCAGGTATTCAGCACCTTGCCGCGCAGCGGCAGCACGGCCTGGGTTTCCTTGTTGCGGCCCATCTTGGCGCTGCCGCCGGCGCTGTCGCCTTCGACGAGAAACACCTCGTTCAGGTTCAGGTCACGGCTTTCGCAATCGGTCAGCTTGCCGGGCAGCACGGCCACGCCGCCGCCCTTGCGCTTCTCGACTTTCTGCGATGCGCGCTGGCGCGTCTGTGCCTGACGGATCACAAGCTGGGCCAATTTCCGGCCCAGATCCACATGCTGGTTCAGCCACAGCTCCAGCGCCGGCCGCACGTAGCCGGACACCAGGCGCAGCGCGTCGCGGCTGTTCAACCTTTCCTTGATCTGACCCTGGAACTGCGGGTCCAGCACCTTGGCGCTCAGCACGAAGCTGGCGCGCGAAAACACGTCGTCGGGCATCAGCTTGACGCCCTTGGGCAGCAGAGCGTGCAGGTCGATGAAACCCTTGATGGCGCTGAACAGGCCGTCCTTCAAACCCGATTCGTGGGTGCCGCCGGCCACGGTCGGGATCAGGTTCACGTAGCTCTCGCGCAGCAGGGCGCCTTCGTCGGTGAAGGCCACGCACCAGCTGGCGCCCTCGCCTTCCGCGAAGTTTTCCGTCTCACCGGCGGTGGCGAACTGCTCGCCCTCGAACAGCGGTATCAGCGGGTCGGCCGGCAGGCTCTGCATCAGGTAGTCGCGCAGGCCTTTCTCAAACTGCCAGGTCGTCGTCTCGGGCGGCTTGTCGCCGGGCTTTTCGACGGTGTAAGTCACGATCACGCCCGGCATTAGCACGGCCTTGCTGCGCAGCAAATGCATCAGCTCGGCGCGCGGCAACTCGGGGCTTTCGAAGTACTTCGCATCGGGCCAGACGCGCACGCTGGTGCCGCGCCTGCGTTCCCCGCTGTTGGCCTTGCGCAACTGCAAAGGCTCGGTCACGTCGCCGCCGCTGAAGGCCAGCGTGGCCACCTGCCCTTCGCGCCACACCGTCACATGCAAGCGGCGCGACAGCGCATTCGTCACGCTGACACCCACGCCGTGCAGGCCACCGCTGAAGCTGTAGGCGCCGCCCGCGCCCTTGTCGAACTTGCCGCCGGCATGCAGGCGCGTGAAGACGATTTCGACCACCGACACCTGCTCTTCCGGGTGCAGGCCAAAAGGAATGCCACGGCCGTCGTCGTCGACGCTGACCGAGCCGTCGGCGTGCAGCGTGACCGCCATCTTCCTGGCGTAGCCGGCCAGGGCCTCGTCGGCCGCGTTGTCGATGACTTCCTGCACGATGTGCAGCGGGTTGTCGGTGCGGGTGTACATGCCCGGCCGCTGCTTGACGGGCTCCAGCCCCTTGAGAACGCGGATCGAGGCTTCGCCGTAATTGCTGTTTTGCTTGATGGAGGGCATGCCGAGGATTCTAGGGAGCGGCCTTCGCCGCCTCAGCCGTAGCGCGCCATGTTCAGGCCGGCAATGTCGATGTCGGGTTGCCGCCCCGACACCAGGTCGGCGATGACGCGACCGGTGCCTGCGGCCATCGTCCAGCCCAGCGTGCCGTGGCCGGTGGCCAACAGCAGGTTCTGCACGGGCGTGGTGCCGATGAGTGGCGTGCCGTCGGGCGTCATCGGGCGCAGGCCGCACCAGAAGCTGGCCTGGCTGACATCGCCGCCGCGCGGGAACAGGTCGGTGACGACGTGGTTCAGCGTGGCGCGCCGGGCTTCGCGCAGGTTCAGGCTGAAGCCAGCGAGTTCGGCCGTGCCGCCGACGCGGATGCGGTCGCCCAGGCGAGTAACAGCCACCTTGTGCGTCTCGTCCATGACCGTGCTTTCGGGCGCGCCGCTGGCGTCGGTGACGGGCACGGTGATGCTGTAGCCCTTCACCGGGTAGACCGGGATGCGGATGCCCACCGGCGCCAGCAGGCCCGCCGAGTGGCTGCCCAGCGCCACCACCACCTTGTCGGCCATCAACAGCCCTGCGTCGGTGAAGACGCCAGTGATGGCCCCACCGCCCACCTGCAGGCTTTCGATGCGCGTGTTCCACCGAAATTCCACGCCCAACGCTTTGGCCATTTCGGCGAGTCGTTGACTGAACAAATGGCAGTCGCCGGTCTCGTCGTTCGGCAGACGCAGCGCGCCGACGAACTTCTCCTGCGTCAGCTTCAGCGCCGGTTCTACGGCCGTGAAGCCAGCGCGGTCCAGCACTTCGAAAGGCACGCCGTATTGCTTCAGGATGGCGACATCACCCCCGATGCTGTCGAGCTGCTTCTGTGTTCGGAAGAGTTGCAGCGTGCCCAGCGCGCGGTCGTCGTAGGCGATGCCGGTTTCGGCCCTCAAAGCCTTCAGACAATCGCGGCTGTATTCGGCAATCGGCACCATACGGCTCTTGTTCAGCGCGTACGCCTTCTCAGAGCAGTTGGCCAGCATCATCGCGCCCCAGCGCCACATCGCCGGGTCGAACATCGGCCAGATGACCAGCGGGCTGTGCTGCATCAGCATCCACCTGATGGCCTTCAGCGGCACGCCGGGGCCGGCCCATGGCGCGCTGTAGCCGGGGCTGACTTCGCCGGCATTGCCGAAGCTGGTTTCCAGCGCCGGGCCGCACTGGCGGTCGACCAGCGTCACCGCGTGCCCCGCCTTGGCCAGTTCGTAGGCACAAGAAACGCCGATCACGCCACCCCCCAGCACCAGAACCTTCATCGTCATCTTTCGTATCTCCCATTTCCTCGAAATTTCCCGTGTCCCCGCCACTTTAGCGACCTTGGCGCAGGCGCGAACCCGCAGCGTTATCCGGGACAATCACCCGCATGAATGCAGCTTCCATGCCGCCCATGCCGCCCATGCCGCCACCGCCGCCCATGCCGCC
>JAYSYH010000032.1:0-59477 GCA_043716645.1 Betaproteobacteria bacterium | reverse complement strand
TGCCCAGCGCCGTGCAGGCCGCAGCCACTTCGACGCGCCGCGTCAATGCTGCTGACAAACGCATCATCAACGGTCAGACCGACGTCAACCAGTTGGTGCCGTTCAAATACAAATGGGCTTGGGAGAAATACCTGTCCAGTTGCGCCAACCACTGGATGCCGAACGAGGTCAACATGTCGCGCGACATTGCGACCTGGAAAGACCCGAACGGGCTGACCGATGACGAGCGCCGCATCATCAAGCGTAACCTCGGCTTTTTCGTCACTGCCGATTCGCTGGCTGCCAACAACATCGTGTTGGGCACCTACCGCCACATCACGGCGCCCGAATGTCGCCAGTTCCTGCTGCGTCAGGCCTTCGAAGAGGCCATCCACACGCATGCCTACCAGTACATCGTTGAATCACTGGGCTTGGACGAAAGTGAGATCTTCAACGCCTACCACGAGGTTGACTCGATCCGCCAGAAGGACGAGTTCCTGATCCCCTTCATCGAAGCGATCATGGATCCCCTCTTCCACACTGGCACCACGGAAGCCGACCAGACGCTGTTGAAGAGCCTGATCGTTTTTGCATGCCTGATGGAAGGCCTGTTCTTCTATGTCGGCTTCACGCAGATCCTGTCGATGGGTCGGCAAAACAAGATGACGGGTGCTGCCGAGCAGTACCAGTACATCCTGCGCGACGAGTCCATGCACTGCAATTTCGGTATCGACGTGATCAACCAGATCAAGCTCGAGAACCCGCAGCTCTGGACGCCGGCGTTCAAGGCCGAGATCAAGGCCTTGTTCGAGCAAGCGGTGGAATTGGAATACCGCTATGCCGAAGACACCATGCCGCGCGGTGTGTTGGGTCTGAATGCGTCGATGTTCAAAGGCTATTTGCGTTACATCGCCAACCGGCGCGCGCAGCAGATCGGCTTGGAAGCGCTTTTCCCGAACGAAGAAAACCCGTTCCCGTGGATGAGCGAAATGATCGACTTGAAGAAGGAACGTAACTTCTTCGAAACACGCGTGATCGATTACCAGACCGGCGGCGCGCTGGCCTGGGACTGAAGGTTGAGTCGCCATTTCAGTCGATGACAGCGCTTCCGCTTCCGCATGCGTTCGACGCCTCAGGCCCGGTGTGTGACCGTCGGCGTCGAACGGTCCAGAGAGATCAAGAATGACGAGCACAGGCCGGCACCAGACCGCAGCCGTGCTCGTGACCCTGTTCACCGCACCGGGGCTGTCGCTGAAAGGCCTGTTCGGCTTTGAAGCAGACCATCGGGTGGTGGATCTCTGTGCTGCGAACAGCAGTGCGGAGCCTTTTGCAACTTGATCAAGGAGATCGTCATGGCAACTGCGAAAAAGGCCGCTCCGGCCAAAAAGGCGCCCGCTAAGAAGGCCGCTGCTCCCGCGAAGAAGGCCGCCCCGGCGAAGAAGGCTGCTGCCAAGAAAACGGCACCGGCGAAGAAGGCTGCACCGGCGAAGAAGGCTGCACCGGCAAAGAAAGCGGCACCGGCAAAGAAGTCCGCGCCTGCAAAGAAGGCGGCACCGGCAAAGAAGTCAGCGCCTGCAAAGAAGGCGGCCCCAGCGAAGAAGACCGCACCGGCAAAGAAGGCCGCACCGGCGAAGAAGGCGATGGCTGTCAAAAAGGCTGCACCTGCGAAGACGGCAGCTATGCCGAAGAAGCCAACTGCAAAAAAAGCCGCAGCAAAGAAGGCGGCAAAGAAAGCGGCTCCCACCACGCCTGCGGCGCCTGCATCAGCTGCGCCAGCGAAGACAACGCTCAATCCGGCGGCTGCATGGCCATTCCCGACTGGGAACAAGCCCTGAGCTAAGGCCGGTGGACTTCGGCCATTGTCGAAGTTTGGCCCCGCAGTCATCGAAGGCCCAGCACTGCTGGGCCTTTTTTCGCCGCCTACAGTGATTTGGTGGCCGCGGCTAAAGTCATGGCTGACTTATGTCGATAATCTACGCGGTCAGAAGCAGTGAAGCGGGGCACTGAGCATGAGTCAGCAACTGAAGCGACTTGAGGCGATCCGGCAGTCGACAACAGACTCTGCGCTGGCGGTCGAACTGACTGCGCGAATCGCCGTAATCCTTGCGCGACTGGGGCGATTTGAAGATGCCAATGCAACGGTAAAGGTGCTTCGAAGGGATCACGGCGACTGGCGCAGCGGGCGTATCCATGTCTGGATCATGCTTTCGGAAGCTGTCATTGACTGGTACGAAAAACTTAGTCATAAAGCGCTAGATCGAGTGACGAGGGTCCAGGTTTTGAGCGGGGCCATGGGGTATTCTGAGATGCATGCCATTGCGTCAGCTTGGAAGGCTCATATTCAATTTGAAAGCTCTGATTTCAATGGAATGTTTAGATCAATTGAGTCAGTTTTTCAGAGTAGTAGTATAAAAAACTCAGATGCGAATGTGCGGGTGGCCATCGTACTCAGCAGTGCATTTGCGCTCTGCGGCGACTTGGTGAATGCACAGGATTGGTTTACTAGAGGGCGTGGCTATGCTCTTGCAGAGGGGGATCAAGCAAGCGTGGAAGCGCTGCAGTATAACCGCGCGGTCCTTTCATTGACTTGCATGCGCGCGGAATCTTGCGCAAACATAATTTCGCAAGATCGCCTTAGGTCTGTTCGTCGAGAGATTGAATCAAGTCGAAATTTGCATTTAATGACAAGAATTTCTGCTTTGGCAAATCATCTATATTTGGCTGACGCCCGGCTTCTCATCTTAGAAGGTGAATATGTGAAAGCCGCCAACTCGCTTGGATTAGTCCGCAATGAGGGGCCATTCGCTTCCTATCACTTTAGCCAGTTTGCGATCGACTTGGATATATCGTACTGCCGATTCCGTCTCAATGCGTTAGAAGACGCTTATGCGCTGTTCGCTACTATCGATTTAAGTTCGTTAGTAGATTTGGACGTTGACGATCAGCTAATGTGCAACCACATTCGCTTAGAAATGGCCAACATTGACCCAAGGTTCGGTAATCCAAATGAAATCCGACAGCGCAAGGCGGAACTGGCTCTTGCGTATTTGAAGTCCCGAGCGGAACTTGCGACCGGGCTTCACCCGTTCGCCGCAAAGCGCCCGTTAGGCTGACTTCCCATCAGCAGCGCCATAGTTTCCCTCGACCGCGATATGACCACCCCCATCCTCTCCATCCTGATGGGTTCCTCCAGCGACTGGGACACCCTTAAACACGCAGCGCATTTGCTGGACGAATTCGGCCTCGCTTATGAAAAGCGCGTGATTTCCGCGCACCGAATGCCCGACGACATGTTTGCGTATGCTGATGCCGCTGCCAGCCGTGGCCTGAAGGCCATCATTGCCGGTGCTGGCGGGGCGGCGCATTTGCCTGGCATGCTGGCGGCCAAAACCACCGTGCCGGTGTTGGGGGTTCCGGTGGTTAGCAAGCACTTGCAGGGGCTCGATTCGCTGTATGCCATCGTGCAAATGCCCCGTGGCATTCCCGTTGCCACGTTCGCTATCGGTGCGGCCGGTGCGGCCAACGCCGCGCTGTTCGCCGTGGCCATGCTGGCTACTGCCAACCCGGCCCTGTGCGAAAAGCTGCTCGCGTTTCGCCAGCGCCAGACCGATACCGCGCGCGCCATGTCGAAGGACTTGACTTGAACGCTGCTGCCATGTCCAGCCCGCTTGCAGTGGCTCTGCGCGAACGCTGGCTCGGGGTTCTGGGCGGGGGCCAGTTGGGCCGCATGTTCGTGCATGCGGCCCAGGTCCACGGCTACGCCGTTGCCGTGTTGGAGCCTGATGCAGCCAGCCCAGCCGGCGCCGCTGGCGACCGCCATTTGCGGGCCAGCTATCTTGACGCTGCCGCACTGGCAACGCTTGCGGTCACCTGCAGCGCCGTCACTACTGAATTTGAGAATGTCCCTGCCGAAGCCTTGCGCACGCTGGCGCTCTCGTTACGCGTGTCACCCCCAGCGGCCGCCATTGAAATTTGCCAGCACCGGGCACGTGAAAAGCGGTGCTTTGCGGCGGCCGGTGTGGCCTGCGCGCCGTACGCCTTGTTGACGGTAGACGCTGACCTGGCCGGGCCTGCCATTTGCGATTTGCTGCCGGGCATTTTGAAAACAGCCAGTCTGGGCTACGACGGCAAAGGACAAGCGCAGGTGGCAAGCGCTGCCGAACTGCCTGCGGCCTGGGCCGCGTTGGGCGGTGTGCCGTGCGTGCTGGAAAAACGGCTGGCCTTGCGCTTTGAGATCAGCGTAATCGTGGCTCGCGGTGCCGACGGCCACGTGGTGCACCTGCCGGTGCAGCAGAACCTGCACCGTGACGGCATGCTGGCTGTTACGCAGGTGCCGGCGCCCGATGTCGACGCGACCCTCGCCGCGCAGGCGGTCGCGCTGGCCGAACGGCTGGCGCAGACCTTGAATTACGTCGGCGTGCTGTGTGTCGAGTTTTTCATCCTGGCCGACGGCTCTCTCGTGGCCAATGAAATGGCGCCGCGACCGCACAACTCGGGCCATTACAGCATTGACGCTTGCGACCTGTCGCAGTTCGACTTGCAGGTGCGCACGCTGGCTGGTCTGCCGCTCGTGGCACCGCGCCTGCATTCGGCTGCGGTGATGCTCAACCTGCTGGGCGACTTGTGGTGGGCAGCGGGCGCGCAGCAGGCGCAGGAACCCGCCTGGGCCTTGGTGCTGGCGCTGCCCGGCGTGCATCTGCACCTCTACGGCAAGACCGAGCCGCGGCGCGGCCGCAAGATGGGCCACCTGACGGTGACCGCAGCTCAGCAGGCCGCCGCCCGAGCGGTGGCGCTGCAGGCGGCTGAGCAGCTGGGCCTGCCGGCTTTCTGAGACGCCTACCGTGGCTGTTTTGTCGGGGGGCGACCCTCTCGCGTTGGCCTCAGCCGCCGCCGAACTGGCAGCCGGCCAGCTGGTGGCCTTTCCCACCGAAACGGTCTATGGCCTGGGGGCTCGTGCCGACGACGATGCCGCTGTCGCGCGCATTTATGCGGCCAAGGGCCGACCGGTCGGCCACCCGCTGATCGTTCACTTGGCCAACGCCGCTGCCGCCAATCTCTTCACGTCGGCCGCCGGCGATGCCGCGCACAGGCTGATGGCGGCCTTCTGGCCCGGCCCGCTGACCGTCATCGTGCCGCGCCGGGCCGGCAGCGGCCGGGCCGCCGCAGGCGGGCAGGACAGCATCGCCCTGCGGGTGCCGGCGCATCCGGTGGCGCTAGCGCTGCTGCAGGCCGCGGCGCGGCTGGGTGTGGCTGGCGTGGCAGCGCCCAGCGCCAACCGCTTTGGCCGTGTCAGCCCGACCGCTGCCGCCCACGTGCTGCAGGAATTCGGACCGGCCCTGCTGGTGCTGGACGGCGGGCGCTGCACGGTCGGCATCGAGTCGACCATCGTCGACTGCACGCGAACCCGTCCGGCTTTGCTGCGGCCAGGGCAAATCAGTCGAACGGCCATCGAAGTCGTGCTGGGCCAGCCGTTGGCCGAAGCAGATGCCGCCTCGCCGCGCGCCCCGGGCACGCTGGCTTCGCACTACGCGCCCCAGGCCCGCGTGGAACTGCTGGACGGCGTCGCTCTGCGTCATCGATTGCAGGCTGGACCGGCCCGGGCTGCGGGGGGCATCGGGGTATATTCGCGCGTCGCCGGGTTGGCTGGGTCGGGTTGGTTTTACAAGGCCATGGCCACGGATGCCGCTTCGGTGGCACACGAATTGTTTGCGGTGCTGCGCGAGTTCGACGAAGCTGGGGTGGCGGCCATCTGGGTCGAGCGGCCGCCGCCGGGCCCTGCATGGGACGGCGTGCGCGACCGCCTGCAACGCGCCGCAGCCTGACCTGGCCGTACATCGCAGCCGTACAACGCAGCTGTAAAACGCAACCCGCAAAACGCAAAACGCAAAACGCAACCCGCAACCCGCAACCCGCAACCTGCAAAACGCAGCCGCGCAAGGTCGCCGCACGATGCCGCCCCAACCCGGCTGCCCGCGCGGCGACCTTGGGCACCCGTCAGGCGAAAGCACCTGGGATTTCGGAGCAAAGATGATCTTCAGCAGCAAGGCCACGACGCAAGCGAAAAGCGCCGCGCTCGGCGCATTGGCCACCTTCCTGGGTGCGCTGTGCCTGGGCCTGTTTGCCGCCTGCGGCGGCAGCACTACACAGGTCGAACCCTTCGTGCCGCAGCGTCTGCTGGTATTCGGTGATGACAGCAGCGCTTTGAGCCAGGCCGGGCGCAAATATGGCGTCAACGCCTTGAATGCCAACGGCGGCCTCGACTGTGCCAGCCAGCCGCTGTGGGTGCAGACGCTGGCCAGTCTGTACCGGTTCGAGTTTGCAGAATGCAACCCGACTTCGGTTGAACCCAAAGCATTCATGCGCGCCTTCGCCGGTGCACGCGTGGCCGACGTGGCGGCTCAGGTCGAAGCCCAGGTGGCGGCCGGCGGCTTTCGCGACAAGGACCTGGCCACCGTGCTGGCCGGCACCAACGACATCCTCGACCTCTACGCCCAGTACCCCGGGCGTTCGGTGCCCAGCCTGCTGGCCGAAGCCCGGGTGCGGGGTGAACTGCTGGCCGGTGTTGTCAACCGTCTGGTCGGCTTGGGGGTGAAGGTGGTCGTTTCCGACCTGCCCGACATGGGCTTGTCGCCCTACGCGCTGGCCCAGAAGGCGCTGGACCCCACAGGCGTGAACCGCGCCACGCTGATCACCGAGTTGGGCCAGGCCTTCAGCGAACAGCTGGGGGTGAAGGTCATCCTCGACGGCCGTTACGTTGGCCTGGTGCAAGCTCAGTTGCGCTTTCGCTCCGTCGGTATTTCGCCTGGCAGCTTCGGTTTGGCGAACATCACCGACGGGATTTGCACCGTGGGCCTGCCGAACTGCACCACGGCCACGCTGTTGACCGGCTCCGACCCGAACAGCTTCTTGTGGGCCGACGACACGCGGCTGTCGCCGGGCGGGCACACGCAGTTGGCCACACTGGCCATCGACCGCGCGAGGCGCAACCCTTTCTAGCGCACTCAGGACCCACACCCAAACCCGACGGGGTTCCCATGCGCAAGACGAATCAATCCTGGGCGCTTACCGGCAGTTCTGCAGCGCGCTTCGACACGTTGTTCGGCACGTTGTTCGCCGCGCTGCTGACCGCCTGAGACCGCCTGAGACCGCGTGGGGCGGCAGTGACCCTGACGTGGCCTGGGCCTGCTTGCCACACCGGCTGAGGTCGGCTTAGCCGGCAGCTCGGTCAAGTGTCCGGTGGCGCTGAGCGCGCCCACATTGGCGGGCACCTCGGTGCGTTCCGGGCGGTGGCCTCGTCAATCCACGGCCGCCAAGGACGTCTACGTCAACCCGGGCAAGTGCGGCATCGTCAACAACGCTGTATCGACCTGCGATGCGACCAAAATCCGGGTCGTCACGTGCGGCGCCGCTACCGTCCACCGCTACCGTCCACCGTGACCGACCACCGTGACCGACCACCGTCACCGACGGTGCTTCGCTGCTCTGCAACTCGACGGCGGATGCGCCGTACAACTGGGGCCTGAAGCTGCGCGACTCGGTGAGCCTGGCCGCGCAAGTCGGTGCCCATTACAGTCTCGACAAGCGCTGGCGCCTGTTGGGCAGCATCGCCCGGGTTGATGTGAAAAGCAAGCTCGTGGCCACCGGCTCCACCGGCTCCACCGTGCTGCAGACCACCATCGACTTCAAGCCGGTGACGGTTTCCTTCGGCGCCCTCTGCCGGCTCTGAGAGCCCGGCCCGCTGAATGCGCTGAATGCGCTGAATGCGCTTAACGCGCTGAGTGCGCCGGCACGTCGCGCATCGTCCATTGCACCAGCGCGTCCAGCGCTGGCCGCGCAGCACCGGCTTGCGGGTGGTTGATGACCGCCACCAGCACGTAGCGCTTGCCGCTGTTCGACAGCACATAGCCGGCCACGGCCACCACATCGCGCAGCGAGCCGGTCTTTAGGTGACCGCGGCCCGGCGTGGCGCGTGAACGGCGCAGCGTGCCGTCCAGCCCGGTGATGGGCAGCGACGACATCAGCTCGCTCATCACCGGGCTGTCCCAGGCCAGCAGCAGCACCTGCGCCAACCGCTGCGCGCTGATGCGCGTGTCGCGCGACAGGCCTGAGCCGTTGTCGATGACCACCTCGCCATTCAGCGGCCCCAGGCGTTCGGCCAGCCAGCGCAGCAGCGCTTCACGCGCCGCTTCGGGTGTGGCCACGCCGCGCGGGTTGGCCTGCAGCGCCAACGCCAGGAACAGCTGCTGCGCCATCAGGTTGTTGCTGTACTTGTTGATGTCGCGCACCAGTTCGGCCAGTGCCGGTGACCGCATCTCGAACACGGGTTTGACGTCGGTGGGCGCCAGCCCTTCGCGCACGCTGCCCTGCAACAGCCCGCCCATTTCGCGCCACAGCGCGCTGATCAGGCGGGCTTCGTAGGTCGCTGGCTGCGGGTCGGCCAGCGGCCAGGTCGATTCACCGCAGGCCGTGGCGTAGCTGCCTGCGAAACGCGCGCGGCTGGCGTCGAATTCGCCTTTCAGCGCGGCGCGCCAGTCGCCGCAGGCACCGGCCGCCAGCGGCACCGTGCGGTCGACCAGCGTGCCGGCCAGCGCGGGGTCGGCGTTGATGCGCGCCACGCCGGCGGCGGTGTCGGGCGTGAAGGTGTAGACCGTCGAGCGGAAGTTGAACAGCAGTGCCGCGGGGCGCACGTTGTAGGGCCGCAGCGGTTCACCGTCGAAGTCGCCGGGCGGGGTGTCGGGCACCGCGTAGGCGCTGCTGTCCAGCACGATGTCGCCGCGAATCTCGCGCACGCCCATTTGCTGCATGCGCCGCAGCAGCAGCCAGACGCGTTCGATCACCAGCTTGGGGTCGCCGCTGCCCTTGATGAAGACGCTGCCGTCGAGCATGCCGCCCAGCACCGGGCCGCTGAACCACACCGGCGTGGCGAAGGTGTAGGCCGGGCCCAGGCGGTCCAGCGCGGCGGCAGTGGTCAGCAGTTTGGTCAACGAAGCCGGGTTGACCGGCTTGTGCTCTTGCCACTGCAGCACGCGGCGGTTGCTGCTGGCGTCTTCGATGACCACGCTCAGCGCCTCGGCCGGCACGCCGGCCCGCTTCAGCGCGGCCAGTGTGTCGGGCGGCAGGGCGGGAGCGGCCCTGGCAGTTGCCACGCTGCCCAGCGCACAAATTCCGGCCACCGCCACCGTCAAGTTCGATGCCCACCCCAGTGCGTGCGCCATGCTGCCATGGCGGCCCCTATTCACCATCGATTGCCCACCCTGTCACCCCCGCTGCGCTGTGCCCGCCGACGATCATGTCACGGCATAAACTGCCAGCCATGCAACCGTCCACCGGGCCCGCCCTCGACCTGAGCGCCTTCAACATCCTGGCTCTGGACACGTCCACCGAACGCCTGGCGCTGGCCTTGCAGGCCCCTGGCGGCCCGTGGACGGTGCTGGCTGAAGGCGGTGCACAGGCCTCGGCCACGCTGCTGCCCCAGGTGCACCGGCTGATGGCCCGTGCGGGCCTGCAACTGGCTGATCTGGACGCCATCGCCTTCGGCATGGGCCCAGGGGCCTTCACGGGCCTGCGCACGGCCTGCGCGGTGGCCCAGGGGCTGGCGTTCGGGCTGGGCAAACCGGTGCTGCCCATCGACAGCCTGCTGATCGTCGCTGAAGACACCCGGTTGCGGCACTTCGCCGAAGCCGACACGCTGGACATCGTCGTGGCGATGGACGCCCGCATGAACGAGGTTTATGCCGGTCGCTACCGTTACGGCCACCGCCACCGCCACCGCTGGGCGTCGGGCAGTTGGCACACGCTGCAAGCGGCCGGGCTGCATGCCTTGCCGATGTTGGCGTCATTGTGGTCAGAGCCTGGCGTGCAGGCCATCGCCGGCTCGGCGCTGGCAGCCTTCGGCGGCGGCATGAACTGGCCCACCGGCGCGGCGCAGTTCGCGCAGGAATGCGACCGCGCCAGCGCGCTGCTGAGCTTGGCCGTGCAGGCCGCGCGGGCGGGCCAGGGCGTCGACGCCGAGCGGGCCCTGCCGCTGTACTTGCGCGACAAGGTGGCGCAGACCACGCAAGAGCGCGACGCAGCGCGCGCTGCCGCGCTGTGAGCGCGCAGTTGCAAACCCACCAACCCCAGCTGACCCGCCGGGCGATGCACGTGGGCGACGTCGACGCCGTGATGACCGCCGAAGTCGGGGCCTACAGCCACCCCTGGACGCGTGGCAATTTCATCGATTCGCTGGCCTCGGGCTATCTGGCCGAGGTGGTGGCGGGTGACGACGTGGGCCTGGTGGCCTACTTCGTGGCCATGCGCGGGGTCGAAGAACTGCACCTGCTGAACATTACCGTGGCCGCACCGTGGCAAGGGCAGGGCCACGGCAGCGCGCTGTTGCGCGCCGTGCAGGGCCACGCTGCTGCGTGGGGTCTGGGTTCGCTGTGGCTGGAGGTGCGGCACAGCAACGTGCGCGCGCGGGCGCTGTACCGCCGCCGGGGCTTTTCCGAAGTCGGCCTGCGCAAGGGCTACTACCCGGCGGCGCTGCAGCGCGAAGACGCGGTGGTGATGAGCTTGCCGATTTCGTTATTGCCGCCAGGAGGTCTGCATGGTGTGGACTGAACGCCAGCAGGCCATGCTGGACGCGATGGGGCTGCGGCTGTGGACGCCGTCTGCGCTGGATGCGGCCATTACCGTGCCTGCGGTGCCTGCGGTGCCTGCGGTGCCTGCGGTGCCTGCGCTGGCTGCGCGCGGCGACACCGCCACGCTGGACTGGCCCCAGCTGCGTGCTTCGGTGGCCGCCTGCGCCGCCTGCGCGCTGTGTGAGAGCCGCACGCAAACCGTCTTCGGCGTGGGCCACCCGCAGGCCCAGTGGCTGGTCGTGGGTGAAGCCCCGGGCGAAGAAGAAGACCGCCAGGGCGAGCCTTTCGTCGGCGCGTCAGGGCAGCTGCTGGACCGCATGCTGGCCGCGCTGCAGCTCAGCCGCAGCACCGAGGGCAGCGCAGCGCCGGCGCAGCGCGTGTACATCGCCAACACGCTGAAATGCCGCCCGCCGCGCAACCGCAACCCCAGCAGCGAGGAAATGGCGCAGTGCGAGCCCTACCTGTTGCGGCAGATCGAACTGCTCCAGCCGCGCGTCATCCTGGCGATGGGCAAGTTCGCGGTGCAGGCCCTGCTGCGCAGCGACGAGCCCATCGGCAAGCTGCGCGGCCGTGTGCACCGCTATCAAGGCGTGCCGCTGGTGGTGACCTACCACCCCGCCTACCTGCTGCGCAGCCTGCAAGAAAAAGCCAAGGCTTGGGAAGACCTGTGTCTGGCGGCGAGCGTGGCCGAAGGCGCAGAGGGCGGCTCCTGATCACTTCTTGGGTCGCACCCAGCCGTTCAGGCTGACCTGTTTGGCCCGTGCCACCGTCAGCTGACCGGCCGGCGCGTCTTTGGCCAGGGTCGAACCGCCGCCGATAGTGGCGCCATCGCCCAGCGTGATCGGCGCAACCAGCACACAGTTGCTGCCCACATGCACGTCGTTGCCGATGATCGTGCGGTGCTTGTGGGCGCCGTCGTAATTCGCGGTGATGCTGCCGGCACCGAAGTTCACGCGCTCGCCCACCGTGGCGTCGCCCAGGTAGGCCAGGTGGTTGGCCTTCGCGCCGCGGGCCAGGGTGCTGTTCTTGACCTCGACGAAGTTGCCGATGTGCACCTCGGCGCCCAGCACTGCGCCGGGCCGCAGCCGGGCGTAGGGGCCGATCAACGCACCCGCACCCACGCTGGCTCCTTCGATGTGGGTGTAAGGGTGGATGACCGCGCTGGCGGCGATCTGCGCGTCGCGGATCACGCAGTTCGCACCGACCCGCACGCCGTCACCGAGTTGCACCGCGCCTTCGAAGACGCAATTGACATCGATCTCGACATCGCTGCCGCAGGCCAGCGTGCCACGAATGTCCAGCCGCGCCGGGTCGGCCAAACGCACGCCGGCTTCCATCAACGCTTCGGCCTGCTGGCGTTGAAAACGGCGTTCCAGGTCAGCCAGCTGCAGCGGGCTGTTGACGCCCAGCACCTCGGTTTCGCTGCCGGCGGCGGTGGCCACCACGGGCACGCCTTCGGCTGCGGCCATCGCCACGATGTCGGTCAGGTAGAACTCTTGCTGCGCGTTGTCGTTGGTCAGCGCCATCACCCAGCGCTTCAGTGACGCCGTGGGCGCCGCCATGATGCCGGTGTAGACCTCACGGATGGCGCGCTGCGCTGGCGTTGCATCTTTGTGTTCGACGATGGCCTGCACGGCGTCGCCCACGGGCTGCGCAGGCAGCCCCTCCTGATTCCGCATGATGCGGCCGTAGCCGGTGGCGTCGGCCAGCTCGATGGTCAGCAGCGCCAGCTTGTCGCCACCGCAGGCCTGCACCAATGCGCGCGCGGTGGCCGTGCGGATCAACGGCACGTCGCCGTTCAGGATCAGCGTGGTGCCGTTGACTTCGTCCAGCCACGGCACGGCCTGCTGCACGGCGTGACCGGTGCCGCGTTGCGGCATCTGGCGCACGAAGACCGCGCCGCTGTCGGCCACCGCCGTTTCCACCGTTTCGGCGCCATGGCCGGTGATGACCACGGTGCGCGCCGCGCCCAGTGCGGCGCTGGCGTTCAGAACATGCTGCAATAGACTGGTGCCCGCCAGGCGGTGCAGCACCTTGGGCACAGCCGACTTCATGCGGGTGCCCTTGCCCGCAGCCATGATCACGATGTTGAGTGCCATGCGACCGTCTCTTTGGAAAACTTGGATTATCGGCATGCTGCTGGTCATGCCTATGGCGTGGCTGGCGGGCTGTAGCAGCATCTCGCTGGCCTACAACAACGGGTCGCAGCTGGCCTGGTGGTGGATCGACGGCTACTTCGATTTCAACCGCGACCAGGCACCGGTCGTCAAGCAGGGCATCGATCAGCTGTTCGACTGGCACCGTCGCACGCAGATCCCGACCTACCTGCCGCTGCTGAGCACGGCCCAGGCGCAGATCACCGAACCCACCACGGCGGCGCAGGCCTGCCGCTGGCAGGACCAGGGCCGCGAGTTGCTCGAACCGACCCTGAACCGTGCGCTGAACCACGTGGCCGATGTGCTGCCCAGTCTGGGCGAAGCGCAGTTCAAGCACCTGGAGCAGCGCTACGTGAAGGTGCTGGCCGAAATGCGCGACGACTTTCTGCAGCCCGACCTGGGCACGCGCAACAAGCAGTCGGTGAAGCGTGCGCTGGAGCGGGCCGAGCGGCTGTACGGCCGGCTGGACGAGGCCCAGCGCCGCGTCGTCAGCGCGGGCGTGGCAGCCTCGCCTTTCAACCCCGACATGTGGTGGCAGGAACGCCAGCGCCGCCAGCGCGACACCGTGCAGACGCTGCGCCGCCTGGCCGCCGACAAAGCCGACCGCGACCAGCGCCTGGCCGCGCTGCGCACGCTGGTGGCGCGGGTTGAACGGTCGCCCGACGTGGCCTACCGCGCTTACCAGATCAAGCTGGCCGACTACAACTGCGGCTTCGCGGCGCAAATCCACAACGCCACCACGCCGGCGCAGCGCCTGCAGGCACGCGAGACGTTGAAAGACTGGGACGCCGACCTGCGCGTGCTGATGGCGCGCGATTGATCGCGGTGGTTGGCCTGGTCGGCCTGATCGATCTGATCGTCGCCGCGCGCCGCCGGCCTCAGAACTTGTAGCGCAGCTCGAAATAGTACTGGCGGCCGCTGGCATCGAGCTTTTGCTGTTCTTCTTCGCTGTAGCGGTAGGTGGCACGCACCGGGTTCAGCAGGTTGGTGGCGCTGAACGACAGTTGCACCTGCTTCGAGAAGTCGTAATTGAACGAGAAGGCCAGGTTCGACACCGGCCCGGCGACGGTCGGCGCCACCGGCATCGTCACACCATTGATCACGCTCAAGCCCTGGCTGTTGGCGGTGGGCGCGGGGGCCGTGCTGGTGTTGATGTATTCGCTGCGGTAGTTGTAGACCAGGCGGGTGCTGAACTGGTCGTTTTCGAAGTACAGGCCCAGGTTGGCTGCGTTCTTCGACGCCCCGATCATCGGGCGGCCGTCCTCCACCTGCGTGTCGGACCGGCTGACGTTGGCCTGCACGCCGAAGCCGCCCCAGATCGGTTGTTCATACGCCAGTTCGATGCCGCGGATCTTGGCCTTCTGTTGCGAACTGGTGTTGATGAAAAAGGTCTTGGTCACGTTGTCGAACGGGTCCACCAGGTCGATGGTCGCGTCCTGGCGGATGGCGCCGGTCTTGGCATAGCCCTTGATCTGCGAATCGAACAGGCTCAACGACACCAACGAGCGGCGCGCGAAGTACCAGGCCACCGACAGGTCGAGGTTGTTCGATGTCATCGGCTTCAGCGTCGGATTGGGCCCGGTCACCGTGCAACCCGTCACGGTGCAGACCTGGCCGGTGAAACCGGCGCCGTAGACGTTGTAGTTCTGCCGGCCGATGGTCTGGCTGGCGCCAAAGCGTCCGATCACCTCGGGCATCAGTTCAACCCGCAGGTTCAGGCTGGGCAGCAGGTTGTTGAAGGTGCGTTCGGTGGGCACCTTGTAGTAGGTGGTGCCCGAGGTGGGGCTCCACGGGCTGCCGCTCGCGAACGAGCTGCCGTCGCCGGCGGTGTTGATGGCGGTGGGGAAGGCCGCACACGGCACCACCGGGTCGCCCGGCTTGATCTTCGGGCAGATGCTGGTGGCGACCGGCGTGGCGATCATCGCGTTGACCTGGGTGCGCACGAAACGCAGACCCACATTGCCCGACCACTTGCCTTCACCGCCTTCGAAGCTTTGCATCGCGTAAGCAGCGCTCTGGCGTTCGCGCAGTTCGATCTCGCCGGCCACACGGCGTTCGAATTCTGGCGTGGTGTCCTTGTACTGGCTGGCCAGGAAGGGGTCGAGCACCTCGCGGGGGAAGTAGAAGCTGCTGTAGTCGCTGCTGAGCTTGCCCAGGCCGCTGCCGAAGTTGCCCGGGTAGTAGGCTGCCAATGACGGGTTGGGCGCCGCCACCGTGGTGGATGCAAAAGAAGCCGCCGTGCGGAACAAATTGCGGTGGTGGTCGGCATGGCGCAGGCCGGCGTCCAGCGTGGTGAACCACAGCCGGTTCAGCTGGTAGGCCGCGTCCAGCGCCAGGCTGGTTTCGCGGTCCACCGTCTTGTAGCTGCCGAAGCCGCGGCCGACCAGCGCGTAGCCGCTGCCGTCGGCAGCCAAGGTGGGCGTGTTGGTGCCCACGCCGTAGTACTTCAGGTCTGGCACGCCCGTGGGGCCGTTCAGGCTGTAAGAGGTGCCGGTGCCGTAACGCGCGTAGGTCACGGTCTGGTCGCGGTTGGTCGAACCTTCACCGCGCGTGGTGCTGAGCAAGGTCTTGACCACCAGGTCGTTGCTGACCTTGTAGGTGCCGTCCAGGTCCAGGAAGCCGCTGGTGGCCTTGGCGCCGCTGCGCAGCGAGGCTTCGGAATTGCCCATGTACTGCGGCGTGGTGCCGGTGGGAAACAGGATATCTGCGCTCTTCAGGATGCGCAGCGCATCGCCGTATAGCGTGGTCTCGTTGATGATCACCGGGTTCTTGATCTGCGCATAAACCCGGGTGCCGTTGGACGACGTGAAGGGCGCGCCGGTGCCGGTGGGGTTGGCCCAGCCGTTAAGCATGCTGAACATCGCGCCGGCATTCAGGCGGCCGTAGTTGTCGGCAGTCATCGCGGAATAGAAACCGGTCAGGCCCAGGTCCAGCTCGGCCATCGGCTTGAACTGCAAGGCCAGCATGCCGCCCTTGCGGTCGCGCACGCCTTCGACGAATTCCGAGCTCATGCTGCCCGGCAGCCGCACGCCGTTCAGGTCGGCCGCCTTGAGGCCGGTACCGGCCAGCGATGCGTCGGTGACACCCAGCATGGTGGCGGTGTTGATGACGTCCCAGCCGCTGCCGCCGCCGTAGGCGAAGCGCGACACGCTATCGCGGCGGATGTAGCGCTTCTCGGCAAAGGCCTGGCCGATGACGCCGAAGGTCTTGTCGTCGTTCTTCCAGTTGAAGCTGGCATTCAGCTGCGGGCTGGTCTTGCCCGGCAGGTCGGCATACACGCCGCCCAGGCTGATGACACCGCCCAGGCTGGTGGCTTCGTTCAGCGGCTTGCGCGTGGTGACGTTGATGGTGCCGGCCAGGCCGCCGTCCACCAGATTGGCTTGCGAAGTCTTGTAGATGGTGGCGCTGTTCAATACCGACGAGGGCATCAGGCTCAGGCTGGTGCTGCGGCTACTGCTGAGCTGGTCGGTGACGTACCAGTCGCCGCCGCTGACCGTGTGGCCGTTGAAGAGGATCAGCGACATGTCGGCGTTGGTGCCGCGCATCGACACCTTCTCGGCTTCGTCGTAGTCGCTGCGCACCGCCAGGCCGACCACGCGCTGCAGTGAATCGGCCAGGTTCTTGTCAGGCATCTTGCCCACGTCCACTGCCGTGATGGCTTCCACGTTGGCCGACGCATTGCGCTTGATGTTCAGCGCCGATTCCAGCGAAGCACGGATGCCGGTGACGGTGATCACCGTGGTCGCTTCGGCAGGCTTGGCGGCGCTGGCAGCCGCAGCCGCAGGCGTGGGCGCGGTTTGCGCCTGGGCGACCGTGCTGCCCAGCAACAGGCTCAGCGCGGCGGCGCGCGCGATCGGGGTGGGTTGGAAAGCCATCTCGGGGAACTCCTCTAAGTCGGGTTGTCGGAATGCAACCTCAGCCCTGAGTGTAAAGATGGCGTGAAGCGGCTTTGCAGGTGCTTACACCGTAACCCGCGCAGCGGGGCCGCCGGGGCCCTTTGCTTTCTCAGCGCGGCAGCACCACGTTCACGGTACGCGGGTTGCTGCCCAACTTGGGGAATTCGGTCAGCGCGGCCTCGAACATCGCGCCGTAGGTGTCGGCGCCGGCCGGGAACGAGCCCTCGCTGACCGCCCGCGCTTCGAACAGCGGCTTGCCGGTGGCGCGGTCGCGGACCAGCAGCGCCACCTGGTGTTCGTAGCGCTCGTTGCGCATGCCGCCGTAGCGCCCGCCGTACCCGAAACCGACGCCGAAGCCGGCATTCCAGCGCGGCGCCAGCCACGGGCCGTAGCGCCCGCCGCCAAAGCCGCCGCGCCACCACAGCGGGTCGTCCCACAACGGGTAGACCACGCCTGCGTCGCGCGCGCCGAGCTGCACGTAGACGTCAGGCTCGGTGCCGGCCGCTGCCGGGGTGAAGCCGGCTTTGGCCAGGGCTGCGGTGGCGCTGGTTTCCAGCGCGTCGCTGTCGGCGGCGCGGGCCTGCTGCGACGGCAGCCGTTCGAAGGCGTAGCGGCCCGGCGCGCGGCCGGCCGGCCAGTCGCCGAAGGTCGCGACTTCGCTGGACACGGTGCGCAGCGCGGCGCAACCGCCCATCAGCGTGGCGGCTGCCAGCGCACCCACCACCGCCATCCTCAAACCTTGTCTGCGTTGCATGGTTCAGTCCTCGGGTTGATCGGCATCCTCACGGTGCCGGTGCACGGTGACGGCGTTCCTGGCTGTTAATAGCGGCGGCCCGCAAGGCTCGTCGTCGAAAGCGATGTCGCCGTCGGCGCTGGCAACGCCCGTTGTTTTCAGCGTCGTGAAGGGGAAGAGGCTGCGGTCCAGCAGGTGCGACTTCACCACGTGTCCCATCGCGTGCAGCATGTTGTCGCTGCGGCCAGGGTATTGCTTTTCCCAGTCCCGCAGCATCCTCTTCACCTGCACGCGTTGCAATGCGTCCTGGCTACCGCAAAGTGTGCAGGGAATGATCGGGAATTGTCGGTGCGCTGCCCAACGCTCAAGGTCGGTCTCGGCCACGTAGGCCAGCGGGCGGATCACGATGTGCCGGCCGTCGTCGCTGGCCAGTTTGGGCGGCATGCCTTTCAGCCGGCCACCGAAGAACATGTTCATCAGCAGCGTCACGACGATGTCGTCGCGGTGGTGGCCCAGCGCGATCTTGGTGGCACCCAGTTCACCGGCCACGCGGTACAGGATGCCGCGACGCAGCCGCGAACACAGGCTGCACATCGTCTGCCCTTGCGGGATCAGCTTCTTGACGATGCTGTAGGTGTCCTGGTTTTCGATGTGAAACGGCACCCCGCGTTCTTTCAGGTAGGCCGGCAGGATGTGGTCGGGGAAGCCGGGCTGCTTCTGGTCCAGATTGACGGCCACTAGGTCGAAGCGGATGGGCGCGCGTTCGCGTAGGCTCATCAGCACGTCGAGCAGCGCGTAGCTGTCCTTGCCGCCCGACAGGCAGACCATCACCTTGTCGCCTTCTTCGATCATGTTGAAGTCGGCGATGGCCAGTCCCACCTGGCGGTGCAGCCGCTTGCTGAGCTTGTTGGCCTCGAACGCGGCTTTCTTGGCGGCGTGGAAGTCGGTGGGGCTGTTCATGCGGGGCTTTCAGGTGGGCCGAAAGCCGAACACTTCCACACCCACCGCCGCGCAGTCCGGGTAGACATCGGGCTTGGCGGTGGAAACGCGCGCCGCGCGCACCTGCGGGTGGGCCAGCATCAGCGCCAGCAGGTCGTCGACCAGCGTTTCCTGCAGGTGGATGTGGCCGCGCTTCACACGGTCCATCACGGTGCGACGGATGAAGTCGTAGTCCAGCACCTCGTCCAGCTTGTCGGCCTGCGGTGTCGACTGCGCCAGCGGTACATACAGGTCGACGTTGATGATCACGCGCTGCTCGCCCTTCTTTTCGAAGTCGTGCACGCCGATGTTGATCCACACCTCGTAGTCGCTGAGGAACAGGCGGCGGCAGTTCGCCAGTTGTGGGTGGTCAAGAAAGCTTGGCATCAAGGCGCCTGGTTGGGTTCACGGGCCAGGAACATGACGTCCCGGGTTTGGGCTTGCAAATGCTGGCCGCCGTCGACCAGCAAGGTGGTGCCGGTGATGGCCTTGGCTTCGAGCAGAAAGCGCACGGCGCGCGCCACGTCTTGCGGGGTGGAACTGCGCTGCAGCGGCGTCATGCGGTGCGAGGCGTCGAATTCAGCGCCATTCATTTCGCCCGACAGCAAGGTTACGCCCGGCGCCACGCCGCACACGCGCAGCCGCGGCGCCAGCGCCTGGGCCAGCAAGGTGTTGGCGGCTTCAAGCGCGGCCTTGCTGAGGGTGTAGCTCAGGTAGTCGGGGTTGGGGTTCCACAGCTTCTGGTCGAGGATGTTGACGACCACGCCGCCGTCCTGCCCGCAGTGGCTGTGCAGCGCGCGCGCCAGCAGGATGGCCGGCGCGGTGTTGGCGCGCCAGTGGGCTTCCATCCGGGCCACGCTGAAGGTGGCGACGTCGTCGTATTCGAACAGCGATGCGTTGTTGACCACGGCGTCTACCCGGCCGAAGGCGCGGTGTACAGCGGGCACCAGCGCTGCGCACTGCGCTTCGTGCGCCAAGTCGGCGCCGAAGGCCTGCGCTTGGCCGCCGGCCGCGCGGATGGCAGCCACGGTCGCGTCGGCTTGCTGTGCCGAGCTGCGGTAGTGCACGCCCACGCGCCAGCCGTTCGCGGCCAGATCAAGGGCGATGTCGCGGCCGATGCGCTGGGCGGCTCCAGTAACGAGGACGACAGGCTTCAGATTCATGGTTCCTACAATCCCGGCGATGCATCCCACCGGGCTAGATAGTTTATCGGCGCGACTCCACACCCGCCTGTCCACGACCATCGTTGATAACGGCGGCTGGCTGGCCTTCGACCGCTGGATGGCGATGACGCTCTACGAACCCGGGCTGGGCTACTACGCGCGCGGCAGCCGGCAGTTCGGCAGCCTGCCGCCGACGGCCACCCGCGCCGGCAGCGATTTCGTCACCGCGCCCGAGTTGTCACCGCTGTTTGGCTGCGCGCTGGCGCGGCAGGTGGCGCAGGCACTGGACGCCAGCGGCACGCACGAGGTCTTCGAATTCGGCGCCGGCTCGGGCGCTCTGGCCGCACAACTGCTGGGCGCCTTGGGCAGCCGCGTGCAGCGCTATTCGATCGTCGACCTCAGCGGCACGCTGCGCGAGAAGCAGGCGCAGACGCTGGCACCCTGGGCCGGCCGCGTGCAGTGGCTGGACGCGCTGCCCGCAGCCATGCAGGGTGTGGTCGTCGGCAACGAGGTGCTGGACGCGATGCCGGTGCAACTGCTGCATTTCGACGGCAATGCGTGGTTTGAACGCGGCGTGGCGGTCGAGAGCGGTGCCTTCATCTGGGCCGACCGCGCCACCGCACTGCGCCCGCCTGGCGCACACGCTTTCGTTCCCGGCACGGTCACCGAAATCCACCCGCAGGCCGAAGCCTTTGTCCGCACGCTGGCCGCGCACCTGCAGCGCGGTGCGGCCTTCTTCATCGACTACGGTTTCCCCGAGGCCGAATACCACCACCCGCAACGCCACGGCGGCACGCTGATGTGCCACCGCGCCCACCAGGCCGACGACAACCCGTTGGCCGATGTGGGCGACAAGGACATCACCGCACACGTGAACTTCAGCGGTATCGCGCTGGCCGGGCAGGACGCCGGTCTGGACGTGCTGGGCTACACCTCGCAAGCCCACTTCCTGATGAACTGCGGTCTGCTGGACCTGCTGCAGGGCGCCGACATCCGCACCGTGGCCCATGCGCAAAAGCTGCTGACCGAGCACGAGATGGGCGAGCTGTTCAAAGTCATCGGCTTCGCCAAGGCCTGTGCGTTTGAGCCCATCGGCTTTGCGCGCGGCGACCGCAGCCACACGCTGTGACGCGCTGACGAAACACCAAGGACACCGTGCGCTGGTTGCTGGTTTTTCTGGTCGCGTGCCTGGTCTTTAACGGCCTGCAAGGCTGGCTGCGCAAAATCGGTCTGGGCAAGCTGCCAGGCGACTTCAGCTTTCGCCTGGGCGGCCGCGACTGGTACGTGCCGCTGGCCAGTTCGCTGGTGCTCAGCGTGCTGGGCATGTTGATCGGCCTGCTGATCTGACGGCGGTCAACACCAATGTCCGCCCCCATCCTGCTGGGCTTTGTTCTTGGCTATTTTGCGCTGCTGCTGGGCGTGGCCTGGTGGACGGGCCGTCGGGCCGACAACGCCACCTTCTTCATCGGCAGCCGCAACAGCCCGTGGCTGCTGGTGGCTTTCGGCATGGTCGGCACGTCGCTGTCCGGCGTCACCTTCGTCAGCGTGCCCGGCGCCGTGGGCCTCACGCATTTCGGCTATCTGCAGGTGGTGCTGGGGCAGACGGTGGGTTACGCCGTCGTGGCCTTCGTGCTGCTGCCGCTGTATTTCCGTCTCGGCCTCACGTCCATCTACGGCTATCTGGCGCATCGGCTGGGGCCGCGCAGCTGCCGCACCGGCGCGGCCTTCTTCATCGCTTCGCGCACGCTGGGCGCCACTGCGCGGGTCTACCTGGTGGTGGCCGTTCTGCAGGACATGATCCTGTCGGCTTTCGGTCTGCCTTTCTGGCTGACCACCGCGGTCATTTTGCTGATGGTGCTGCTGTACACGGTGCAGGGCGGCGTGCGCACCATCGTCTTCACCGACACGCTGCAAACCGCCGGCATGCTGCTGGGCCTGGTGGTCTGCACGGTGTTCCTGTTGCAGCAGCTGAACCTATCGCCGCTGCAGGCCTTGGAGCAGATGCAGGACCGCGGCCTGGCAACGGTTTTCAACACCGTGCCGCAGGCCCGGGACTTCGTGCTGAAGCAAATCGTCGCCGGCCTGTTCATCACCATCGCGATGACCGGTGTGGACCAGGAAATGATGCAGAAGAGCCTGTCGGTGCGGCGCCTGCGCGACGCGCAGAAGAACCTGCTGCTGCTGGGCGTGGTGCTGCTGGCGGTGGTCAGCGCCTTCCTCTACCTGGGCGGGCTGCTGTACCTGGTGGCGCCATCGCTGGGTCTGCAAGGTGCGGGCGACCGCATCTTCCCGGCGGTGGTGCTGGGCCACATGCCGGTGGCGGTGCAAGTGCTGTTCGTCGTGGCGCTGGTGTCGGCCCTGTTCCCCAGCGCCGACGGCGCGCTGACCGCGCTGACCAGCAGCACCTGCATCGACCTGCTGGGCCTGCCGCAGCGCCGCGACCTTTCCGAAGTGCAACAGGCGCGCATCCGCCGTCGCGTGCACGCCGGCTATGCGCTGCTCTTCCTGCTGCTGGTGTTGACGTTCCGCGCGGTAGCCAGCCCCAGCATGATCGGCCTGATCCTGAAGATCGCGGCCTACACCTACGGCCCGTTGCTCGGGCTGTTCGCTTTCGGCGTGCTGACCCGCCGGGTGGTCAGCGACCGCTGGGCGCCCGCCGTGGCGCTGGCGGCCCCGGCGCTGTGCTGGTTGATCGATGCCAACCAGCGCGCACTGTTCGGCAGCTGGCAACTGGGCCTGGAACTGCTGGTGCTGAATGGGGCTTTGACGTTCGCCGGGCTGTTGGGGCTGTCGCGGCGGCCACCGACGACAGCGACTGCTGTGCGCTGACTACCCTGCAGCGGCAGCGGCGTCCGTCGCCGCCGACGTGGGCGTGGGCGTGGGCGTGGACCGTGTCGCCAGGCTCATGGCCACCGCTGCCGCCCGCACCGCCATCACCGCCGACCCGATCTCGGCCCCCCGCTTGCCCTGCGCCATGGCCAGCGCCGCCGCACCCGCGGTATCGACACCCCGCGCGGCCTCCAGCAGCAGCGGCAGCCGTGTGGCCGGCGGGTAAGGGCGGTCTCCCAGCCCTGTGCGGCCGCGGGCGTCGCACAGGCAGGCCTGCAGCACCTGGGCGAAGCGCTCGGGCCGGCGGATGGCGTCGCAGCGGTCGAACAGGCGCACCAGCGCGCCAGGACTGAGCGTGCCGCTGGCGTGGATGTGGGTGTGCTCGCGCGCCACCACTTCGGCCAGTTCCTTGCAATCGGTGGGCAGCTTCAGGCGCTCGGCCAGCAGCTTGGCCAGCCTGGCGCTGCGGCCTTCGTGGCCGATGTGGCGCGGCCACGCAGCCTTCGCGGTGTTGCCCTTGCCCAGGTCATGGGCCACGCAAGCCCAGCGCACGGGCAGCGGCGCGTTCACCCGCGCGCATTGGTCCAGCACCAGCAGCAGGTGCACGCCGGTGTCGATCTCGGGGTGGTGTTCGGGCGGTTGCGGCACGCCCCACAGGCGGTCCACCTCGGGCAGCAAGCGGGCCAGTGCGCCGCACTCGCGCAGCACCTCGAACATCCGGCTGGGGCGCTGCGCCATCAGCCCGCGCGACAGTTCCTGCCACACCCGTTCAGGGACCAGCGCATCGACCTCGCCGTTGGCCACCATCACCCGCAGCAGCGCCAGGGTCTCCGGGGCCAAAGTGAAGTCGGGCAAGCGCGCGGCCAGCCGCGCCACGCGCAGCAGGCGCACCGGGTCTTCGACGAAGGCCGGCGAGACATGGCGGAACACTTTCGCGTTGATGTCGGCCCGGCCGTTGAACGGGTCGATCAGCGTGCCGTCGTCGGCCTGCGCGATGGCGTTGACGGTCAGGTCGCGGCGCTGCAGGTCTTCTTCCAGCGTCACTTCCGGTGCGGCGTGCACGGTGAAGCCCTGGTAGCCGCGGCCGCTCTTGCGTTCGGTGCGGGCCAGCGCCATTTCTTCGCCGGTGGCGGGGTCGATGAAAACCGGAAAGTCCTTGCCGACCGCCCGGTAGCCCAGGGCCTGCATCTGTTCGGGCGTGCTGCCCACGACGACCCAGTCGCGGTCGCTGTGCGGCAGCCCCAGCAACGCGTCGCGCACCGCGCCGCCCACCACGTAACGTTGCATCAGCGCAAGGTCCGGTCGGGGTTGCGGTAGGGCTCGTCCTCGGGCACGTAGTCGTGCTCGGCGAGCGCATCCTTGATCCACGCGGCCACGCCAGGTGCGGCAGCCACGCGGTCGACATAGCTCTTGACGTGCGGCGACATCGGCAGCGCGTAACCGCGCAGGCGCATGCACACCGGTGCATACATCGCGTCCACCGCGCCGAAATCGCCGTACAGGAAAGGCCCGCCGCTGGCGGCCAGCGCTTCCAGCCACATCACTTCGATGCGCTCGACGTCGGCGCGCACGTCGGCCTGTTCGGCCCAGATCCTGACGCCGGCTGCGGGCAGCCTGGCTTCGATGTTCATCGGGCAGTGGCTGCGCAGCGCGCCGAAACCGGCGTGCATCTCGGCGGCCAGGCAGCGCGCGCGGGCGCGGTCCTGGATGTCTTCGGGCCAGACGTTGCGGGCCGGAAACTTTTCGTGCAGGTATTCGATGATGGCCAGGCTGTCCCAGACCGCGAAGCTGTCGTCCAGCAGCACCGGCACCTTGCCGGCCGGGCTGTGGTGGGCAACAGCGCGGCGAAAGTGTGAACCGGGACCGAAGTCCAGCCGCACCCTGACCTCTTCGAAGTGCAAGCCCAGCTGCTTCATCAGCACCCACGGGCGCATCGACCAGGATGAATAGTTCTTGTTGCCGATGACGAGTTGCATGGCCGACTCCTTGGGAACAGGCACTGGATGCTACGGGTTCGGGCCAGGGGTTCCCGGCTGAGGTTGCCGGGCTCCGTGCTGACGGGCAGGTGCCCGGGCCCGCTATCCGCGACCGGCCAGCTTGCGGAAATGGTCCAGCCGCGAGCAAGCCTGTTGCCCGCCCAGGTAGCCCGGCGCCACCGCTTCCAGCGCGCTGGCCGTGATGCCCAGCGCCGCCAGATTGGGCAGCCGGCCGCTAGCCACATTCGGCACGGCCATCGAATCGACGTTGTCGCGCGACATCAGCGGTTCGCCGGGCAGCCATTCCATCACCAGCGCCTGCAGCCGGGCCAGCGCGGTGGGCAGCGGGATCTGCGGCCGGTCGTGGCCCGACCACAGCCCCGCCAGATGCACCAGCTGCGACAGCGTGTAGACCGTGGGGCCGGTGCATTCATAGGTCTGCCCGATGGTGGCGGCGTTGTCGACGCAGGCCACGATGGCGCTGGCCACGTCTTCCACCCACACCGGCTGGAAGCGCGCGCTGCTGCCGGCCAGCGGCAGCACCGGCGCCACCGCCTGCAGCGTGGCGAAGAGATTCAGGAAGCGGTCTTCGGCGCCGAAGATCACGGAAGGGCGCAACAGCGTGGCGTCGACCGCCGGCGTGCACAGCGCGGCTTCGCCGGCGGTCTTGCTGCGCAGGTAGTTCGACGGCGGATCCTGGCCGCCCACCGGCCCGGCGCCCAAAGCACTGACGTGCACGACGCGGCGCACGCCGGTGGCCGCACAGGCCTGCGCCAGGCGGCGCGGCAGCTCGACGTGCACACGCTGGAAGTCGGCCGCGCTGCCGTGCAGGATGGCAATCAGGTTGATGACGGTGCTGCTGCCGGCCACCAGCCGCGCCAGTTGCGCGTCGTCGTGAACGCTGGCCTGCACCACTTCCACGGTGGGCAGCGAACGCACGGCGTTGGCGTGTTGCTGGCGCCGCGTGGGCACCACGATGGCGGTGCTGGCGTTGCGCGCCGACAGGCGCGTGCACACGGCGCGGCCGACAAAGCCGGTGCCGCCAAGGACAAGGATTTTTTCTGAAGTTGGGGTCACGGTGGTGGCTTTCGGTGTCAAGGGCTGGCACGGTCACGGTCAGGGGCGGCGGCGCCGGCCTCGCGCAAACCGGTCAAGGGGCCGATGGCCGGACCCAGACGCGATTTCAGCGTGGGCAGGGCGAGTAAAGCAGCGCCCGGGTGGGCTGCCGCGGCTGACGTTGCAGGCGGGGCCGTGGCCTGGGGTGCCAGCAAGGCCGCGTAATAGACGCTGTTGGACAGCACCTTCTTCACGTAGTCGCGCGTCTCGGTGAAGGGGATGCTTTCGGCCCAGGCCGCGGGCTCCATCACCGCCCCGCCTTCGCGCCAGCGGCGGGGTCGGCCGGGCCCGGCGTTATAGGCCGCGGTGGCCAGTGCCAGCGAGCCGCCGAAGTCGTCCAGCACGCGCTTCAAATAGGCCGCACCCAGCAGCAGGTTGGTGTCGCGGTCGTTGATCATTTCCGGCCGGTAGTCCAGGCCGATCTGCTTGGCCGTCCACTTGGCGGTGGCCGGCATCAGCTGCATCAGGCCGGAGGCGCCCACGCCCGAGCGGATGTCGGTGACGAAGCGCGATTCCTGGCGGATCAGGCCGTAGACCACTGCCGGGTCCAGCCCGACAGCGCGCGCCTTGGCCACGACCTGTTCGCGGAATGGCATCGGGAAGCGCTGGGCGATGTCGATCTCGGTGCGCGTGCGCTCGCTGGTGGCGATGCAGCGGTCCCAGACCTCGCGATCGCAGGCCCGCTGCGCGGCCGCCAGCAGCTCCCGTTCGGACAGACCGCGCAGCGAAAAATTCCATTCACGCACGCCTTCGCCGCGCAGGCCGATAGCGATCAGCTGCAGCGCCCGCGTCAGTCCGGCATGGCTGCGTGCGGCTTCGCGTTCGAAGGGCGTCAGCGGGGCCGGTGGGGGCGGTAGCCCGATGCGCCCGCCCAGGTCTTCCACCGCCAGCTTGCCGTAGAAATTGAACTGCGTGCTGACGCCTTCCAACGCCTGCCGGGCGGCTGCGCGCGCCACGTCGCCGTCAGGCCCCGGCGCGGCCAGCGCGCCCGTGGCGCGGGCCCGCCAGTAGACCCAGGCGCTGTCGCGTTGTTCGACAGTGCCCATCGCGTCGATGGCTTTGGCCACCAGCTGCCAGCGCTGCTTGTCGGCCTGCGCCGACGCCGACGGCTGGCGCAGCGCGGCGCGCACCTGCCAGCCCAGCAGATCGTCGCTCCAGGGCGGCAGCACGCCGGCCTTGTTCGCGCTTTCCCACTGCTGCCAGGCACGGCGGGCCTGTTCGGCGGCCAGCGGCTGCTGCTTCAGCGCTGCGTTGCGCGCCACGTGCGCCCACGCGGTGGCCGACATCGACAGCGGCATCGGTTGCACGCCGTTGCCATCGAGCTGCGTGGCTGCCGCCTCGGGGTCGGCAGCAGCCAGGCGCATCAGCGCCAGCAGGGTCAGCTCAGCCGCCGCGCCGGCCATCAGCGGCGAAGGGCGGGCCAGAAAGCGCGCCGGGCTGTCCAGAGCGTCTGTCAGGTCCTGCCCGTGCTTGGGCTGCACCAGCAACGCGGCGGCGCGAGCGGTGCGCGGGCGGTTGGCTTCCACGGCTGCGCGGGCCACCTGCCAGGCGTCGCCGTGGCTCAACACCTTGGCCTCGACCAGCGTGCGGCCCAGCAGCGCGCAGCCGTCATCCAGTTCTTTCTGCGCCGCCCAGGCGGCGCGCGCCGCTGCTTTCACGTCCTGACCGTTCAGGTGCTGGGCCAGCAGCGCATAGCAGCTGACTTCGCGGTCGTCGTTCATGCGAAAACGCGGGAACTCGGTGCGCAGGTTGACCCAGTCGCGCCGTCGGCCCAGTTCCAGCAGCCAGTCGTTGCGCAGCCGGTCTTCGACATAGCTGCCGGGCCAGCGGGCGTAGAAGGCGTCCAGCTCGCTTTGCTGGGCTTCGCCCAGGCGGTTCATCAGCTCCCAGTATTCGACCCACAACGCCAGCGGGTGGCGGGCGGTGCCCGCGGCCATGCGCGCGTTGGCCAGTGCGTTGCGGTCTTTCCTGCGCAGCGCGTCGCGGGCCTGCAGCACGGTGTCGTCGTCAGCGGAGGCTGCAGCCTGTGACTGAGCCTGTGACTGAGCCTGTAACTGAGCCCGCGCGGGGCCGACAGCGCCGAACAGGCCGGTCGTCAGCAGCGTGGAAACGGTGAAAACCAAGAAACGCATGCGGCTGAATCTATCGCATGCGCCAGCAACGAGCAGTGAGGCAGGTCATGGCCGCGGCGTCCGCACAGCGGTCGGTGTGGTTGTTGGCGCGGCGTGGCGCGACAATGTATGCATGAGCTTTCCCATGCCCCCGCTGGAACCCTCGCGCGATAAGAAGGTGCTGCGGCGCCAGTTGCAGGCCGAACGGCAGACGCTGATCGACCGCCACCAACGCGCCATGCAATTGCAAGAAGTGCTGCGTGTGTGGCTGATGGGCCGCGCCGACACGGCAGTTGGCGCCTATTGGCCGATCAAGGGCGAATTCGACACGCTGCCCGCGCTGTTTCGCTGGATGGAGACCGACGAGGAGCGCTGCATCGGCCTGCCGGTGATCGACAAGGCCACCAAGCAGCTCAGCTTCCACATGTGGTTTCCGGGCTGCGAAATGGAAGAAGACGCCTACGGCATTCCCAAGCCGAAAGACACCCCGGCCTTCCACCCCAGCCTGCTGCTGGTGCCCTGCGTGGGCTACGGCGACAGCGGCGTGCGCCTGGGCTACGGCGGCGGGTTTTACGACCGCACGCTGGCCATGCTGACGCCGCGCCCCTACACCGTGGGCCTGGCCTACGCCAACGGCTACGTGCCGTGGCTGAAGGCCGAGGCCCACGACGTGCCGCTGGACGCCGTGCTGACCGACGAAGGCCTGGCTTGGCAGCGCCCGGAATGAACCGCGCAGTCTGCTGGGCGGACGTGGGCACCCATCACTGCTGAGGTTGCGCCCAAGCGGCAAGGGCGGGGCTTGCAGGCTTGGCCGGCTTGAGGCGCAACGCCGGTGCCTCGATGTAGCGCGATGACAGCCAAGCCAGTGCCAGCGTCAACAGGATCAGGACCGCAAAGCGGTCCGGTGACGGGGTGGCGTTTGGTATCCACAGCCACAGCACCTGTCCGACCGGCCAGGCCCAGAGGAAGATGCCCAGAGACAAGTCACCCCAACGCGCAGCCGATTTCCGGCATGTCGGGCGCTGAAGCGTCGGACGTTGGGGTCGGCCTGCCAACTGCCGGCAAACAGATGGCCACTGATCGAAAAGAACATCAGCAAATGCATCCCGCCGGTGCCGGTTCCGTCGAAGTTGTTCGGGCCGGCCCGGGCCGGGCTCAGTCGAGGCGATATTCACAGTTCACGCGCGCACAGTTCATGCGCAGTGCTCTAGCGGTGCCCGGTCGTCTTGCGCTGGCGGCCACACCCTGCAGACAGGGGTGGCCACAGCAGTCGACAAAACTCAAGTCGGGGCGGGCGCTTGCAGCGGTTGCACTCAGGGCATTGGCGCGTGCTATCAACGGCATCAGGCGAACGCGTTGCGGACTGGCCTTGATGGAGATGAAGGCAATGCGGGTTTGGGCCGAGGCCCGGTGCACGCCTTCGACAAAGCGCAGGCAACGGGCCAGCACATCTTGCGGACTTGTACCTTCCGCCAGGTCGTTGTCGCCGGCATAGAGCACCCCGGTGCGGGGTGCGTAGGGCAGAACCAGTCGGTCGATCCAGCGCAGGCAGTCGGCCAGCGTGGAACACCACCTCGGGCGCCCAGCGTTCAGCGCTCGAGTCGACGCCAGCCTTGCCGCGGTCGGCCTGCTGCGACTACTCGGCCAATGCAAGCACCGTGAACAGGCCCAGCACGATGGCCGCAGCCATGCGCCCCAGTCGGGCGGGCGCGAGAGGCGATGGGGCGGCGAAGAAATCAGGCGACTGCATGACTACGGGTTCAGCTTCAGCCGCTTGCAGATGTCCAGCGCCAGAGCGCTCTGGTTCAGCGCGTAGAAGTGGATGCTGGGTGCGCCGCCGGCAATCAGCCGTTCGCACAAGCCGGCCACCACGTCGATGCCGAAGGCGCGGATGGAGGCCGCGTCGTCCATGTAGCCTTCCATTTTCAGTGCCACCCAGCGCGGCACTTCCACGCCGTCGCGGGCGGCGATTTGCGCAATGCGGCCGTAATTGTGGAAAGGCATGATGCCCGGCACGATGGGCACGGTCACGCCCAATTTGCGCACTTCGTCGACGTAATGGAAATAGGCGTCGGGGTTGAAAAAGAATTGCGTGATGGCGGAATCGGCGCCAGCTTTCACCTTGTTCGCGAAGTGCTTCAAATCGCGTTGCGCATAGCGCTCTTCGGGGTGGTATTCAGGGTAGGCCGCCACGCCGATGTGCCAGTCGTTGCCTTGTATTTCGCGGATGAAGTGGATCAATTCGGCGGCGTAACGGAATTCACCCGCCACGGCGGTGCCGCTGGGCAGGTCGCCGCGCAGCGCCACGATGCGGTGGATGCCCAATTCGCGGTAGCCGGCCAGGATGTCGGCAATGCCTGCGCGCGTGGAACCCACGCAGGACAAATGCGGCGCGGCGTGAAAACCTGACGCGGCGATGTCTTTGACTGCTGCAAACGTCTTTTCCCGCGTGGACCCGCCGGCGCCGTAAGTGACGCTGAAGTATTCGGGCTGCAGGACCGCCAGGTCCTGCACCACGGTCTTGAGCTTTTCAACGCCGATCGGCGTGTTGGGCGGGAAGAATTCGAAACTGACGGGGACGCGGGCGCTCATGGCGGCCTCCTCGTGAAGCGGTCAAGAAAAAGGTCCGGGCACGCGGGTGGCCGGACCTGCTGGAAATTGAACGGGGCGCTACCCCGTTCGATTTCAGTACCGGTAGGTGTCGGCCTTGTACGGGCCTTGCTTGGGCACGCCGATGTAGGCGGCCTGGTCGTCGCTCAGTTCAGTCAGCATGGCGCCGACCTTCTTCAGGTGCAGGCGTGCCACCTTCTCGTCCAGGTGCTTGGGCAGCACGTAAACCTTGCCCACGTTGTAAGCGTCGCTGTGCGTGAAGAGCTCGATCTGCGCGATCACCTGGTTGGCAAAGCTGGTGCTCATCACGAAACTGGGGTGGCCGGTGCCGCAGCCCAGGTTCACCAGACGACCCTTGGCCAGCATGATGATCTTCTTGCCATCGGGGAACACCACGTGGTCGACCTGGGGCTTGATCTCGTCCCACACGCAATCGGACAACTGGGCGACATCGATCTCGTTGTCGAAGTGGCCGATGTTGCAGACGATGGCCTGGTCCTTCATCACTTCCATGTGCTTGCGCGTGATGACACTGACGTTGCCGGTGGCCGACACGAAGATGTCGGCCTTGTCGGCGGCGTACTCCATGGTCACGATCTTGTAGCCTTCCATCGCGGCCTGCAGGGCGTTGATGGGGTCGATCTCGGTCACCCAGACCTGGGCCGACAGTGCGCGCAGCGCTTGCGCCGAACCCTTGCCCACGTCACCGTAACCGGCAACCACGGCCACCTTGCCGGCGATCATCACGTCAGTCGCACGCTTGACGGCGTCGACCAGGCTTTCGCGGCAGCCGTACAGGTTGTCGAACTTGCTCTTGGTGACGCTGTCGTTGACGTTGATGGCGCGGAAAGGCAGCGTGCCCTTGACCGACATCTCGTTCAGGCGGTGCACGCCGGTGGTGGTTTCCTCGGTCACGCCGATGATCTCGGCGGCCTTGCGGCTGTACCAGGTCGGGTCGACAGCCAGCTTGGCCTTGATGGCCGCGTACAGGCAGGTTTCCTCTTCGCTGGTCGGGCTGGCGATGACCGAGATGTCCTTTTCGGCGCGCTTGCCCAGGATCATCAACAACGTCGCGTCGCCGCCGTCGTCCAGGATCATGTTCGGGCCTTCGCCGGGCTGGCCCTTGCCGGCGAATTCAAAGATGCGGTGTGTGAAGTCCCAGTACTCGGTCAGGCTTTCACCCTTGTGTGCGAAGACCGGCGTGCCGTTTTCCACCAGCGCCGCAGCGGCGTGGTCTTGCGTGCTGTAGATGTTGCACGAGGCCCAGCGCACGCTGGCACCCAGGGCTTGCAGGGTCTCGACCAGCACGGCCGTCTGGATGGTCATGTGGATGCTGCCGGTAATGCGCGCACCCTTCAATGGCTGGCTCTTGGTGAACTCTTCGCGGATGGCCATCAGGCCGGGCATCTCGGTCTCGGCGATCCTGATTTCCTTGCGACCCCAGGTGGCAAGAGACAGGTCGGCCACGGCGTGGTCGTGCAGGGTTTTGTGGGCAGCGTTCATCGGTCAGGCTCCAAGCGGTTGGGTAGGACCTGCACGCAGCAACTGGGGGGGACTTGACGACTCACCCACGAGAAACCTCGTGCAGGTGAGCGCGGTTGCAATGAAGACTTCCGAGCCTGGCCCTCTGCTGAAGGTTGCAACGCTCCTCGGAAACAGCCTGCATTCTAGGCACGGACTGCGAAACGCGTGGCCCACCGTGGGTCGCCGCTGGTCGTCCGGTGTGGAAAACTTGGCGGATGTACCGCACTAGCGCCGAACCCTGGACCGCCGCGCCTGGCGCCATGCTGGTCGGCGTGCAGGGCGTGATGACCGACATCGACGACACCCTGACCCGCGACGGCGCCATCGAGCCCGCCGCGCTGGCCGCGTTGCACGACCTGGCGGCAGCCGGCCTGCCGGTCATCGCCATCACCGGCCGCCCGCTGGGCTGGAGTCGGCCCTTCGCGCAGGCCTGGCCGGTGGCGGCCATCGTGGCCGAGAACGGCGCCGTCGCGTTGATCCGCGACGGCCGGCATCTGGCCACCGAGTACGCGCAGGACAGCGCCACCCGCGCGGCCAACGCGCTGCGTCTGCAGGCCGCCGCTGCCCGTGTGCTGCGTGAGGTGCCTGGCGCCGTGCTGGCGCAGGACAGCCCCGGCCGCGTGACAGACATCGCCATCGACCACAGCGAATTCGCCCAGCTGCCACCCGCCGGCATCAGCCACGTGGTGCGGGTACTGCGCGAGGAAGGCCTTGCTGCCACCGTCAGCAGCATCCACATCAACGGCTGGATCGGCAGCCACAGCAAGTGGACGGCAGCGCAATGGATGGTGCAGCGGCTGTTCGGCCGCGACCTGTGCGCCGAACGGGGGCGCTGGGTCTACGTGGGCGATTCCACCAACGACCAGCTGATGTTCGAGCACTTGCCGCTGACCGTGGGCGTGGCCAACCTGCAGCGCTTTGCCGACCAGCTGCAACACTGGCCGGCCTACATCACGCAGGGCGAACGCGGCCTGGGTTTCGCTGAAGTGGCGCGGGCGCTGCTGGCCGCCGCAGGCCCAGACAGCCGTGCAGGCGGTGCAGGCGGTGCAGTTCGCCGTCCAGCGTGACGCTGAAGGCCGCGTCACGCGGCGCGCTGCCGCTGACGTAGACCAGATCGGCCTGCACGGAACCCAGCCGGGCGATGGCCTTGGGCAGCGTCGTCGGCTTGAACAGGCTGCGCGCCACGGCGTGGCGGCGCAGGGCTTGGACGGTGATGGCAGATAGCAGATGGCAGATGGCAGATGGCATGTCGGCATGTCGGCCTGTTGAAGTCCTTCGAGCGCGGCGTGGCCAAGACCGGCAGCGCCGCCACGCTGGGCAAGCAGCGCACCGACGGCTTTGCCGATGTCTGGCTGCGCGGCCATTTCGCCTGGAAATACAACGCCCCGGGCAAGAGCCTGGAAGGCGCGCTGCGCCAATCGATGATGTATGCGCTGCCGCTGGAAAACCCACCGCTGCTGGTGGTCAGCGACCGGCTGCGCATCGAAGTGCACACCCATTTCACCGGCACCCCCAGCGAATGCCACCGCTTTGCGCTGGCCGACATCACCCGGCCCGAGGTGCAGCAGCGCCTGCGTGCTTTGTGGCAAGACCCTGAACAGTACAAGCCGCGCAAGACCAACCGCGACATCACCGAAGAAGCCGCGCGCACCTTTGCCGGCATGGCCGAACGGCTGCGCGCAGGCGGCGTGCCGCCGCAAGAGGCCAGCCACTTTCTGGCGCAATGCGTGTTCTGCTTCTTCGCCGAAGACGTTGGGCTGTTGCCGCAGCGTTTGTTCGAACGGCTGGTCGGCGTGCAAACCGCGCCCGACAAATTGCGCAAGCAATTGACGCTGCTGTTTCAGACCATGCGTGAAGGCGGCTTGTTCGGTGTCGATGATCTGCCGTGGTTCAACGGCGGCCTGTTCCTGACCGTGGCCGTGCCCGAATTGGCGCCGCCCGACGTGGCGGTATTGAAAGCCGCCAGCGCGCTGAACTGGAGCGCGATTGACGCCACCATCTTCGGCACCTTGTTCGAACGCGGGTTGGACCCGGCCAAGCGCAGCCAGCTGGGTGCCAACTTCACCGACCCGGCCACCATCATGCGGTTGGTGGAACCGGTGGTGCGACGGCTGCTGCTGGCCGAATGGGCGGTGCAGCACGTGCGAATTGCCGATGCGCTTTCCAAGAGTAAAAAGCACGGCGACAAGGCCTGGCGGGAAGCGCGGGCGGCTTTCGTCGGCTTTCTGGAACGGCTGAAGGCCTACCGCGTGCTGGACCCGGCTTGCGACAGCGGCAATTTCCTGTACCTGGCGCTGAAGACATTGAAGGACATCGAGCACCAGGTGAACCTGGAAGCCGAAGCGCTGGGGCTGGAACGCCAGCACGACGTGACGGAGCCGCACAACGTGCTGGGCATCGAGCTGAACAAATATGGAGCCGAATTGGCGCGGGTGACGGTGTGGATCGGCGAATTGCAATGGTGGCTGCAACGCGGCTACGGCTTCAAGTTCGACCCGGTGCTGGAAGCGCTGGACCACATCGAATGCCGGGACGCGGTGTTGGGGCCGGACGGGCGCGAGGCGGTGTGGCCGCGGGCGGATGTGATGGTGGGGAATCCGCCGTTTGTGGGCTACCGCAAGATGATTCGCGAACTGGGCGAAACGTACACGGCGGCGCTGCGATTGGCCTATTCCGGCCGTGTGCCCGGCGGGGCAGACCTGATTTGCTATTGGTTCGAGCGCGCACGGAGCCAGATTGAAAACGGCGCGCTGGTTTTGGCCGGCCTGGTAACCACTAACTCCATACGCGGCGGAATGAATCGCGATGTCTTGACGCGCGTTTGCAAGACCACAGAAATTTTCGAAGCCTGGAGTGACGAGGCCTGGGTCAACAACGGCGCTGCGGTCCGCGTTTCAATCGTTGCATTTGGCCACAGCGTGCAGAGCAAGACGCTGGACGGTGATGCTGTGAACTCGATACACGCGGACAATCGCCCGGGCTGACGATGCGACCTTTGGGCTGCTGCAGAACCGCTTCCACGAACTCTGGTCACTGCGCCTGGGCACGTCGCTCGAAGACCGCCCGCGCTACACGCCGACAACCTGCTTCGAAACTTTCCCCTCCCCTACCGGACTGACCCCCGCCGACACCGCAGACCAGCGCACCGAACCCCTGCCCACCCGGAGTGGACAACCCGCGTGCCCGAAGTCACCCCACTGGGCATGACGACATCGCCCTACCCGGGCCGCACCGTCGCCAAGCCCGGCTTCGAGAAGGAACTGGCCAAACGCACCCTGACCAACCTGTACAACCAACGCCCCGCCTGGCTGGCGCAAGCCCACGACAAGCTGGACGCCGCGGTGGCCGCGACCTACGGCTGGGGTGACTACACGGCAGCCATGGTCGATGAGGAAATCTTGCGGCGGCTGCTGGCTTTGAACGGGGCGCGGGCTGGGGCCTAAACTGACAACCGTTGCTGGAGACTAGCCATTGGACAAGCCGCACCGAAATTGACGATGACTGCAGAAGAGTTCTTGGCCTGGGACGAAACGCAGACCGTCAAGCACGAGTTCGTGAATGGTGAGGTTTTCGAGATGGGGCGTCCAAGCGACGTCGAAGCCATGGCTGGTGCCGGAGAGGCGCATGTGGTCACGACGGGCAACCTGTTCTTTGCACTGAAGCGGCATTTGGGCGGTACACCTTGCCGCTGCTACTTCTTGGACATGAAGCTGCGTGTTGAATCTGCCGATGCGTTTTTCTATCCTGACCTGATGGTGACCTGCAGCGCGGCCGACTCACGCGATTACTTGGTGAAACGGGAGCCGATCCTGTTGATAGAAGTGCTGTCGCCATCCACCGCAGCCTACGACCGCGGTGACAAGTTCACTGCTTATCGCGGGCTGCCTTCGCTGCGCGAATATGCCCTGATCGACACGAACAGGCGCCGCTGCGACGTCTACTGCATGGGGCCGAATGGCTTGTGGGAACTTCACCCGTTCGAAGCCGGACAAGACCTGCAGCTGGCCTCGGTCGATCTCGTGGTGCCCAACGTCGACCTGTGGGGTGAAGTGCCAGAGGTGCCGCGTACGCCAAGCGCCAGCTGAAAACGACGATGGGCGACTTTCGCCGCCCATCAGAAGTGCCGCTTCGTGGCGTATTGCGTTGGTTATGGTTATGGCTATGGCTATGGCCGGGGCTGGTGCCCCTTAACTTTGCTGTGCAAAGTTAGCCTGCGCCGTTCGCACGGACAAGCCGCGCAATGCGCGGTGGCCTTACAGGCCAGCCGCTGCGCGAAGCGCATCAACCTTGTCCGTGCGTTCCCACGTGAATTCCGGCTCTTCACGGCCGAAGTGGCCGTAGGCGGCGGTCTTCTCGTAGATCGGGCGCAGCAGGTCCAGCATCTGGATGATGCCCTTGGGGCGCAGGTCGAAGACCTGGGCAACGATGGCCGACAGGCGCTCGTCGCTGATCTTGCCGGTGCCTTCGGTGTAGACCGTGATGTTCATCGGCTTGGCCACGCCGATGGCGTAGGCCACCTGCACCTGGCACTGCTTGGCCAGGCCGGCCGCAACGATGTTCTTGGCCACGTAGCGGGCGGCGTAGGCGGCGCTGCGGTCGACCTTGCTCGGGTCCTTGCCGCTGAAGGCGCCACCACCGTGCGGGCAGGCGCCGCCGTAGGTGTCGACGATGATCTTGCGGCCGGTCAAACCGCAGTCGCCCTGCGGACCACCGACGACGAAACGGCCGGTCGGGTTGATCAAATACTTGGTGTCCGCAGTCAGAAATTCTTTCGGCAGCACCGGCTTGATGATCTCTTCGCGGATGGCTTCGTAGAAGGCATCGGTCATCTTGTGGCCCAGCGAATACTCGGGCGCGTGCTGGGTGCTGAGCACCACCGTGTCGATGCTGTGCGGCTTGCCGTCCACGTAGCGCATCGTGACCTGGCTCTTGGCGTCGGGCCGCAGGAATGGCAGGCGGCCGTCCTTGCGCAATTGCGCCTGGCGTTCGACCAGGCGGTGGGCGTAGTAGATCGGTGCGGGCATCAGCACGGGCGTTTCGTCGCAGGCGTAACCGAACATCAGGCCCTGGTCGCCGGCGCCGGTGTTCAGGTGGTCGTCGCTGGCGTGGTCCACGCCCTGGGCGATGTCGTCGGACTGCTTGTCGTAGCAGACCATCACCGCGCAGCCTTTGTAGTCGATGCCGTATTCGGTGTTGTCGTAGCCGATGCGCTTGATGGTGTCGCGCGCGACTTGGATGTAGTCGACGTTGACGTGCTGGGCAACAGTGATCTCGCCGGCCAGCACCACCAGACCGGTGTTGCACAGCGTCTCAGCTGCCACGCGGGCACGCGGGTCTTGCTTGAAGATCGCGTCGAGGATGGCGTCCGAGATCTGGTCGGCCACCTTGTCGGGGTGACCTTCAGAGACGGATTCGGATGTGAAGAGAAAGTCGTTCGCCATTTGGAAAAGCTCCGGTTGATTGCACGGTGTGCGTCGCCGGTGGTGCTTGAATTCCGCGGCGAACGCTTTAGCGGGTTTGTTGAGAAGCTGGCCGTGTTGCAAGCTTGCACACAGGCCTTTTTCCCGGCGGGGGTGTCGCTATGCTTCAACCCCGCAGTCGCCCCGCAAGTTGTTCTTTAACTCCGGCGACCTTCAAAGTATACAAAGCATGCTGATCCTGATTCGATGGCTGGCTGGCCGCTCATTGCGGCTTTTGCACGCCTTGGGTGGGGCGCTGGGTTGGGCCGGCTACCTGCTGTCACCCACCTACCGCCGCCGCCTGAACGACAACGCCGCCCGAGCCGGCGTGACGCTTGCCGAACGCCGCGCCGCCGTGGCCGACGCCGGCCGGCTGGTGATGGAACTGCCGCGCCTGTGGCTGCGCCCGCGCTCGCAAGCCATCAACGACCCCGTGCGCTGGGAAGGTGCGGCGCTGCTGGAAACGCTGCTGGCTCGCGGCAAAGGCCTGGTGCTGCTGACGCCGCACATGGGCAGTTTCGAGGTCAGCGCGCAGGCCTACGCCGAACGCTTCGGCGCGCGTCAGCCCATCACGGTGCTGTACCGGCCGGCGCGCCAGGCCTGGTTGCGTGAACTGGAAGCCACCGCCCGCGCCCGCCCGGCGCTGGCCACCGCACCGGCCACGTTGGCCGGTGTGCGGCTGATGCTGCGGGCACTGAAGCGCGGCGAAACCGTGGGCCTGCTGCCCGACCAGGTGCCGCCCGACGGCATGGGCGTGTGGGTGCCATTCTTCGGCCGCGCGGCCTACACGATGACGCTGGCCGCGCGCCTGGTGCAGCAGACCGGCGCCGCCGTGGCGGTGCTGTGGACCGAGCGCGTGGCATCGGGAGCCGGCTACGTGGTGCGGGCCATCGAGCTGCCGCACCCGCTGCCCACCCAGGCCGGCGACGACGCGGCCAGCGCGCTGGCCATCAACCGCAGCATGGAGGCGGTGATTCGCATGAAACCCAGCCAATATTTGTGGGGCTACCACCGCTACAAGAACCCGCGGCAGGCCGCGAGCCCGACCTGATGGCGCACCCCCGAACCCATCCGTTCGCACCGCAGAACCTGCTGGCCCATGTGGTGCTGGCCCTGGTGTGGCTGCTGCACTGGCTGCCGCTGGCGCTGTTGGCCCCGCTGGGCCAGGGCCTGGGGCTGCTGCTGCATACCTTTGCCCACGCGCGGCGCGGCGTCGCGATGACCAATCTCGAAATATGCATGCCCGAACTGCGCAACGCCGAACGCCGCCGGCTGGTCCGCGAACACTTCATGTGGACCGGCCGCAGCCTGCTGGAACGCGGTCTGCTGTGGCACGCCAGCAAGGCGCGCTTGCAGCGCTTGATCCACGTCGAAGGCGATGTGCACCTGGCCGAACGCAGCGAGCGGCCGGTGATGTGGCTGGTGCCGCACTTCGTCGGCCTGGAAGTGGCCGGTGCTGCCACGCAGATCTTCCAGACGCGCATGGGTTGCGACATCTACACCGCGCAGAGCAACCCGGTGATGGACGCCGCCTTCCACAAGGGCCGCGCGCGCTTTGGCCTGGCGCTGCTCTTCAACCGCCGACAGGGGGCCATACCGGTGGTGCGGGCGATCAAGAAAGGTGTGGCTTTCTTCAATGCCTCGGACATGGATTTCGGCCTGCGTGATGCGGCCTTCGTGCCCTTCTTCGGCCAGCCTGCGGCCACGCTGCTGGCGCCTTCGCGCATGGCGCGCTCGCTGAACATGGTGGTGCAGCCGCTGGTGGTGGAAATGATGCCGCGCGGCCAGGGCTACCGGGTGCGTTTCATGCCGGCCTGGACGGGCTGGCCCACCGCCGACCCGGCGGCCGACGCAGCGGCGATGAACACGTTCATCGAAGCCCAGATCCGCACGATGCCGGCGCAGTATTTCTGGGTTCACAAGCGCTTCAAGACGCGGCCCGAGGGCGCGCCGCCCGTTTACCGTTGAAGCCGAACCGATAATCGCCGCATGCGGGTTCCCTTCACCAAGATGCAAGGCGCGGGCAACGACTTTGTCGTGCTCGATCGCGTGCGGTATCCGGTCGAATTGAGCACCGCGCAGCTGAAGCAAATCGGCGACCGGCGCTTCGGTGTTGGCGCTGACCAGATCCTGATCGTCGAGAAAAGCAGCACGCCAGGCATCGACTTCCGCTACCGCATCGTCAACGCTGCCAGCGGCGACGAAGTCGAACACTGCGGCAACGGCGCGCGCTGCTTCTTGCGCTATGTCCACGGGCAGGGGCTGACGGACAAGACCACCATCCGCGTCCAGACCGTCAACAACGTGCTGGAGCTGCGCTTGCAGCCCGATGGCCGTGTCAGCGTGGACATGAGCAGGCCGGTCTTTGAACACAGCCGCATACCGTTCGACGGCAGCGGCCTGACGGCGCGGGCCGAGGGTGACTTCGAGTTGTGGCCGCTGCAAGGCAAGGCAGGCAACGAAGGCAACGAAGGCAACGAAGGCATGGAGGGCGTCGAAGTTGCCGTGCTGTCGATGGGCAACCCGCATGCCGTGCTGCGGGTGGCCGATGTGGACGTGGCGCCTGTTGCCACGCTGGGCCCGCGCATCGAAATGCACGCGCGCTTCCCGCGCCGTGTCAACGTCGGGTTTGTGCAGGTCTTGTCGCGCAGCGAAATTCGCCTGCGCGTGCACGAACGCGATGCGGGTGAAACGCTGGCCTGCGGCACGGGCGCTTGCGCGGCGGTGGTGGCAGGCATACGCCTGGGCTGGCTGGACCGCCGCGTCGGCGTCCACGCGCGCGGCGGCGACCTGCTGATCGAATGGGCCGACGACCATGCGCCGGTGCTGATGACCGGCCCCGCCGTGAGCGTCTTTCACGGCGAAATCGAACTCTGAAAACCGAAAGCAAGCCTTGACCACCACCCCTACCACCCCTACCACCCCTACCACCCCCACCACCATCACAACCAGCGGCGTGCAAGGCATCACCGAAGCCGACATCGCCAACTACCTGGCGAACACGCCAGGCTTCTTCGAACGGCATGCCGAATTGCTGTCGGCGGTGCAACTGAGCAGCCCGCACGGCGCGCGCGCCGTCAGCCTGCAAGAGCGCCAGATGCAGATGCTGCGCGAGCGCATCAAGGGTCTGGAGGCCCGCATCATGGACATGGTGCGCAACAGCCAGGAAAACGTGGCCATCGCCGACCGTCTGCAGCGCTACACCAGCACGATCTTGCTGACCGCCGACGCGCAAGCGCTGCCGTTGCGCATGGTGCAGACGCTGCGCCATGAATTTCAGATTCCGCAAGCCGCCATCCGTCTGTGGGGCCTGGGCACCGCGGTGGGTGCAGAGCCCGATGCAGCCAGCCTGCCCAGCTTCTTGCAGCCCGCCAGCGACGACATCAAGAGCTTCGCTGCCAGCCTGACCCAGCCCTATTGCGGTGTGAACGCCGGCTTCGAAGCCGCTGAATGGGTCGGCGAAGCGGCAGCGATGACGTCGATGGCGATGATTCCGCTGCGCCACGCCGGCAGCTGCTTTGGCATGCTGGTGCTGGCCTCGCCCGACCCGACGCGTTATGCGGCCGATATGGGCACCGAGTTCCTGTCGCGGCTGGGTGAAGTCACCTCGGCTGCACTCTCGCGGCTGCGCGCCAACGCCGCCGACGCTTCGGTCTGAGCCCGCCGTGAGCGCTGCCCTTGCAGACCCTGCAGACCCGGCAGCGCCTGAACTGGCCGTCGAACTGCAGCGTTTCCTGGACCATTTGCGCGTCGAACGCCGGCTGGCCGACCGCACGCTGGCCATGTACCGCGAGGCGCTGCTGCGGCTGCAGGCGTCAGCCGCAACCGCTTTGCCCGCCGCCGTGCCGTTGCCGGCAGCGCAGCCGCACCACATCCGCAGCTGGGTCGGGCAGTTGCGGCTGCGCGGGCTGGCGCCGCGCAGCATTGCCATCGCGCTGGCGGCCTGGCGCGGCCTGTACCGCTGGTGGGGCCGGCAGGGGCTGGTGCTGGTCAACCCGGTGGAAGGCATACGCCCGCCTAAGGGCGCCAAGCCGCTGCCGAAAGCGCTGTCCGTCGAACAGGCGGTGGCACTGGCCGAACACCGCACGCAGCACGGCAGCACCGCCGAAGCGCCGCAACTGGCCGCGCGCGACCATGCCATCACCGAACTGCTGTACGGCTGCGGCTTGCGCATTGCCGAACTGGTCGGGCTGGACCGCGTGGCCAGCAGCAGCGCGCGCGGCTGGGTGGACCTGGCAGACGCCACCGCCCACGTGCTGGGCAAGGGTGGCAAGCGGCGCAGCGTGCCCGTGGGCGGCGCGGCGCTGGCTGCGCTGCAAGCCTGGCTGGACGTGCGCGCCCTGCTGGCCGATGCCGGCGAGCCGGCGCTGTTCGTCAGCCGCCGCGGCACGCGCCTGACGCCGAATCAGTTGCGCAATCGGCTGCAAGCGCAAGCGCAGCAAGCCGGTCTGCCCACCCGCGTGCACCCGCACATGCTGCGGCACAGTTTTGCCAGCCACCTGCTGCAGTCCAGCGGCGATCTGCGCGCGGTGCAAGAACTGCTGGGCCACGCCAGCATCAGCACCACGCAGGTCTACACCAAGCTCGACTTCCAGCACCTGGCCAAGGCCTACGACGCGGCGCATCCGCGCGCCAAGAAGCGCTGATCAGCGCGCGGCCCGCAGCGCGCCGTCCGCCTGCGCCCAGGCCAGCGCCAGCTGCGGCTTCAGCGCGTCGGCATCGGCCGCTTTGCCTTGGGCGCGCAGCGCCTGCGCCAGACCCGTCAACGCCTAGCCATTCGCCGGCAGCAGCGCCAGGTCTTCGCGGTAGGTCTGCTCGGCCAGCGCCACGCGGGCGCCGGCGGCCAGCATCGGCGGTTCGTCGTTGTCGGCGCGTTGTGAGGCGTTGACCGCCAGGGCCTGCTGCTGCAACGCTTCGCCGTGGCGGCCTTCGGGGGATGCGATTTCGACGCGCAGCCGCGCTGTACCGGCTTGCGTCACCTACGCGCAGCGTGCGGTCGAAACCGGCCTTGCCGTGGTGCGCGCGGGCCACGGTTGCCGCGCCGGCCTCGGCCTTCGCCAGCGCCCGGCGGGCTTCGGACAAGCGCCCGGCTGCGGCGGTAGTCGCCGTAGATGTGGTCGGACTTGGCCGCGTGCCCGGCGATTTCGCGGGCCGCCTGCACGGCGGCGTCGCCACGGCTCTGCATCAGCGCGGCAAACCACAGGAAGTGCTGGTTGTGGTCGCGCCAGTCCTTGGTGTTGTCGAAGCCTTGCGCCTTCTCTTCGGCCATCAGCGTCAGGTCGGGGGCCACGGCGGCTACGTTGACGCGTGCCGCGTCGGCATAGCGGCCGATGCGGCCGTAGGTGTGCGACGGCATGTGCGCCAAGTGTGGTGAAGCCGGTGCCAGGCCAGCCAGGCGGTCGGCAGCAGCCTCGGCGCGCTGCGCCACGCCGTGGGCGTCCACCGCGTGGATCGGGTCGTGGTTCATGCTGATATGCCCGGGCTGCAAAGCCAGACCTTCTTCCAGCGCGCTGGCCACGTCGCCGATGCGGCCGCTGGCTTTGCCGGTCTTGGCGTCCCACCCATCGGCGCGCGTGGCCACCATTTCGGCTTCGGCCCACAAAGACAGCAGTTCAGGGTCGGCCGGTGCGGCCGCCACCAGCGTGCGCAGGCGTTCGGCGTAGGCCAGATCCAGCGGGTCGGCCTTTTTACTGCCCCCATCTTTCGCCCCGCAACGCTCTGCCAACAACGGCGCCATTTCGCGCGCTGCGCGAATCTGGCTGCCGTGGCCGTAGCGACGGGCCAGCGCGGCCATCAGGTCGCGTTCGCGCGGCGCGAGCGGGCTGCAGCGGGCCCAGTGCACAAGCCGTCAGCACCGACAGCATGCCGCTGGCCGGCAACGAACGTGATACGGGCCAGGCGGCCGCAGTTGGCTAAATCGCAGTTTTCCTTGCAGAACTATCGCCGGGGTTTACGGGCCGGGCGCGGCCGCGTCAACCGCCGCGTCAACCACGGCATCAACCGCGGCATCAACCGCGGCGTCAGCTGGGGGGCAGCCAAAATGCGCGGCATGAAATCCATCCGACTGCGCCCCGGCCGCGAACGTTCCCTGCAACGCCGCCACCCCTGGGTCTTCGAAGGCAGCGTGGCCAGTGGCAAGGCCGATTCTGGCGAGACCGTGCGCTTGGAAGACGCCGAGGGCCGCTTCCTGGCCTGGGGTGCCTACAGCGGCCTATCGATGATCCGCGTGCGCGCCTGGACGTTCGACGAGTCCGAACGCATCGCCCCGCCGTTCTTCGAAAGACGCATCGCCGCCGCGGTGGCGCTGCGCGCGCGCTTGCCGATCAGCAGCACCGGCCTGCGCCTGGTGCACGGCGAGGCCGACGGCCTGCCGGGTCTGATCGTCGACCGTTACGCCGACACGCTGTGCGCGCAGTTCGGCTCGGCCGGTGTCGAACGCTGGAAGCAGACGCTGGCCGACACGCTGCTGCAGGCCACCGGCCTGAGCCGCCTGTACGAACGGTCCGATGCCAGCGTGCGCAGCCTCGAAGGCCTGCCGGCGCTGACCGGCTGGTTGCGCCGATCTGACCAAGACGAAGGGCCCACCGACATCACCATCACAGAACACGACTGGCGACTGACGCTGGACGTGGCCGAGGGCCACAAGACCGGCTTCTACCTCGACCAGCGCGACAACCGCGCGCACTTCGCGCGGTGGGTGCGCCAGCTCGGCCTGCAGCGCGTGCTGAACTGCTACTGCTACACCGGCGGCTTCACGGTGGCCGCGCTGGCCGGTGGCGCGGCCCACGTCACCAGCGTCGATTCGTCCGCCCGGGCCGTAGCCCGCGTGCAGGCGAACGTGGCGCTGAACGGCTTTGACGCCGCGCGCAGCACGGGCCTGGATGCCGATGTCAACCAGTTCCTGCGCGACAGCCTGAAGGCTGGCCGGCGCTTTGATGCCATCGTGCTGGACCCGCCGAAATTCGCGCCCACCGCAGCCCACGCCGAACGCGCCGCACGGGCCTACAAGGACATCAACCGGCTGGCCTTCATGCTGCTGGAACCGGGCGGCCTGCTGCTGACGTTTTCCTGCTCGGGCGGCATCGGGCCTGAGCTGTTTCACAAGATCGTGGCCGGGGCGGCCATCGACGCCGGCGTGGACGGCGCCATCCTGCAGCGGCTGGAAGGTGCGTGCGACCACCCGACCACGATGCTGTTTCCTGAAGGGGAATACCTGAAGGGGCTGGCCGTGTTGAAAACGACCGGCAACCCGGCCCCGCGTCTGCGGGACTGAAGACCCCCAGTCGTCCGCATTCGGGCGAGGATCGAGGGGTCGAGCGTTGCTCGCCCAGATCCTCTTCTGCCCTTCTTGCGTTGTTTCCCGGAGTCCCTTCCCATGACCCTTGCTGCCACCCAGCGCACGCTTGCCACGCTGGCCGCTGCCGCCGCCGCCGCCTTGGCCGCCGCCCCTGCCGCGCACGCGCTGACTTTCGTGTTCAACGACACCACGCCGGGCGGCATGACGCTGGCGCAATCGCAAGCCGTCACCGCGGCCGGCAATTACTGGTCGAGCAAGCTCGCCGACAACGTGACGGTCTATGTCGACATGGGTTTCGCCAGCCTGGGCGCGAGCGTGCTGGGCCAGACCGGTTCCGAGTTCATGTCCAAGAGCTACACCTCGCTGCGTGCCAGCCTGGCGGGCGATGCCACTTCGGCGCGCGACGCCAGTGCGGTGGCCAGCCTGCAGACAGGCGCGGCGCTCGCGTTCCACGCCACGCAAGGCGACCTGAGCAGCCGCTACGACAACGACGGCTCGGTCAACAACACCCTGCTGGGCCTGACCACCGCCAACGCCAAGGCCTTGGGGTACGCCACCGCCACCAACGCCGCGCTGCCGGACGCGACGATGACGTTTTCCAGCGACTTTTCCTTTGCCTACAGCCGCGCCGGCGGCACGCCGAGCAACCAGATCGACTTCATCACCGTCGTTCAACACGAACTCGGCCACGCGCTGGGCTTCGTTTCGGGGGTCGACGACATCGACTACTGCGCCGGTGCCGGCATGGGTGCGGCTTGCGGCATCAGCGAAGGCGCGAACCGCTTCGAAAGCAACTGGTGGTACGAACCGCTGGACCTGTTCCGCTACAGCGCAGCCGGCCTGGACATGCGCGTCGGCGGCAGCCCGTTTTTCTCGATCGACGGCGGCGCCACGGCCCTCGAAACTTTCTCCACCGGCAGCAGCTACGGCAATGGTTACCAGGCCAGCCACTTCGGTACCAACTCGGTCAACCTGATGCGCCCTTACGTCAGCTACGGCCAGGCTTATGACGCCACCGAAGCCGACCTGGCTGCGCTGGACGTCATCGGTTGGAACCTGGCCGTTGCGGTGCCCGAACCCGGCACCTGGGCGCTGCTGGCGGCTGGCCTGGCCGCAGTGGGTGGCAGGGCGCGGCGCCGCCACCGCAGCCACCTTAGCCACCTTAGCCAACGCGCGGCGGTCTGATCACGGCGCGGGCAGCGCCACCCGCGTGTCGAACTTCGCCCGCTTCACGCTGAAGTAGGCCTTCACGTTGCGCACGTTGGCGTCTTGCGTGAATAAGCGCTGCACCAGAGCGTGGTAAGTCGGCATGTCGGCCACCTGCAAGGCCAGCACGAAGTCGGGCCCGGGCGTCACGCGGTAGACCTGCCGTACCGGACTTTCAGCCACGGCGCGGGCTTCGAACGCGTCCAGGTGCTCGGCGCCCTGGCGGTCCAGTGTCACTTCGACCAGCGCCGCCAGGCCGCCGTCGATGCCCAGTGCCTGCAGGTTGATCAGCGCCACGCGGCGCTCGATGACGCCGGCGTCTTGCAGCCGCCGCAGCCGCCGCAGCGCTGTGGCGGGTGAGGTCAGCGCGCGTTCGGCCAGGTCCAGGTTGGAGAGTGAGGCGTCGTTCTGCAGCAAATCCAGCAAGCGCAGGTCGGTGGCGTCGAGTTCCATGACGAAATACTAAAGCCTGCTGCAGCCGTTGAATGACCGAATATTTCGCGCTGCATAGGAGTCGGTGAATTAGGCGGCCAACCGGGTTGAATTTGGCAGAAAAATTCATCGCGCCCGGCCTAGCATGCGCTACCCCGTTATCCAAGGACACGACACATGTGTGGCATCGTCGGCGCCGTCAGTACCCGCAACATCGTTCCCATCCTGCTGGAAGGCCTGAAGCGGCTGGAATACCGGGGCTATGACTCTTGCGGCGTGGCCGTGCACCAGGGCGGCGAACTGCGCCGGGCCCGCAGTACCAGCCGCGTGGCCGAACTGGAAGCGGGCATCGCGGCCGAGGGCATCGCCTCGGGCACCGGCATTGCGCACACGCGCTGGGCCACGCACGGCGTGCCGGCGGTGCGCAACGCCCACCCGCACTTTTCGGGCGGGTCGCACGTCGACGGCATGGCCACCGGTTTTGGCGGACTGGACGGCACGGAGCCAGCCGCTGCTGCGGCCCCGGTCGCCCGCATCGGCCTGGTGCACAACGGCATCATCGAGAACCACGACGAGTTGCGCGCCGAACTGCAGCAGCGCGGCTACGTCTTTGCCAGCCAGACCGACACCGAAGTCATCGCCCACCTGGTGCACAGCCTGTACAGCGGTGACCTGCTGGAAGCCGTGCAACAAGCGCTGCCGCGGCTGCGCGGCGCTTACGCCATCGCGGTGTTCTGCCGCGACGAACCGCAACGCGTGGTGGGTGCGCGCCAGGGTTCGCCGCTGGTTTTGGGTGTGGGCATGGCCGGCAACGGCGCGACGGAAAACTTCCTGGCCAGCGACGCCATGGCGCTGGCCGGCGTGACCGACCAGATCGTCTACCTGGAAGAAGGCGATGTCGTCGATCTGCAGTTGGGCAAGTACTGGATTTCGTCGGCAGAAGTGCAAATGCAAGCTGAGGGTGACGGTCAGGGTCACGGTCGATATCTGCCGGTGCAACGCGTTGTTCGCACCGTGCAGGCCCACAGCGGCGCGGCCGAATTGGGGCCCTATCGCCATTACATGCAAAAGGAAATCTTCGAGCAGCCGCGCGCGCTGGCCGACACGCTGGAGGGCGTTGAAGGAATAAGCCCCGAACTGTTCGGCGCCGGCGCCTGGCGCATCTTCAAGGAGGTCGACCGCGTGCTGATCCTGGCCTGCGGCACCAGCTTTTATTCCGGCAGCACCGCGCGTTACTGGCTGGAAGGCATTGCCGGCATACCGACCAGCGTGGAAGTGGCCAGCGAATACCGTTATCGCGACAGCGTGCCCGACCCGCGCACGCTGGTCGTGGCCATCACACAAAGCGGAGAAACCGCCGACACGCTGGCCGCGTTGAAGCACGCGCGCAGCCTGGGCATGAAGCACACGCTGACCATCTGCAATGTGGCCACCAGTGCCATGGTGCGCGAATGTGAACTGGCCTACATCACGCGGGCCGGCGTTGAAATTGGCGTGGCCAGCACCAAAGCATTCACGACGCAATTGGCCGGCTTGTATTTGCTGACGCTGGCGCTGGCACAAGTGCGCGGGCGTTTGTCCGATGAGCAGGAAGCGCAGCAGTTGAAAGCCCTGCGCCACCTGCCCGTGGCGCTGCAGGCGGTACTGGCGCTGGAGCCGCAGATCATCGCGTGGAGCGAAGATTTCGCGCGCAAGGAAAACGCCTTGTTCCTGGGCCGCGGTCTGCATTACCCGATCGCGATGGAAGGCGCGCTGAAGCTGAAGGAGATCAGCTATATCCACGCCGAGGCCTACCCCGCCGGCGAGTTGAAGCACGGCCCGCTGGCCCTGGTTACCGACCAGATGCCGGTGGTCACCGTGGCGCCGAATGACGCTTTGCTGGAAAAGCTGAAAAGCAATCTGCAGGAAGTGCGCGCGCGCGGCGGCCAGCTTTATGTCTTTGCCGACGACGACACCCACATCAGCAACGAACCCGGCGTGCACGTCATCCGCATGCCCGAGCATTACGGCGCGCTGTCACCCATCCTTCACGTGGTGCCGCTGCAATTGTTGGCTTACCACACGGCCTGCGCACGCGGCACCGACGTCGACAAACCGCGCAATCTGGCCAAGAGCGTGACGGTGGAGTGAGGTCTGGCGACCGGGGGACAAATTGTTCCGTGGTAATTAGGTCTGTCGGGTCCGTAATAAGGCCCTGAAGCCGTGACCTCGCCTCGACAGCACATCACCCTGCGGGTGATGCTCGATGGCTGTCGCGCAGCTTGGTTTGGACAATGCAGGCATGCGTTCAATCCACATCAAGCAGCCGCATTACGACCTGACGCCGACGGCAGGCCTGGCCTTGGTGGGTGAGTTACTGAGGTTTTTGAAAAGCGCTTTGCTAAAGGACACCGATCACATCCTCGTTTAACAGACGAAAATTCTGCAGGCTGCCAGACAGATTCGATTCGCCAATGCGCCAGACATCGACACGAAAATTGCATCCATCAAACGCTATCTGAGCCAAGCCATTGCGGTTGAAAGGTCTGGCGCCAAGGTGGCGATGAAAGGTGCGGAATTCTTCGATGTGCCAGAGGAATTCCTGAAGCGATTGGAAAAAAGCTTCCAAATTGGCAGAGACCATTCGTGTGTTCACACCAGGAAACCCGAAAGGCTATCTCCTGCATTTCGCTGGGTTAAAGCTAGGCCACGGGCCGGTGCTCCACGCGATCAATGCAAGCAGTGCCACTTGCAAGGGCAACCGCAAAACGAGGGCCCAGTAGGGCACGGGGAACAGGTCCGAGCGTTGCAGCATGTAGACGTGCACAGGCGTGACGCAAATCGTCAGGACGAAGAGCCCGATTCCGGCTGCGCGCCTGGTGCGACGGGTCAGCAGTCCGACCGCGCCCAGCAGTTCAAAAATGCCGCTCACCCATACAGCGGCCAGCGGCCAGGGGATGTAGGGCGGCACGAGGCGGACTTCGGCTTCGGTGGCGACGAAGTGGGCGATGCCGCCGGTCAGGAACCACAGGAACACGATGGCCCGCCCGATGCGCCTGGCGTTATCCCTGCTGGGCTCTTCGTGTGATCTGAGATCAGGTGTCTGTCCCATCCTGTAGTCCCCAGCGACGGCGATGGGCCGGGAGCGCGTCGTCAGCCAGCCCGGGCAGCTTCGATGGCAGCGATGTCGATCTTGGTCATCTGCATCATGGCGTCGAAGGCCCGCTTGGCCGCCGCGGGGTCGGGGTCGGAGATCGCAGTGATGAGGGCGCGCGGGGTGATCTGCCATGACAGCCCCCACGCGTCCTTGCACCATCCGCAAGCGCTGGCTTGGCCGCCGTGGTCGACGATTGCATTCCACAGGCGATCGGTCTCCGTCTGGTCGTCGGTGGCCACCTGGAACGAGAATGCCTCGCTGTGCTTGAACGCCGGCCCGCCGTTAAGCCCCAGGCAGGGAATTTGCATCACCGTGAATTCGACGGTCACGATGTCGCCGCGCTTACCCGACGGGGAGTCTCCAGGCGCGAGATGGATCGCACCCACCTCGCTGTTTGGAAACGTCTTCGCGTAGAACTGCGCAGCATCCACGGCGTCACCGTCGAACCAGAGGCATATCGTGTTCTTGGCTGTCATGTTCGCTTTCGCTTTCGTTGTCGTCAGCGTCTGCCATCCACTCAGATGGGCCTGATCTCGATTTCGGAGGGTGCGGGCATGGGGTTGGGACAGCGCTTGACCCACGCCACCGCGTCTTCGATCGACGGCAACTGCCAAAGCCAATAGCCGGCAACGAGATCTCCCGTGAACGGCCCGTCAACAACCGTGCGAGCCTTCCCGTCGAAGCGCACGCGCTTTGCCTCACGAGTCAGGCGCAGGCCGTCGCAGTCTTTCAGCACACCCGCCTTTTTGAGCTCGTCGTTGAAGACCTCCATCGCGGCCATGGAATCCTTCACCTGCGAGTCGCTCATCGCTTCAAGACGAGACTCGAGGTCGGGGTTGGACTTGACCAGAATCATGAAGTTCATCTTCAGTTCCTTTCCAGTGAGTTGCGCTTGAAGGCAGGGTTCAGTGGACTCAACGTGTGCCGTAGCTCAAGCTCGGGTACCAGCCGCCGCCACGTCCCTCGGGTGTGTTGTCGAGAATCGTCCAGAGCGGCATGAGGTCGGGAGCACCTCGCGGATCCTGTCCCGGATCGGCCGTACTGCGGCCCATCTCGCCGCTCCAGAAGTGGCGGATGCTTCCGTCGCGCCGGGTGAACACAGTGAACCCCGGCATGCCCGCGTCGTCGGCGCTGACGTAGTCGCGTAGTCGCGCGTGAAGTCGCCGTCCATGTCGGAATACAGGCGAAGGTGCTGCCAGCCGCGCTCTTTCTTGACCGCCAGCAAGCGCTCGATGGGCGAGCGCGCAACCATCACCAGCGCAATGCGCTGTTCGACGTCCAGCGACTCGCCGTCCCAGGCGGCCATCAGCGACGTGCACATCGGGCAAGGCCGCGCGCGCTGAGGCCCGTACATGTAGCTGTAGACCGCCAGCGTCTGCTTGTCGCCGAACAACGCGGAGAAACTGACAGGGCCGTTCTCGCCGACGAATGCGTAGTCCTTGGGCACCGTGCCGCCGGGTGGCAGGGCGCGTCGCTGCGCCGCGACGCGCTCAATGTGACGCCGAAGTTCGATCTCCTCGGCAAGAAGCTCGTCGCGAGCATGTCGGTACGCGGTGCTTTCGTTCGGAAAGCGCACGCCGTTCTGGCGTGCCAGGTCGATCGCTGACGTGAGTTGGGGCGTGAGCATGGTGGTGACCGGCCTCAAGCCTTCGGCGCGGCGACATTCACCATCCACGGCACCCCGAACTTGTCGGTCAGCGTGCCGAACGACGACGTCCAGAACGTCTTCATCAGGGCCATGGTCACCTTCCCGCCTTGACCGAGCGCCGTGAACATGCGTTTGGCTTCAGCGTCGTCGGCCACCTCGATCGCCAGCGTCATGCCCTTGAATTCTGAAAGCGCCTCGCCCGGGCTGTCGTCAGCCATCAACAGCGTGTCGCCAATGCGAAAGGAGGCGTTCATGACTTTCTCATCAAACCCCCGCGGCGCCTTCATGGCCGCGTCGGGGCTGTCCTTCCAGCGCAGCAGCCCGGTGACTTCGGCACCGATGGCATTCTTGTAGAACTCCAGCGCCTCTTCACAGCGGCCGCGGTAGGAGATGTAGGCTTGAACTTTCATGATGGATTCCTTGACGGAGGGGTATCTGGATGCGTAGGCAGACCAGCCGCGGATCAAACGTCCAGCAATGGCTCGAAGCCACCATAGACCATCCGCTTTCCGTCGAAGGACATCTCGCCCATCGCCTTCATGCGCGGGTCGTTCATGAACTTCTCGTTACCGGCATCGCTGGACCACCAATCGGAGTTCCTACGGACGGTCACATGATGCTGGGCGGGAATTGGACAGACTGTGCGCCAGCGAACCCGCCCCGCCTCAGCATCCGTTGCGCGAGTCACGGGCCGACGCCTGGCCTGCGCCAAGCGCTCTGCGCAGTGTTGCGCACTGTTGCGCAGTGCTGCGCAATCCAGCAGTGTTGGAACTTGCTTTGCTTGCTTCAATCACTTGCGTCAGCTTTCCACACGGCGTGGACCGCGGCCGTGGCATCGAAATTCACCAGCGCACTTGCGCAAGGCGGCCTCTCCGGCAAGTCCAAAGTCCGGGCGGGGGCGCCCAACAGGGACGTCGGAGCCTCGGGCATCCTGACCGCAGATCGGGCAGGTCGTCGTCGAGGACCGCAAGCTTCAGCAGCTGCAGGATGAGCTCCGGCTGCTGCGCGTGAGCGTGGTCCAGCAAGCCCACGCCATCCGCGCGCTCCAGCAAGAGCGCCAGCAGGCCAGCCTCGGATCGAACTTGCCGCGCTCATTGCCCCAAGAATCACCGGATGGGGCAGGGGACCCGGCAGGCTCTGAAGCAGGCTTGCGACCGGGGGGAGCTGTTCAGCCTGAAGATTGGCAACAAGTGCTGGTAACCGGTCAGCCTCATGGGCCTGTCCGCCGAGGACGTCAAGGCGGTGTGCCTGCTCCTTCGAGGAGTGGACCCCGTGTCGCAGTTCATCTTCTGGGAGCGCAAGCACGGCTCTCTTGTCGGGCAGACGCTCTCCCAGGCCCTGCAGGCCGGCAAGACGGCGGCAGTCCTGAGAACCGCAGAGGTATTCGCCAGCGAACACGCCGCGCATGCTGCGGTTGCCTAGGCCCGGCACGTTCGAGACGCTGGTCTCGACGGTCGCGGTGCCCACAGCAGGCCTGTGGGGCTGAGCAAGCGCCCCGCGAGCGAGCCCGACTGGACCCGTGGCGCACAGTCTCGTTTGGACGACCCTGCAGGTGCCACCCCCGGCGCAGCAACGTTCGGCGTGCGCTACGCGGGCCAAGACCCGGAAACCGCCTTCTGCGAGTCCGTCATCCATGAAAACAGCCTGTTCTTCAACGGTGTCTTCGTCGTCTCGAAGGCCGGCCTGGTGGCCCGCTTGCTGGTCGGCTTCAAGCACCCGAACAAGCCCGCGCCGACGCTGGCAGACCTCATTGGGGCAGCGCTGAAAACACTTGGCCTCAACACGACATCTCCGCCGGCGACGACTACGGCGTCTCGCAGGCCTGGGCAGCGGCCATTCACGTCGCGCGCCCTGAGCTGGACGGCATCCGCTACGTCAGCCGGCAGCGCAACGATGCCTTTTGCTACGCTTTGTTTGACCGCAGCAGAATCGTCGCCGACGGAGCTGCGCCCCCGAATTCACGGATTCACCGCACGCCCCCTTGAATCCCCTGACCCCGAAGCGGCCGCTGCCGAATACCCGCTGATGGCCGGCTAGAGCCGCCCACCAGAGGTAGCTTCCCGACCGCTCAGTCTGCACAGATTTCGAGCGATTAAAAGTGAGGACGCTTCCCAGGTGAGGGCCCGACAGACCTTATTCCCACCAAACAAACCGCAGCGGCGATCACTTCGACACTTCGATGGCGGTCACCGTGAGGGTGCCGTTGACCTTGTCGGCTGAAAACTTCACCTTGTCGCCAGGCTTGAGGACGTCGAGCATCTTGGGTTCGGCGACCTTGAACACCATCGTCATGGCGGGCATGTCGATACTGGCGATCGGCCCGTGTTTGAGCGTCACTTTGCCTTGCTCCTTGTCGACCTTGCGAACCTCGCCGTCGGCCATGGGCGTTGCCGCAGCCGTGGCCGACGCACCGGCCGGATGATGCGCGGCATGGTCGGCAGGCGACGATTGAGCAAAGGCCATGGCGGACAGGGCCAGTGCACAGACGGCAATGAGAGATGAAAACTTCATGAGCAGGTTCCAGACTCAGGCGTAAAGAGAGCGGGCAGGGCGACGGTAGCGGCTGTCAGCGGCTGTCAGCGGCAACAAAGAGCGCAGCGCGTCATTTGACGGCCAACGTGCCCACCATGCCGGCCGCGTAGTGGCCAGGCAGCAAGCACGCGAATTGAAACTGCCCGGCGTTGGTGAATTGCCAGACGATTTCGCCTGTGGCGCCCGGCTTCACATGGGCCATGTTTGCGTCCGCGTGCTCCATCTCCGGAAACTTCTTCATCAGCTCGGCATGTTCCTTCAGAGCCTGGGCCGTGCCCAGCACCATCTCGTGAAGTTGCCTGCCGCTGTTGCGGATGACGAACCGGATGGTCTCGCTGCGCTTGACCGCGAAATCGGCTGGCGTGAAACGCATCGTGTCGGCCATATCGACTTGGATGGTGCGGCTCACTTTCGTCGGGTTGCCTTCGCGCCCGAAGGCTGTGACCTCGACTTTGCCAGCGTCGTATTTGTATGCACTGGCCTTGTGCTCAGCGCCATGGGCCAGGACTGGAGTCGAGCCCGAGGCGATGAGGGCGAGGGCCACAGCGCTCAAAACTTTTGTCATCTTGAAACTCCTTCAGTGGCCTGCATGGCCGGTGGGTTTGCGAACTTGCAGGGTGCCCGCGTCGGTCTTGGGCGCCGCCGCACGGACGACTTCCGGCATCTCGGCCGTGTACTCGCTGGCCAGCGTTCCGGCCGGGTGCTGGTAGGCGCCCGGATCTTTGTAGTCGCCGCGCTGAACATCGTCCCGCACCTTGACCACACTGAACATGCCGCCCATGCCGACAGGGCCGAACGGCCCGGTGCCGGTCATCATCGGCAGCGTGTTGTCGGGCAGCGGCATTTCCATCTCGGCCATGTCGTGCATGCCGCGCTCGCCCATCACCATGTAGTCCGGGATCAGGCCGGTGATCTTCTTCGCCACGACGCGGTGGTCGACGCCGATCATCGTCGGCACGCCGTGCCCCATCGCGTTCATCGTGTGATGCGACTTGTGGCAATGGATGGCCCAGTCGCCGGCCAGCGCGTCGAATTCGAAGGCGCGCATCTGGCCCACCCCGATGTCGGTCGTCACCTCGGGCCAGCGCGCGCTTTTGGGCACCCAGCCGCCGTCGGTGCCCGTCACCTCGAAGTGCGGGCCGTGCATGTGGATCGGGTGGTTGGTCATCGTCAGGTTGCCCACCCGGATGCGCACGCGCTCGCCGGTGCGTGCCACGAACGGGGCTATGCCCGGGAAGGCACGGCTGTTCCAGGTCCACAAGTTGAAATCGAGCATCGTGTTCACCCGCGGCGTGGCGCTGCCGGGTTCGATGTCGTAGGCGTTCAGGATGAAGCCGAAGTCGCGGTCGACCTTGAACCGCTTAGGGTCCTTGGGGTGCACGATGAACAGACCCATCATGCCCATCGCCATCTGCACCATCTCGTCGGCATGCGGGTGGTACATGAAGGTGCCAGGGCGCTGCAGCACGAACTCGTACAGGAAGGTCTTGCCCACGCCGATCGGCGGCTGCGTCAGCCCCGTCACGCCGTCCATGCCCGACGGCACCAGCACGCCGTGCCAGTGCACGCTGGTCACCTCGGGCAACTTGTTGGTGACGAAGATGCGAATGCGGTCGCCCTCGACAGCCTCGATGGTCGGCCCCGGGCTGGAGCCGTTGTAGCCCCAGAGATTGGCTTTCATGCCAGGCGCAATCTCTCGCACCACCGGCTCGGCCAGCAGATGGAATTCCTTGACGTTGTCCTTCATGCGCCAGGGCAGTGACCAGCCGTTGAGTGTCACCAGGGGTTGGAAGGGCCGACCGGTGGGCGGCGGCGGCGGCAGCTGGGTCATCGGCGAGGCTTGAATGACCGCCTCGGGCAAGGCTGCGGCTGCGCTGCGACTGACGGCCGCTGCGCCCAGAAAGGTCGCGCCGGCTGCCTTGAAGAAAGTTCTGCGGTTGCTCATGGTCGTCTCCCGTTCAGTGTCCGGCCTGCTCGGCAGCGGCAGCCTTTGCCGGGCTCATGCCGGGCGCGCGGCCTGGCGAGTGAGCGGTCAGCGCGGCCTGCAAATCGGTGTCGGCGAGCCAGTAGTCGCGCAGTGATTCGACGGCGGTTGTCACGCTGGCGATCTGGTCGCGCGAGTCGGCCAGCAGGTCGAAGACGCTGACCAGCATCCCGTTGTAGCGCAGTAGGTTTTCTTCGGAGATGCGCTTGCGCAGCGGCACCACCTCATCGCGGTAATGTCGAGCCAGGTCGTAGGCCGTGCGGTAGGCCGAGTAGGTCTCGCGCACTTCAGAGCGGGCATTGATCGCAACCTGCGCCGTGCGGTTGACGGCCTGCATGTAAATCGCCTCCGCCCGGGCCACCCTTGCAGATCCGAAATCGAAGAGCGGCAGCTCGAGTTCGATCTCGTAGCCATTGCTGCGCTGCTCACCGGGGGCGTTCTTGTTCTGATAGCCCGCATGCAGCACGTTGATGAAGCGCGTGGTCTGGGTCAGTCCCAGTGCTTTCGCGGTCGACTCCGTCGCTCGCCTGGCCATCATCACGTCCAGGCGCTGGTCCATCGCGGTCTGCTCGGCGTCCTTCGGCGCCGCGGGCGCAGCGGGCAGATTCGGCAGGTGGTCTGGCAGCGTGAATGCGAGCTGCCCGCCGTCCAGCGCCAGCACCCGCGTCAAGCGCTCGCGCGCGGCCACGGCCTGGTGCTGCGCACGGGCCAGCTGCGCGGTGGCGTCCGCGTAGAACGACTGCTCGCGCATCTGCGCCAGCTTGCTGAAGTTGCCTGCCGCTGCCATGCGCCTGGCCAGTTCGCTGGACGCATCGGCCGCTTCCTTCACCTGGCCAAAGTAGCCGACCAGCTGTTGGGCCGTCACGGCTTGGAAGAAGGCCTTGCGCGCCTCACTGGACAGCCCGACGGTTTCGTGGGCGGCCTGCAGTTGCGCCTGCTCGAAGCGGCGCTGCTGCAGCTGCGTTGCCAGCGGCATCGTCAACAGCCCCAGCACGTTGAAGATCACGGCGCGGTCGATTTCGACCCCGCCGTTGCCGCCCAGGCGGCCGAAGCGAAACGACGGGTTGGCCAGCCGGCCAGCACGCACAAGGTCGGACTCGGCGACCCCCAACTCGGCATAACTCGCCTGCAGGTCGCGGTTGTTCAGCAGCGCGATTTCGACCACGCCGTTGGCAGACAGCGGCTGCTTCAGCAACTCGGCAACACGCAATGCCGCCGACTCCGTCTGCTCACCGGTTCGCTGGAACGACGGCTTCTGACCGATGCGCTCCTGGGTTAGCTGCTGCACCGTGTTGAAGCCACCGTCGGGCGAGAACGACGCGCAACCGGCGAGCGTGAACGAAGCCCATGCAGCGGCTGTCAGGCGCGTCATGGTCGGCCTCCGTGCTGCTGATGGGCCGTCTTGGCGGCTGGGACGGCCGCCAGCACAGGCAGGCAAGCCGTCAGCGCAACGCCCTGGGCAAAGATGGTGTTTTTCATGGCTTGAACTCGTCTGGCGCGCCGGCGGGGCTTGCCGTCGGCGGGTAGCCCGCGCGGTGCACGCACGAGCCCAATGCAGCCCCTCGGTGGAGGCCTGGCGGGGTCAGCAGGTTCGCGGAGGACGGTCCTGGCCGTCCGGGTAAAAGGCCGCGGCGCGCGCGGTGAGGGCAGGGAAGGTCGTCGACGTGATCAGGGCTGGAGGCGCAACAGACGGTGGGGCGAACGCCAGTGGTGTCACGCAGCAGCCGCCGCCGGCACAAAACTGGCTGGCCGCCGCGTGCCCGCCCGAAGACGGTTCGTCGGATGCATCGCCGGGGGAATGGCTCGAGTGGTCGTGCGCGGCAATGTGGTGAGCGGCATGCTCGAGCTCGTCCTGCACATCGTGCGGTCCACGGCCGGCATCCGTTCCCGCATTCGCCGTCGCCGCCTCGCCCGGGCACAGCATGGCAGCGGCAACGGCACCCCGAACGGGCAGCAGGACGGTCAACAGGACCAGGATGAAGGCGCGCAGGTACTTCACGTCGGCGGATTATCGGACAGCGCGCCTGTGCGTGGAGCGCAGCGGAGGTTCCTGCTCACCAGCGTGGCGACTCAACCCGGCACGCGGCGCGCCCGCTGTGGGACACGCCGCTTGTCGGCGAGTGCCGCTGGCGACGGAGTGTCCAAACGCGCCAGGCCCTCCAGGACCGGGCACTCCGGTCGGTCGTCATCATGGCAGCAGCGCACCAGGTGTTCGAGCGCCGACTTCATGGCCAGAAGCTGCGCCGCCTTCTGCTCCAACTTTTTGACATGCGCTTCAGCCAGAGTCTTGACCGAGCCGCTCGAACGCCGGCGGTTGCGCCACAGGCTGACCAATTCGCCGATTTCCGCCAACGAGAAGCCAAGGTCCCGGGAGTGCTGGATGAAGCGTAGTGTGTGGACGTCGTTGGGCTCGTACTGCCGGTAGCCAGACTCCTTGCGCAGGGCGGCGTGCAGCAGCGCAAGTTCCTCGTAATGCCGGATCATTTTGGCCGACACGCCCGATGCGCTGGCCGCTTCGCCGATGTTCATCATGAGCTCGCTCCCGATAGCTGATCGCATCATGAAATGGTCTATACGTTCCTACAGGGACAAGGTCCAGCGTCAGGCCCAAGGCGTTCGTTTGTTTTCGAATTCGCTTGACTCTCGCCGGCTGTCGATCGGCCTGCGGCCCGGGGCGGGTGCTGCTGTCGCCGAGAAGTCCTTCGAGGCTGTTTGTAAGCGTTCGGCAACGAACAGACGTCGCCAGCGTCAGGTCGTAGCTTGGCGAAATTGCCATTGCTTGCCGGGCAGTCAACCCCACCCCTCTGGAGTTCAATATGTTCACAGTTCGCACCCTCGTTGCTTTGTCAGTCGCCGGGCTTGCAACAGCCTGCGCAAGTCCCGGCACCACGGGAGCAGCGCTACCGCCCACCGGCATGGCCCCGATGGCGATGGGTGCCGGAGGCTCCATGTCAGCGATGGATGAACGCATGAAGTTGATGCACGAGATGCACCAGAAGATGGTGAAAGCCAGCACGCCTGCAGAACGCCAGGCCCTGATGGCCGAGCACATGAAGGCCATGCAAGGGGGCATGGCCATGATGAAGGAGATGCACGCCATGCACGGCGCGCAGGGCAGCAGTGGCATGGGTGGCATGGGTGGCATGGGCATGATGGGCTCGCCCGGTAGCGCCGCACCGATGGCCGGTATGGGCGACGGCAATGGCAAAGGTATGCCGGGTGACATGGCCAAGCGCCATCAGATGATGGCCGACCACATGGCCATGATGCAGATGATGATGGACATGATGGCCGACCGGATGCCGTCGGCCGCTATGGGCAAGTGAGGGCGGCAAAGAGGCGGACTGGACCATCGTCGTTGGCTGCGTGGACCCGGTTGCCCGTACCCGCTGAGGCTATGCCCGTACCTGCCACGGGCACGGTGTACACCTGCCCGATGCACCCGGAGGTGCGCCAGGATCATCCCGGCAGCTGCCCCAAGTGCGGCATGACGCTCGAGCTCGCCATGCCCAGCCTGGACGATGAAGCGAACCCGGAGCTGGCTGATTTCACGCGTCGGTTCTGGTGGACGCTGCCGCTGACGGTCGTCGTGGCGGTGCTGGCGATGGTGGGCCACCGGCTCGGCTGGATGGCCATGGCCACGCAAAGCTGGGTGGAACTTGCCCTTACGGTGCCCGTGGTGCTGTGGGCGGGCTGGCCGTTCTTCGTGCGGGGCGCACAGTCGGTCGCGAACCGCAGCCCCAACATCTGGACGCTGATCGGCCTGGGCACGGGCTCGGCTTTCGGCTACAGCGTGGTGGCCACCGTCGCGCCGCAGGTGTTCCCGGATTCCTTCATCTCGATGGGTCGCGTCGCGGTCTACTTTGAGGCGGCGGCGGTGATCATTTCGCTGACGCTGCTGGGGCAGTTGCTGGAGCTGAAGGCGCGCTCGCAGACTTCGGCGGCGATCAAGTCGCTGCTGGGTCTGGCCCCCAAGACGGCGCGGCGGATCGCACAGGACGGGTCGGAAGAAGACATCCCGCTGGCCAACGTCCATGTTGGCGACAAGCTGCGTGTGCGGCCTGGCGAGAAGGTGCCGGTCGACGGTGTCGTG
>JAYSYH010000310.1:0-3361 GCA_043716645.1 Betaproteobacteria bacterium | reverse complement strand
GGTCCAGGCCAGTTGCCGAGGCAAAAGCGCGGACTGCTTCCAGCATTTGCGGCTGCTGGGGCGTGTTCAAGTTGCGGCTCAGGCCACGCTCAACGCGCCAGCCGGTCTTCTCAAACATCTCCAGCATCGTGATACGGGTGAACCAGCGCAGGTGCGTGCGGTCGAGCAGGCCGCTGTCTTCATAGCGAAAGTTGCCCGACGCCATGCGCCACTGCAAGCTCCAGTGCTGGGCATTCGGCATGCAGGCCAGCAGGCAGCCGTCGGGTGCGATCTGCTGACGCACACGCGCCAGCACGCGCCAGGGGTCGCGCAGATGTTCCAGACAATCGGCAAAGATCCAGCAATCGCTGGGGAACAGTCCGGCAAACGCCGCGTCGTCCATGGCCTCGATATTGGCGGCCATCGCCTGGTTGCAATTGACGGCTGCTGCAGCAGCGTAGTCGGCGTCGATGTCGATGCCGATGTAGTGCGCATCGGGCTGCGCCGCCCGGTGTGCGGCGGCCAGCGCGCCGTGCATGCATCCGACTTCGACAATGCGCCGCGCGGTGGGCGGGATCAGGGCCAACACGTCCATGTTGACCGCGGTGTGGGCCGGAGTCTGACCCATCACATCAAGGGTCGGTTGACCAGCAGCTGGGCTCCAGCGCTGCAACGAGTTGTCGGCCTTCAAGTCCAGGGCGGCCACTTGCGCGCGGCCCTGGTCAATGCCGAAGGAACGGTCAGTCGTGGGCACGAACTGATCGATGTAGGCCAGGCTCGCGCGGCTTAGAACGAAATTTCCGATCAAGAAATCGGGGCTGACCGCGTACAACAATGGTTGCAAGCCGGTCATGGCGCGCGCCGGCACGCCGATCAAATGCTCTTCCAGGTCGCCATCGCGATGGTGGTCCTGCGGATAAAACCACAGCGGCGTGCTGATCACGAGGCGACTGTCGGGCCCGAGCGCTTCGAGCAGGGTCTTCAGCAGTTGTTTGGCTGTCAGCGCATCGAGGTGCTCGATCACGTCGAATAAGCACAGCGCGTCGTACTGCCGCAGGACTTCGATTGGAATGTCTTGTGCCAGACCGTGCCACACATGGCGGTACCAGCCCTTACTGAACAACTCGACATTGCGGCAGGTCTCATCAAAGCCGTCAATGCCGTCAACGTGCCAATGCTTCAGCGCTGGGTCGGTCTTCACCATCCGGGCCAAGCTTCCAATTCCGAAGCCAATGTCCAGCACGGTGCGGACTGGACGGTTGTCTGCAAAAGCAAATTTGAGGATGTCCTTCGACGCCGCCGAGTGACCAGAAAAGTCGTGTTCGGTCGGTGGGATGTCCGCGACGACTTGGTAATCTTTGACGATCGTATTGAGCATAGTTGACAGTGCTTTTAAAGAGTGGCGAGCAGCTCTTGGGTTTTCAGTTTCAGCCGCACAAGAAACTGGTAAGACTGACCGTCGTCGTCCTCGTTGCGGTCGTACTCGTGGAACCAGGCCTCGGGCCGAATGAGCAACGGGTTGCCGTCAGCCGCGCCCATGTGTTGTTTGGTCCGGCGGAAAAAATCAAAGCTCTGCACCGCGTAGTGATTGATGCGCAGCGTGTCGAAGCTGGGTGGGTTGTCGCGCATCCAGCCGCTAGTGACCGGGCGGCCCAGAGTGTCGAAGGTGCCCAGATCCGTATGGAACACATGGGCGGTCTGCACCTTCACAGTCTGCTTTGCGCGCACGACGCTCTTTACGTGGCGGTTGGGCAGAAAATCAGCCCGACTGTGACGCGGGTAGGCCTGCACGACCAGCGCGTCCGGGTCGGCCACATGGCCGTTGCTGCCGTAGCAGCGCCAGTTGATCGCCAGGGCCGACAGCGGCTGCGCGTCGAAACCGCTCAGCGCCTGGCCCATCTGCCCGCCGTCGCTGGCGTGCAAGAACTCATCACCATCGATGAACGCCATCCAGTCCACCGTGTCGCCATAGGCGGCGTAGGCATGCTGGTAGGCTAATAGTTGCGGCTGCGGTTGATCGTCAAGCAGATGCACCTTGATGTGATAGCGGCGACCGAGCTTGACGAGTATTTCGGTCATTCCGTCGTCAGTCTTGTGCGCGTAGAGATAAAAGTATTCGAAGCCAACGAGCATGTGGAAGGCCAACCACTCGACGATCCATTTGCCTCGGTTGCGTTGGATGGAAGTAATAGCAAGTTTCATGGCAGTTGGAGCCGGACGCCATCGCCGCTCGACCTATTCACTTTGGCTAACTGCCCTGCACCGAACATCGCATTGACAGAAACGATGAACGGCAACGGGTCGTCGCATTTCGCGCCCATTGCGTCAAACGGCAGGCTACCGCTGCGCTGACGCGATTGCCGCCAGGTCGAAGGGCGCACGAAGTCGCCGTCACGCAAGATGTTGACTACGCGGCAGGCGGCGATGTTCTTGCCGTGGGCTTGCAAAGTCAGACCCGCAGGAACGGACGGTGAAAGGGGAAAAGCAAGCGTCTGAGAAACATGGCCGCAGCGCACAGTGGATGGTGCTGCGACTACACCATGCCAGCGCACCCCTTTAAGCTGCGAATAGCCTGGTGTGACGTCGCCATTTACGCCGTGCCTGTGGCGTCCCCCAGCTCCAATACCGCGACAGAACCGAGGTCGCGACGCGGAAATTCGAGTTGCCCTGGAGCCTGCCGCGCGAAATGTCTGGCCGACCCCCGGCTTTTTGACGGTTCAGTCGAGTCACCGTGAGCCACCATGGGCGCGCGTCCCGACTTTGGAAGCCGAATGAATCCTGCTCCGCTGCACCTGCACCAGATCGCCTATTCCGCTGCCACGCAAGCAGCCATACCGCCGGGCTGGCTGGTGCTGGACAACCACGCCAACCCTCGTCCGGACTGGTTCGAGTACGGCCCTATTCGCCAGTTCCTGCTGTCCGGCATCAAGGCGCGAACGCTGGACGAGAACGCCTGGTACGCCTTCTTTTCGCCCAAGTTCTGCGCCAAGACCAGCCTGAGCCTGCAAGACGTGCAGCAGTTCATCCGCGCGCACGAAACCGAAACAGATGTCTTCCTGTTTTCGCCGCAACCGGACATGGGTGCCTTTTTCCTCAATGTCTTCGAGCAGGCCGAAACTTTCGACGCGGGCCTGATCGACGCCTACAGCGCTTTCCTCGATCACATCGGGCGCCCGACACCGCTGCGCGCTTTGGTGATGGACACACGGCAGGTGGTGTTCAGCAATTACTTCGTCGCCAAGCCGGCGTTCTGGCGCGAGTGGCTGGCGCTGAACGAACCGCTGTACGCGATGTGCGAGAGCATGGGCAACGGTGACGGTGACGGTGACGGTGACGGTGACGGCGGCAGCGCAGATGAAGCACGGACTGCGCTGCAAGCCGG